>WFNH01000054.1 GCA_015488685.1 Marinosulfonomonas sp.
GATGATATGTTCCACCATCAACCGCAATCCCAAAAGCTATATGGTGGCAATCATCGGCGCCGAACATATCATGCGCTGGTTGCCCAAAGGCACCCATGAATGGAGCAAGTTCATCACGCCGGACGAATTGGTAAACCTGATCAATAACGCCGGATTAGAGCCTGTTGACCGCACCGGTTTCGTATTCAACCCGATTGCATGGTCGTGGTCGTTGTCGGATCGGGATTTGTCGGTGAACTATGTGACGGCCAGCGTAAAACACTAAACCCCACGCTGCCCCGGACCTGATCCGGGGCCTCCTGCAATACGGCGTTACTCGGCTTTCTATTCCCCTCTGTCCAGTTGATCGCGCAATTCGCGCAGAACCGGTAAGGCACCGCGCACCTTCTCGGGGCCGATTTTTTCAACCACTCTGGCAATGATCGGCGTGATCGCATTCAGCGCCACTTCGCGGGCCACACGGCCCGAGGGGCTGATGGTGACCTGTTTGCGCCGCGCATCGTCCCAGTCGGGGCGGATATGGATATGGCCGGCCCATTCCAGTTTGTTCAGCGTGTTGGTCATCGCCCCGCGGGTGACATGAAACGCCTTGGCCAGTTGCGCGGGGGATCGTTCGGCGTTCACATTCGCCAGATGGTTCAGCACCGAAAAATGCGACAGCTCCATCCCCTTGGGCAGCGCTTTGGACAGACGGTTGCGGGCCAGTTGGTCGGCCATGAAAATCTCGCTGAACAGGGCAACGGCAAGGGGATCGTTTGTGTCACTCATTCCGGCCCCCTGAAAGCGCGGTCATGAGACAGCGACGGGATTTTACGCCGCGCCGCGTCCACTTCGGCCAGATCGAAATCGACCAGCGTTAGACCCACATTTTCACCACCATCCGCCAGAACCTCTCCCCAGGGGGACACAGCCAGCGAATGGCCATAGGTGCTGCGGGCACGGCCCTTGGTGGCATGGTGGGTTCCGCATTGGGCGGGCGCAAAAACATAGCAACCCGTTTCAATCGCGCGGGCACGCAGCAGGGTTTCCCAATGGGCCTTGCCCGACACCGGAGAAAAAGCAGCGGGGCCGGTTAGAATTTTCGCGCCGTTCTGCGCCAGCGTGCGATGCAGATGCGGAAACCGCACATCATAGCAGATGGTCATCCCCACCTTGCCAAAATCCGTATTGGCAATCACTGCACGGTCACCAGGCCGGTAGCCATCGGATTCACGATAAGTTTCGGTTTTGCTGATCTCGACATCGAACATATGTATTTTGTCATAACGCGCCACAATGTCACCCTTGGGCGAAATCATAAAGGACCGGTTGGCAAACCGCCCGTCCGCATCACCGGTTTTCAAGCCCAGTGATCCGATCAGCAGCCAGACGCCCAGCGCCCCGGCCTCGGCCCGTAGGGCGGCAAGGGTGGGGTCATCGGCTTCAAGGCTTAGCACCTCTTGCTGATGCGCGCGGCTGTCGGACACACAGTTCGTTACCTCGGGCGTCAGCAAAAACTGCGCGCCCGCGCTTGCGGCCTTTCGCATGAATTCCACCACCACCGGAATATTATCCGCCGGCCGGTCAGACGAATTCAACTGGATCAGAGCCGCTTTCATCGCTTAGCCCGCCAACATCGCGTCAAGCTTGCCTGCGCGTTCCAGCGCGTGCAATTCATCGCACCCGCCAACGTGTTTGTCGCCAATGAAAATCTGCGGCACCGTGTGCCCGCCATTGGCCCGCGTCATCATTTCCTGACGTTTGGCGGGGCTTAGTCCGACGTTATATTCGGTGAATTCCACACCTTTGCTTTTCAACAGCCGCTTGGCGGCAGTGCAAAACCCGCAAAAGGGTGATGTGTATATTTCTACTGTCTGCATTATTCCATTCCCATAGTTTCGCCGAACTATAGGGATTTATGCATCCTTCGCAACGCGTGCCAGTGTCACGGTGTAAACATCTTTGGCACCGGCGGCCAAACAGGCCTCGGTGCAGGCGGCCAATGTGGCGCCGGAAGTCATCACATCATCCACCAGCAGAATTGACCGCCCGATCAGCCGGTGACGGCGTTTCGGATTGGCCGCAATGGAATCGGCCAGCATCTGAAAGCGGGCTTCACGCCCCAGACCATCCAGTGACCGCGTGCGGCGTTTCCGGGTCAGCAAATCAGGGCAATCCGCCAGTTTCACCTGTTTTGCCAAGGCACGGCCCAGCAAGGCAGATTGGTTGTAACGCCGTTGCAAAAGGCGCATCCAGTGCAGTGGCACCGGCGCAATCAGCATTTCGGGCCGGATCAGCGGTTTTGCCGCCCTGGCCAGCCAGCCTGCTGCAGGAATGGCCAAATCAAGCCGATCACCGTGTTTCAGCGCCAAAACCAGTTTGCGCCCGTTGTCTTTATACAGCACCGCCGCCCGTCCCTTTTCCCAGGGCCGAGCGACAATCATGCAATCGTCACAAAGGATGCCATCAGCGGTGTCCTCGCCCGGCAACGGAGTGCCGCATTTGTCACAGGTCAGACCCGAGATAAAAGGCGTATCCCGCCAGCATTTCCCGCAAAGTGCATGATCCCCCTCAACCAGTTCGCGGCAGGAAATGCATTGCGAAGGGTAAATCAATTGAAGAGCCGATTGCATTTCCTGTCATTCCCCATACATTCACGCAGCACATCCAAAGGACCAGCCCGATGCAAACACCCCCTCAGCTGACCGACCGCGCTGCCTTGCAGCGGTTTCGTGCGCGGGTGGATGAAGCGGCCATGTTTTTGCAGGAAGAGGTCCGTTTCGAGATCAAGGAAAGACTGAAACTGGTTAACAGGACGTTTACGTCGATCGCAATTGTCACGCCTTTTCCTAAAATTTGGGAAGAATTTTCCGATAATGCCCTGATTCTGCCGGATGACGAGGTTCTGGCGCTGGAACCGGGTGCGCATGATCTGGTGATTCACGCGATGGCGCTGCATTGGGCGAATGATCCGGTGGGGCA
Source organism: Marinosulfonomonas sp. (assembly GCA_015488685.1). GTDB lineage: Bacteria > Pseudomonadota > Alphaproteobacteria > Rhodobacterales > Rhodobacteraceae > Profundibacter. The sequence continues at coordinate 2,962 of WFNH01000054.1, forward strand.
GTTGATTCAATGCCAGCGGGCGTTGAAACCGGACGGGCTGTTTTTAGGCGCATGTTTTGGCGGGGAGACCCTGACCGAACTACGCGTGGCACTGGCCGAGACCGAAGTGGCGCTGACCGGTGGCCTGTCGCCGCGCATTTTGCCGATGGGGGAAATCCGCGAATTGGGGGCCTTGTTACAACGGGCCGGTTTTGCCCTGCCGGTGGCCGACACCGATCTGCGCACGGTCAGCTATGGCGATATGTTTGCCCTGCTGCGCGACCTGCGCGACATGGGCGAGGGCAACGCATTGGCCCAGCGCCGCAAGGTTTTCGCGCCGCGTGATCTGTTTGCCAAGGCCGCCGAAATCTATGCTGCAAATTTCGCACTGGACGAGGGGCGGATCAAGGCGACCTTTGAAATGATCTATCTGACGGGCTGGGCACCGGATGAAAGCCAGCCAAAACCGCTGCGACCGGGATCTGCCACCGCGCGGCTGGCGGATGCGTTGAATACGGATGAAACACCCCTGCCGGACTCCGCGCCAAAGGGGCGCATTTGATATGCACGGCTAAACCGCTATGCCGGTGGGACCAACGAACAGGAAACAGCGATGACCAAGACAAATAAAGTAGGCGTTCTGATTGCCAACCTTGGCACGCCCGACGGGTATGGCTATTGGTCCATGCGCCGTTATCTAAGTGAATTTCTGTAGGACAAGCGGGTAATCGATTATCCTGCATGGAAATGGCAGCCGCTGTTGCAACTGATCATCCTGTCCAAACGCCCGTTTTCATCGGGCAAGGCGTATGAATCCATCTGGAATCACGAGGCCGGAGAAAGCCCGCTGATGACCATCACCAAAGCGCAGGTTGGTAAGCTAAAAGCGGCTCTAACACAGCGGTATGGCGATGATGTGGTGGTGGATTTCTGTATGCGTTACGGCAACCCGTCAACCAAATCCAAAGTGCAGGCAATGCAAGACGCAGGCTGTGACCGCATCCTGTTTTTTCCACTTTACCCGCAACACGCCGGCGCCACCACCGCCACCGCCAATGACGCCTTTTTCCAGGCCATGTGCGCCGCCAAACCACAACCACAGGCACGGCTGGTTCCGGCCTATTGCAGTGATCCGATGTATATCGACGCCTTGGCGCAATCGGTGGAAACGGCCTATGCGAAAATGGACAAACGGCCCGATCTGCTGGTGGTGTCCTACCATGGTATGCCAAAACGATATATCGAGGAGGGCGACCCATATCTGAAGGATTGCGAGCTGACCTCGAAACTGTTGCTGGAGCGGCTGGGCTGGGACGGGGCGGAAATGGTCACGACTTTCCAGTCACAATTCGGACCCGAGGAATGGTTGCAACCCTATACAGTGGAAGAAGTGGCGCGGCTGGCCAAAGCGGGCAAGAAAAATATCGCCGTAATCGCGCCGGCCTTTTCGGCGGATTGCATCGAAACGCTGGAAGAAATCAACGAAGAAATTGGTGACAGCTTCAAAGAAGCGGGCGGCGAGGTGTTCACCTATATTCCCTGCCTGAACGATGACGATGCCCATATCGCGGTATTGGCAAAGCTGGTGCAGGATAACCTGAACGGCTGGCTGGAATAAACGCATGAAAAAAGGCGGTGGGAAACCCCGCCGCCTTTTTAATAGAATTTCGGTGTTCTTCTTAGTTGCTTGCAACAGCAGCAGCCATCAACAGGATCATCAGTGGAACAACGAAGCCGCCCGAAGATGCTGTTGTTTCTTCAACAACAACTGTTTCTTCCATTACCGGAGGCTGAAGGTTGCCAGCAACGGCTGTTGTAGCGGCGACTGCCAGAATAGCAGCAAGTGTGATTTTTTTCATGGTGTATTTCCTTGTTCGTCTTGGCACTCTGACACACAGAATATGCGCCGGAATGCGCCCAAGATTATAACTCGTGCAATTCCTAAACGCCTGAATTTACAAGAGTGCAAGCCCACGAGTTATAACCCTAACCCCAATACCGGAAATTGGGTTAAATTAGCAACACTTGGGTGCCGATCTGGCAAAGGCCAAACAATTCGGCGATGTCCTCATTATAGAGGCCAATACAGCCATTTGATGACCGACGACCGATTTTACGCGTATCGTGTGTGCCGTGAATCCGGTAGTACTGCCAAGTTAGATACATCGCATGCGTGCCTAGCGGGTTTTGCGGCCCTGGCGGAATGTAATGTGGCCACTCCGGATTTCGTTTCAGCATTGACGCGGTCGGGCGCCAATCGGGACCAACCACCTTTTTAATAATACTGGTTCTGCCACGACGGGTCAGGTCATCGGTCATAGGCACACTGGTTGGGTACAGTTTATAGATCGACTGATCCTCGGACCAAAAATGCAGGGCGCGCGAGGTTGTATCAACAAGAATCGCACCCTTTTTCAGGTTTGAAAAATAAGGTTGCCACTGGAGCGACCGAAAACTGGAAATATTCCGGGTAACGGACCCTGCAATATCTGATTCCAATTCGGTTGATCCGGATTGCGCCAACGCAGGTGTGGCAAGCGCGCCCAGTGCAGCAGCTGAAGTGCCCAGAAAAAGGCGGCGGTTCAGCTTGTTGTTTGGTTTGGTGCTCATAACTTCACTACTCCATCTCGATATAACTCGCGTTTTCACCGCTTATATATGGCGATAAAGTCGCAGTCGCAAATCAAACAAGCGTTAACTTGCCAGATCACTACAAAGTGCGTTTGATCCGCCACGCTGTTCCCTATACAGACGATCTGAACAATCAACAACAAATGGCTATATTTATGTCCCGACTGTTAATTCTGGCCTTCTCGGCCCTGTTTGCCCTTTCCGCATGTGATACATCTGGCCCGAAGCTTGGTCCTGACGGAAAACCTTTACCACATGTCTACAGAATTAAGGCAGGTAGCAAATCAAAGATCGAGCTTCGCATGGTGGATGCTGTAAATACTTTGCGCGATGCTGCCGGTGTCCCGCCTGTTAGTCTGAATGCACAGCTAACGGCCGCCGCTGCGACCCATTCGCGCGATATGTCGGTGCAAAACCGCCCGTGGCACTTTGGCTCTGATGGCTCATCTCCGCTGGATCGGGTCAAGCGTAGTGGCTACCCGGGTATGATGTTGGGTGAAAACATCTCGGAAACCTACGAAACCGAACTGGAAACCCTAAGCGCATGGATGGCCAAATCTGATACACGCGCCGTTATTCTGGACCCGAACGCCAAAGACATGGGCTTTGCCTGGCATCAGGACAAGAACGGCAAGATCTGGTGGACATTGGTTACAGGCGGATAATTTCCGTCTGCGGCCTTACGGGTAAATCGAAATCGGTGTGCCATTTTTGACCATCGCATAGATCTCGCGCATATTTTTGTTTGAAACCGAAATGCAGCCGGCAGTCCAGTCGGCGCGTTTCGGGTCGCCCGGGCGGCGTCCACCGTGGATAAAAATATCCCCGCCCGGTGATTTACCCAAGGCATGTGCCGCAGCACGGTCGGCTGCGTTGGGATAAGAAATACCGATCGACAGATAGAATGCACTGTTAGGATTGCGGCGATCAATGGTGTATTCACCTTCCGGGGTGCGACCATCGCCTTCGAAGGATTTATGGCCAATGGGGGCAAAGCCCAATTCGATGTCATACATCTTTAACGCCTTGTCCCCGTGCATCAGATACAGCTTGCGTTGCCCCTTGAAAATCTGGACACGGGTCACTTCCGGTCCGTTATAGGATTGAAATTTTGATGCGCAGGCGCCCAAAGTCGCCACGGCTAACATTAGAATAAGAATTTTGAAAATACGCATTTTTGCCTGCTTTGCTCGAATTTTTCGATAGCAATATAGCAAGTCGGCCATACGGCAAACCTAAATTTTCACCCGATTCCCGTCACTTTAAGGTGAAAGCAGCGGCCATTTCGACATGGGTGGACCAGCGGAACTGATCAACCACCGTCACCGGCCCCATTTTATAACCCGCCAGCATCAGAATTTTCGCATCACGGGCAAAGGTAACCGGGTTGCAGGAAACAGCCGAAACCACCGGCACCTGTGCAGTGGCAATTTCCATCATCTGGTATTCGGCACCCGCACGCGGCGGGTCAATCACCACGGCGTCATAGCGTTTCAATTCGTCCGGCAGCAACGGGCGGCGAAACAGGTCTCGGGCCTCGGTGGTGACACGTTTCAGGCCGGTTGCCATCCGCCAACCCTGATCCAGTGACTTGAGCATATCAGCTTCGCTCTCGACCGCGTGGACCTCGGCGCTTTCGGCCATCGGCAGGGCAAAGGTGCCGCAACCCGAAAACAGGTCGGTAATGTGTTTTGCACAGGAAACAGTCTCTAACACAGCGCAAAGCAGGGCATTTTCACCCTCTTGCGTGGCTTGCAGAAAAGCACCGGCAGGCGGATTCACCCACGCCTTGCCAAAGGATTGATAGGGCGGCCTGATCTCGGCGATCATTTCGCTGTTCCACGTCAACCGCGCCAGCCCGTGTTCGCCCGCCATCGCAGCCAATGTCATCAACATCTGCCCTTCCAACGGCTTTGCACCCTCGACAGACACATCCACGCCAGCATCCGAACGCGTTACAGTAAAGCGCACCTCGCCCTTGCGCGAGGCACCAAAAACCGTCAGCGCCCTCAGAGCAGGAACAGCGGCCAGCAGGTCAGGGTGCAACAACTGGCAATCGGGAATTTCGGTTATCACGTCGGACGCCCGCGCATGGAATCCGACCAGCGCATCCTTTTTCGTGCGCCGTCCGGTAAACACTGCGCGTCGTCGCGCACGGGGCGGGGAGGTATGAACCGGCAGTATTTCGGCGGCTATATCCTGTGCCGCCAATGCCGTGCGCACCACATCCTGTTTCCATTTGGCAACAAAATCATCCGAGGCATGTTGCAACGCACAGCCCCCGCAGGCTTTGTAATGCCGACAGGGTGCTGCAACGCGATCAGGCGAAGGGGTGACAATTTTCGGTGTCGCAATCCGCCCATCTACAATCTCGCCGTCAACCTCTTCGCCGGGCAGGGTGCGGGGGGCAAAAACCGGCCCTTCGGCAATGCCGTCGCCGTGATGGCCCAGACGTGTGATGGTAATGGTCATGTGCTTTGGTCCTTTGATTTGCCCAGCAACTGCTCTTTGCCCAAAGCAAAGCCCGAGGCAACCCATTTACGCTCCAGCTCCTTTAGTTTCCGGCCCAGCGCGGCACCCTGACAGGCCGGCATCAGATCAGCCGCCTTGATCGGGAACTGCGCGGCGGCACCTGCTTTGGCTTGTTCAAACGCGGTTTCGTCCAGCGGGGTTTCCATCAGGACCGTGCGCAACAGGATCACATCCCGCGCTATATCGGCCCCCAAATAATAGCCCAGCGCGGCGGGGGTTTGTGAACTGCCAATCCCCTCACGCAATTGCGCCAGTTGTTTTGCCTCGGCATTGGACAGGCGTAGCAAGGTTTTTACATCCTCCCCGCCCAACACGGCCAACCGGCGGATTGGATCAGGCAGAGTGCCGGTTTGCTGTTCCAGATGCACCAGAACCGGCAGGTATTTCGCATCAGCACCCGGCAGAATAGCGTTCAAAGCCCCGCTTGCCGCCATAGACGCCGTGCTTGGCGCAGGATCAACCGCAGCCAGCAATTTCTTGATTTCGGACCCGACACGCTCCTTTGAAAGTGTCTCTAATCCGGCCAAATTCGCCGCACATGCAGCCAATCCTTCGGCATCCAACTCCGCATTCACATCACCATACCACGCATGAAACCGGAAAAACCGTAAGATTCGCAGGTAATCTTCTTTGATCCGCCGATCCGCATCCTCGATAAACCGCACGCGGCGTGCCAGCAGATCGGGCAGGCCATTTAGCGGGTCCACCACCACGCCATGCCGATCAGCATAAAGCGCATTCATAGTAAAATCGCGACGCAGGGCATCGTCGGTGATGCTGTCGGCAAAATCCACCACAGCGCGGCGACCATCGGTTTCGACATCGCGGCGGTAGGTTGTGATTTCATACGGGGTGCCGCCGGCAACCACCATCACCGTGCCATGATCAATACCCGTTGGCGCCGATTTCAGGCCAGCGGCCGTGGCCAGTTCAATCACACAATCCGGCCGCGCGTTGGTGGAAATATCGATGTCGTTCACCGGTACATCCAGCAGCGCATTGCGCACGCAACCACCGACGAAATAACATTCATACCCCGCCCCCGTCAGCATATCACAAACCTGTTGCGTGTGCGGGTCGGTAATCCAACCGGCTGTGATTTGTGTCATGGGTTCATCCCTTCGGCCAATGCCCGCAATATACGCGCGGTGGCGCCCCAGATGTAATAGGGGCCATAGGGCACAGTGTAATACGCACGCCGATGCCCGCGCCAGCGGCGGCCCTGAATGGAAAACCGCGCCGGATTGGTAACGTGAGACAAGGGGGTGGTGAATACCTCGGCCACTTCGTTGTGGTCCGGGGTTGGGGTAAATGTGGCTCTAATCAGGCCCAAAACGGGGGTAACGGTAAAATTGGTCACCGTTTCGTGGATCGGCATAGCGCCCAGAATTTCGACGTTTTGCGGCGGCAGGCCGATTTCCTCTTCAGCCTCGCGCAAGGCAGTATGTTCAAAGCTGCTGTCCGCCTCTTCCTGCTTGCCGCCGGGAAAGGAAATCTGCCCCGCATGGTGTTTCAAATGCGAGGCCCGTTTGGTCAGCACAACGTGCATTTCCCCGCCCACCTGTTGCAACGCCACCAGAACGGCAGCGGGGCGCAGGGTGCGCGTCGGGTCAAGCTGCGCGTCAGGGTTCAGGTCAAAATCACTTGACCCCTGATGCAACCTGCCCAGCGCGGCGGTTATTTTTGCTCGGGTTTCATTCGGTATCATCAGCAGGCTCGGTCGCCTCGAACCCCAGCGTTTTGGGGTTCATCTCGTAATGCTTGCCGCAGAACTGGCAATCTGCGGTTACCACACCATCATCCGTTGTCATATGCGCGATGTCCTTGGCCGAGTAGATCGACAGACTCTGCCGGACTTTGGCGGGGGAGCATGTGCATCCGAATTCCACCTTTTGCGGATCGAAAATGCGCGGCTGTTCCTCGTGAAACAGGCGCAACAACAGATCGGTGGGGGCGACAGAGGGGCCGATCAGCTCCAGTTCCTCGACCGTATCCAACAGGATGTTGGTGCGGGACCAGTTTTCGGCGTCATCTTCGTCCGATGTTGGCGTATAATCTGCGCCCACCATCAAAGGCGAGGCATTGGGCATATGTTGCAGCATAATGCCACCAGCCAACCAGCGTTCATCCGCGCCCGGGGTTTGAGAGCGGCCAAAGGCCAGTTCAAAACGGGTCGGGATTTGCTCGGACTGCTCAAAATAGGTTTCGGCGCAGTCGGAAAGCGACTGTCTATCCAGCGGCGTGACGCCCTGATAGGGTTCGGTGCCTTCGCCCTGATCAATCAGGATTGCGAAATATCCTTTGCCGATTTGCGAAAACGCAGGCTGATCTGGATCCAGCTTTTCCGCGTCAAAACTGGCATATGCACGCATGCGGGCAGGCGCGCCTTCTTTTTCGGGCGCGTAATAATCGGCAGCAAGGATGCGGGCAGGGCCGTCACCGCGCACCTGAATCGACAATTTCCAGCGCAGTTTTATCGTCGGGCCGATCAAGGCAGTCAGCAGGGCGACCTCGGCAATCAGGGCTTCGATTTGCGGTGGGTAGTTGTGTTGCGACAGCACCTGTTCCAGCACACCATCCAGACGGGCAACGCGGCCACGGATATTGGCGCGGTCCAGTTGGAACGGCAGGATGGTGTCATCCCATGCAATTTGCGGGGTCTTTGTCATTTCATTCGTCCTTTGGCGTTCTATTTTGGCATAACGCGGCTGATCCGGCAGGGCAACCTGACAGGTTTTTGCGATTGTGGTTGATTCCGCGCCTTGGCGGTTTCACAACAGATGGGTATTGAGGGAGTGGATGAAAAGATGATCCGGCGATTTGGTGAACCAGTGGTGGCGGGAAAACGCTATGTGATGAGGCCCGGGGCTTATGCAATTTTGCCCTTGGGGCGAAACCTGTTGCTGACCCATCAAGAGGAACCAACACCGGAATTCCAACTACCCGGTGGCGGGATTGATCCGGGGGAATCCGCCATTCAGGCCCTACACCGCGAGGTGGGTGAAGAGACCGGTTGGCGGATTGCAACACCGCGAAAACTTGGCGTATTCCGGCGGTTTACCTATATGCCGGAATACGACCTATGGGCAGAGAAGTTATGCCATATTTACGCGGCACGGCCCGTGCGGGAACTGGGACCGCCAAGCGAGGCGGGGCATATGGCAGTCTGGATGAAACCGGATGAAGCCGCACATAGGCTGGCAAACGAAGGTGACCGGTATTTTGTAGAACAACTGTTTGGTTAGGTACCGTTGAATTCCAGCAAAACTGCCGAAATATCATCGGGAAAGTCCTGATCCCCTGCGTATTGCGTCAAATCCCACATCAAAGCCTCAAGAAAACGGTTCCCCCGCACATTGGCGTTGCGGTTCAGCAGATCTGTAACACCGTCTTCTTCCAGCATCTTTCCAGTTTCATCAGGACATTCGGTAATCCCGTCCGACATTAGCAATAACCGATCACCCGCGTTCAGGGTCATTTGGAAATCTTCAAACTCTGCCCCCGGGATCAACCCGACCGGCAAACCACCGGTACCGCAATACTCCACCGCACCATTCGCCCGCTGAATGGCCGGATGTGGATGCCCTGCCTGTGTAGCCGTCACCACGCCTGTGGTCAGATCAATATGTGCCAGCAGCAGGGTGAAATAATGCTCGGTCTCCATTTCCTCCAGCACGATGCGATTCAGATGTTCGGTCACAGCCGCCGGACTGCGAGCCGTGTATCCGCCGCTGTCATCCTGCCGTAACGCCAAATTCTGATCCGGTGTTGCACCCGATAAAAACCCCGCCAAGCGTGCCGTCATCAGGGCCGAGGTGATCCCGTGGCCAGAAACGTCAATTGAATACAGACCGATTTGTGTTTCACTCACCGGAAAAAACCCGACCAGATCACCACCCACATGCCCGCTAGAACGCAGCAGCAACGAAACCTCGGCCGCGCCGAAATCGCGATAGCGTTCTTTGACCAGAGATTGCTGCAGTTTCTTGGCCTCGATCAGGTCACGATCAATAATATCATACAGGCACTGAATTTCCGCCAGCGCGTCGGTGACCAGCCGATTCTTTTCTGTCAATTCGCGCTGCATTTTCTGCAGGCGTTCACCCGCGCGGATTCGGGCGCGCAATTCACTGGCGTTAACCGGTTTGGTCAGAAAATCATCGGCCCCCACATCCAATCCGTGCGCCACCTCGTCCTTTTCGCTTTTCGAGGTCAGAAGGATAAAATACCCGTAATTATCCTGCGCCAACTCGCGAAAGGAGATGCAGAATTCCAGCCCGTTCATTCCCGGCATCATCCAGTCGCTAAGGATCAGGTCCAGTTGCTCGCGCTTACAGATTTCCAGCGCTACGTGGCCCGAATCCGCTTCAAGCACTTCATACCCCCAGCGTTTCAGAGACGACGATAGAATCCGGCGTTGCACACGGCTGTCATCAACAACCAAAACCCGCTTGATTGCCTCGTCTTGTTCAAGGTCTGCCTCGAACTGTTGCATGTTTTTTGCCGTGGCCGAATCAGCCATTTTTTACGCCCTTTTGCGGGGAAATTCCCTCACTTGGCCATTTTGTGGCAGCAATCCTTTAAGGCCGAGTGAATCATAAAATTTTAATGATTTAGGTCTTTGGCGGGTTACCTGCTGTTAATCCCACCGACCGTATCAATATGCACAGCCGGATTTTCAGGAGTTGCACTTTGATCAGTTGGGAACGGGTAAACGAATTGCGAGACGAAGTCGGGATCGAGGATTTCCGCGAAGTCGTCGCAATGTTTCTGGAAGAGGTCGAGGATACGATGGTGCGGATGATCGCGGTACCTGACCTGTCCCGACTGGAGGAAGACATGCATTTCCTGAAAGGCAGTGCATTGAATCTGGGGTTTCTGGAATTCGGTGATCTGTGTCAAGCTGGGGAAAAAGCAGCGGCAGGCGGTCAGGCCGATACAATTAATCTGGATGAAATATTCGAGGTTTATGCAGCTTCGAAATCGGTATTCAGCAAGAAATTCGGCTGTATGAAGGCGGCTTAAATCACGAACTCGGCCACGGTTTCATCATTGGTGATGTCGCTATATGTAAAGCCGGCCTTGTCCATTTCTTCAAACAGGCGGGCGAAATTTCCGGCATCGTCCGTTTCGATCCCGATCAGGACCGAGCCAAAATTCCGCGCCGATTTCTTCATATATTCGAAACGCGCGATATTGTCATGCGGACCAAGAATCGACAGGAAATCCTTTAGCGCACCGGGGCGCTGCGGCAGGCGCAGGATAAAATATTTCTTCAGACCCAGATACCGCTGGGCGCGTTCCTTGACCTCGGGCAGGCGTTCGAAATCAAAATTGCCGCCGGAGGTAACACAAACCACGGTTTTGCCTTTGATCTGATCGGCCAATGCAGGCAGAGCATCCACTGACAATGCGCCAGCCGGTTCCAGAACAATGCCCTCGACATTCAGCATTTCCACTATCGTGGTGCAAATCCGGTCTTCGGGGGCCAGCAGGATGTTTTCGGCGGATATATCTTTTAGAACCTTGAAGTTTTCCTCGCCAATGCGGGCCACGGCGGCACCATCAACAAAGCTGTCGACCTTGTTCAGCGTCACGGGTTTACCGGCGGCAATCGCGGCCGTTAAGCTGGGGCCGCCTGCAGGCTCAACATAACGGATTTCGGTATCCGGCGCCTGTTCTGACAGATAGGATTTGATACCCGACGACAATCCGCCACCGCCAACCGGCAACACCACCATATCCGGCGCGCGGCCCAGTTGCTCCAGCATTTCCACCGCGACCGAGGCCTGACCTTCGATCACATCCACATCATCGAAGGGCGGCAGAAAATGCGCACCCACTTGGTCGCAATAGCTGCGGGCCGAGGCAAGTGTGTCATCGAAATAGTCGCCAACCAATCGGATTTCGATGTTGTCCCCGCC
>WFNH01000055.1 GCA_015488685.1 Marinosulfonomonas sp.
CTGATAGATTTCGTTGCCCTTGATCGTGCAAAACCCGACAGGGGCACCAACGGGGCCAACCACATCGGTATTTCCCAGCATATCTTCCAGGCGAATACGCAGGCTGTCACGGCTGCGTAACGCCTTGAGTTCATCGGGAACATGCGCGGCGTGGGCTTCAAACCAGCCGTCAAACCAGATATCGGCAAGGGCATCCAGATCATCGGCAACGGCGGGGCGGGTATCAGGCATGTCGGGGACCTCGAGCGCGGATTTGATACGCTGTTTTACTTCGCGAACCACCCGATTGCCATCCTGAATGATGCCGTCCGACACCATACGGGAATGCAGGGTCTGGGCCATGTCCCCGGACACGTTCAGCACGGATTTCAGCATGGTAGGGGTGCAGGTTTTGTGCATCGCCATCAGGTAACTGGCCCAGGAAGACGCGCCGGTGGACACCGCAACAGGGGCGGCCACGGGGGCGCTGGCGGCGGCGGAAACGGCACTGGCGGGCAGCGCGGGGGCGGCAAAAAGCGCGGCGAGGCGGGTGGTAAATTGGCGTCTGTTCATGGGGTTTATATAGGGAGGGGTGTGCAGATTGCGAGTGGTTCGCAGGAAAAAGACACGGATGTTGAGAATTTTGCAACGCTGTCATCCCCGCGCAGGCGGGAACCTCCTGAAGCTAAGCGCCAACCTTTCGAGGTCCCCGCTTGCGCGGGGATGACAAGGGTGCGGGCTGATAGCGCCCTTCGCGTTTTGAAAGGCTTGCACCACCAATGCGGGTAACGCATTGTAGCGGCATTGACGGTAAGGAATATCAGAGTGGCTGAAAAACTGACAGACCCGAACAAAGCGGCGCACGAGATTATCGAGGTGCTGGAGGACGGCGACGCGATCCGCAATGACGGGGTGCGGCTGACGGCGGCGAATAAAAATCCTTGGTATGTGCTGGCGACGATTTACGGGGAAGGTGGAGAATTTGAGGAGCCCAATGGGCATGTAAAAGATGACACTTTGTTGAAGTTCGCTGAAGAATTGAGGGCGAAATGTCGACGGGCGTGGAACCTGTGGGCTTGTTTGGAATTGACAGATGAAGAACGCGCGGAACGGGCAAGAACGACCAGATTAAATATTGCTGAATTGTCTCCGCAAGAAGACGAAGAAAAGGCTGCTGCGGAACTGGTTGAGATTATAAAACTGTTTCAGGCCCGTATGGGTGAGGGCGCTAAACTGCCATCACCAGATGAAACTATAGATTTTTCAAGAACCTTTTTCCCGAAACCGCTTCACTTTGGAGGCATGGTATTTGAAAAAGATGTCAGTTTTTGCCTCGTTGCATTTTTGAGATCGGTTGATTTCAGTTCCACAACGTTTACGGATTCTGCCGATTTCAGTACTGCAGCCTTTGTGGGAACAGCAAATTTTAACTCTGCGGAATTTTCGGATTCTGCTAGTTTTCGTTCTGCGACATTTTCAAGCTTTGCCGATTTCAGTTTTGCTAGGTTTACAGGTGATAACAGCTTCATCCCTTCGGATTTCCGTTATGCGAAATTCATGGAACAGGCCTATTTTATTTCCACGACGTTTTCGGGCACGGTTGATTTCAGTTCCACGATTTTTAGATCAACTATGTGGTTTTCGAATGCGCGGTTTTTAACGGCGGTTCCTATATTCAATGAAGCATCATTCCATTATGATACTATCTTCCCAACCTCTGAAAACTACACCGATAACTGGCCTCCGCTAAAAGGCAAAGGTGTCATGCCTGCCGTCGACCAAAAATGCGCCTACTACCGGTTGCAGTTGTTCATGAACAGATCTTTGCGAATTGAAGAGGCGCAGTTTTTCCACCGGCAGGAGATGCGGTGTAAGACAGTATTGGCCAAATGGTATCACAAACCGTTTTACTGGCTCTATGCCCTGTTATCGGATTACGGCAATTCGGTTTGGCGGCCTTTGTTCTGGATGGTTTTCGTGATGCTGTCCGGCGCGCTGTTTATGCTGTGGTGGCAAGGGGCGTTTACCTTTTTGCCCAAAGAAGCCTCGGGATTTGACTGGACGCTGGGGCAGTTGGGCCAGGATGATCCATGGGCCAAGCCACGTCAGGCGGCGGGGTGGAGCATATCCAATACGCTGCCGTTTCTGGGCTTTGGCAAGCTGTATTATGGCGGGGAGTTTGCGGCAAATCTGGCATGGCCTTTGAAGCTGGTCGGCGGGGTGCAGACGTTATTTGGCTATATCCTGCTGTTTTTCCTTGGCCTTGGCCTGCGCAACAGGTTCAGGTTGCGGTAACCCCCGTCATTTCGCAGAAATGGCAGCGCCCGATCCGCCCCCACGGGCGGGCGCTTTTGCAAGGTTTCAATCTAATGCAACGTTGTGGGTTTGTCGGTGTAGGTCCGTATAATAACCATTGCAATGCCCACCCTCGGATCGGGCGCCACCATTTCCGCGAAATGCCTAACCCGCGCCGCCCACTGTCAGACCGCCGATCATCAAGGTTGGCTGCCCCACACCCACAGGCACCCATTGTCCGGCCTTGCCGCAGTTGCCGATCCCGGGGTCCAGTGCCATGTCGTTGCCAATCGCGCGGATCTGTTTCATCGCGGCGGGGCCGTCGCCGATCAGGGTGGCCCCTTTGACGGGCGCGCCGATTTTGCCGTTCTCGACGCGATACGCTTCGGTGCAGGAAAACACGAACTTGCCGTTGGTGATATCAACCTGCCCGCCACCGAACCCGACTGCATAAATACCGTCCTTTAGCTCGGCAATGATGTCTTTCGGGTCCGTATCCCCGCCCTGCATGATGGTGTTGGTCATGCGCGGCATTGGCGCGTGGGCATAGCTTTGGCGCCGTCCGTTGCCGGTGGGGGCAACGCCCATCAAACGGGCGTTCTGGCGGTCCTGCATATAGCCAACCAGAATGCCGTCCTCGATCAGCACATTGCGCCCCGAAACCGTGCCTTCGTCATCAAAACTGATTGATCCGCGCCGGTCGGGGATTGTGCCGTCATCCACCACGGTCACGCCCTTGGCGGCGACCTGTTGACCGATCAGGCCGGAAAAGGCCGAGGTGCCTTTGCGGTTGAAGTCGCCTTCCAGCCCGTGCCCGACTGCTTCGTGCAGCAGGATACCGGGCCAGCCGTTGCCCAGCACCACATCCATTGCGCCGGCGGGGGCGGGGACAGCCTCTAGGTTAACCAGCGCGATGCGCAGGGCTTCGCGCGCAACGGGTTCCCAGTGGGCGCGGTCGATCAACATGGTCAGACCGGCGCGGCCGCCGCCGCCGGTGCTGCCGGATTCGCGGCGGCCATTTTCCTCGACGATCACGGAAATATTGAGGCGGGACATGGGGCGCACATCACGGATGATGTGGCCCTCGGGGCGCAGGATTTCGATTTCCTGAATACTGGCGGCGATGGTGGCCGAGACCTGAATGACGCGTTTGTCCAGTGAACGGGCGAATTCGTCGATCTCGCGCAGGGTGTCGATTTTGACGGGGAAGCTGGCGTCGTCCATCGGGTTTTGGTCGGTATAAAGGCGCTGGTTGGTGGGGGCCGGGGCTTCGGCCCAGGTGCCGCCGCCATCGCCCACAGCCAGACGCGCGGTTTTCACGGCGCGTTTGATCGCGGCTTCGGTGATCTCGGTGGAGTGGGCATAACCGGCGGTTTCACCCCGTACCGCACGCAGGCCAAACCCTTCGGCGGCATCATAGCTGGCGGTTTTCACGCGGCCATCATCAAACACCAGCGCTTCGGAGCGGCGGCGTTCAAAGAACAACTCGCCATCATCCGCCCCGTCGGTGGCCTGTTTCAGCTGGGCAAGGGTGCGGTCCCGATCAAGGGCGTTTTCTAAGGGGCGAAATCCGGTTTCGGGCATTTTCTATCCTCGGGTTGGCAGGCATTAATCACATTAACAGCATATCAGATGCAGGATTGTCTTGATTTAACTGTGCTTAATATGGTTTCAAGGGGAAAGGAAACAATGGAATTCCGGCCGCTGGAGGGTCGCATGGAATTTCAGGGCGGTAACAGCTGCCATAATACGAACAGGGACAAGACATGCGAATACAGACTATTCTATCCGGCCTTTGGGTCACAATTTCCGTTATATTCATGGGTTTTTCAGCTTCGGCGCAGGACGCGCTGGAGGGGTTGAAGATTATCGGGCATCCGGTTTCGGGGGGCGTGAATATGCAACCTCCCAGCACGTCGGTTGCTGTGGATTTGCAATGGCTGGACGGGATGGTGCTGTGGATTATCATGGCCATTTCGATTTTTGTGTCCTTGCTGCTGTTGATCGTGATCTTCCGCTACAATCGCAGGGCCAACCCAGAACCTGCCAGTTTTACTCATAATTCACCGCTGGAAATTGCATGGACGCTGGTTCCAATTGTCATTCTGGTATTTATCGGTGCATTTTCACTGCCGGTGCTGTTCAACAGTCAGGAAATCCCCGAAGCAGATCTGACCATCAAGGTGACAGGCAATCAGTGGTTCTGGACCTATGAATATGTCGATAACGGATTTGAATTCGACAGCATGCTGTTGGAGCGGGACGAATTGGCGGACGCGGGATATTCACAGGACGAATATCTGCTGGCCACCGATAACGCAGTGGTCGTGCCAGTGGGCAAGATTGTGGTGATGCAGGTCACGGGATCTGATGTGATCCACTCATGGGCGATGCCTGCTTTTGGTGTGAAACAGGACGGTGTGCCGGGCCGGTTGGCGGAACTGTGGTTCAATGTTGACAAGGAAGGCATCTATTTCGGTCAATGTTCCGAGCTGTGCGGCAAGGACCACGCCTATATGCCGATTACGGTCAAGGCCGTTAGCCCCGAGAAATACGAGGCATGGTTGCAGGGGGCCAAGGCGGAATTTGCTGGCACTCCTTCGACGATTACGGTTGCGTCCAACTAAGGTGGGGTAGAACCCCACCCTACCTGTGATGGTTAGGGTGGGTGGTTTTTCCACCAACTGCCAGGAGGCACCAAGATGAGTGATGCAAGTCTGAACACCACCTCATACGAGAACGAGGCCGGGTTTGGCGATTTCTTTGCCCTGCTAAAACCGCGTGTGATGTCGCTTGTGGTCTTTACCGCATTTGTCGGGTTGCTGGTGGCCCCTGTGCCGGTGCACCCAATCATCGGTTTTGCCGCGATCCTGTTTATTGCCATTGGCGGCGGGGCGTCGGGTGCCTTGAACATGTGGTGGGAGGCTGATGTAGATGCGCTGATGAAACGCACCCGCAAGCGGCCCATTCCGGCGGGCAAGGTAACAGCGGGCGAGGCCAAGGCATTCGGCCTGACTCTGGCGGTGATGGCGGTTGTGATGCTGGGACTGGCGGCGAATTTCGTGGCGGCCGGATTGCTGGCCTTTACCATTTTCTTTTACGTCGTGGTCTACACGATGGGCCTGAAACGGCGCACACCGCAGAACATCGTGATCGGTGGTGCGGCAGGGGCTTTCCCGCCGATGATCGGCTGGGCGGTAGCGACAGGCGGCATATCGATCGAAAGCGTGTTGATGTTTTCCATTATCTTCATGTGGACCCCACCGCATTTCTGGTCGTTGGCGCTGTTCATGAATGACGATTACACCAAGGCCGGCATCCCGATGCTGCCTGTTACGCATGGGCGTCGGGTCACACGGGCGCATATTCTGATCTATACGCTGCTGTTGGCTCCCGTAGCCGTGGGCGCAGGGTTCACCAGCATTGGCGGACCGGTTTACCTGACGGCATCGGTGTTGCTGAATGCGTGGTTCATCACGGGGGCTGTGAAAATCTGGCGGCGCAGCGAAGAGGCGGCGGTGGCTGACAAATACGCCGCCGAGCGCAAGTTTTTCCGCATCTCGCTGCTCTATCTATTCCTGCATTTCGGCGCGCTGCTGGCCGAAGGCGTGTTGCGTAACTTTGGCATGGAGGGCTGGTAGAATGGCAATCGTCAAGGAACATGAAATCCACCGCCGCCGCTTTGGCCGCAACGCGGGTGTCGGGCTGGCATTGCTGGCGTTTGTGGTGCTGGTTTACGGCATGACCGTGGCCAAAATGCAAAGCGGCGACATGATGGAAGCAGCGGACCATTCCCCGCGCATCAGTATGACGCCGGAGGTGCCCAGCGAATGAGCCGGATAGATGCCAAAAGCAAAACCGTGCTGCAAACCGTTGCCGTTGTGTTGTTCATGGGCGGGATGGCCTGGGCCTCGGTGCCGTTTTACAACTGGTTCTGCCGTGTCACCGGATTTGGCGGCACCACGGGGGTGGCCGAGGCCGGATCGGATACGATTCTGGATCGCAAGATCACAATACGGTTTGATGCCTCGAAAGATCGCGACATGCCATGGGAATTCAAACCCGTCGTGCGCGAGATGACCTTGAGAATCGGTGAAACCGGCCTGGCGTTTTTCGAGGCTTACAACCCGACCGACCGCGTGATTGCCGGGCAAGCCAGCTATAATGTGGTGCCTTATGATGCGGGGGGCTATTTTAACAAAATACAATGTTTTTGTTTTACCGAGCAGGTGCTGCAACCGGGGGAACGGGCGCAAATGCCGGTGACCTTTTATGTTGATCCCGACATCGTAAACGACATTGATGCGAAATACATCAACCACATCACATTGTCCTATACATTTCACGAAATCGAACTGCCCGAATCCGAAGCGCGCGCGCAATCTTCGGAACTGGGCCAATAGAAACTATCCCAAAGAACAGGGGGACGCCAAAAATGGCACACGAAAAGAACCACGACTATCACATCCTTGAACCTTCCATCTGGCCACTATTGGGGGCATTGTCCGCCATCATCATGCTGGGTGGTGCGGTGCTGTATCTGGCCGAGGGCGGGCCATGGATGTTCTTTGCCGGTTTGGCGGGCGTTCTATACGTCATGTATGGCTGGTGGTCCGAGGTGGTGCACGAGGGCGAAATTGGCGATCACACACCGGTGGTGCGGATTGGTCTGCGCTATGGCTTTGTGTTGTTCATCATGTCGGAAGTCATGTTCTTTGCAGCGTGGTTCTGGGCGTTTTTCAAAAGCGCATTGTTTCCGATGACCGAAGGCTACCCGAAAGTGGAGGGCGTTTGGCCACCTGCGGGGATCGAAACCTTTGACCCGTGGCATTTGCCGCTGATCAACACATTGATCCTGCTGTTGTCGGGTACCGCCGTGACATGGGCACACCATGCGCTGGTGCATGAAAACAACCGCAAGGATATGGTGACGGGGCTGGCGATCGGTATTGCGCTGGGCGC
This sequence comes from Marinosulfonomonas sp., assembly GCA_015488685.1. Taxonomy (GTDB): domain Bacteria; phylum Pseudomonadota; class Alphaproteobacteria; order Rhodobacterales; family Rhodobacteraceae; genus Profundibacter. Next base: position 7,237 of record WFNH01000055.1, read on the forward strand.
GCTGTTTACGGTGTTTCAGGCCTATGAATACAGCCATGCGGCGTTCGGGTTTACCGACGGGATTTATCCATCGACATTTTATATGGCGACAGGGTTTCATGGTTTCCATGTGATTATCGGTACGATATTCCTGACGATTATCCTGATCCGCGCGCTGAAGGGACAATTTACACCGGAACAGCACGTCGGGTTTGAAGCCGCGGCATGGTATTGGCACTTTGTTGATGTGGTCTGGCTGTTCTTGTTTGCTGCCGTTTACATCTGGGGTGGGTGAGGCCCGTCTGGGAAACGCTCTGGGAGAGCGTTTCAGGGCCGAACGGGCGTAGCCCCGGTCCTGGGTGAATAAAGAGTTTTCTTGCGCTTCGCGCGAGGATATTTGTAGAACAAAGATGGGCGCGGCCGAGGAACTGGCCGCGCTTTTCGTTTGGGAGAGACGTTTTGAAGAAGCCTATCCTTGTGCCTTTGTTGTTCGGGCTGATCGGGGCTGCGATACTGGTATCCTTGGGGATATGGCAGTTGCAACGGTTGCAGTGGAAAACCGCGATGCTGGCGGAAATAGACAGGGTGATTGCGGCGGAACCGGTGCCATTGCCCGACCAGCCAAGCGAGGCGAAGCATCAGTTTTTGCCTGTGGATGTGCAGGGATTGATCACGACGGACGAAATCCATGTGCTGGCCAGCACCAAGGACATGGGCCCGGGGTACCGGATTATCAGTGCTTTTGAAACGGATGGCGGCCGGCGGATCATGCTGGATCGCGGCTTTGTAGCCATCCCCGCCAAAGATGCGCCACGCCCTGCCATTCGGGCGCGGATCATTGGCAATCTGTTGTGGCCGGACGAGGCGGGCGCGGCGATCCCCGAGCCAGAGATAGACAAGAACATCTGGTTTGCCCGTGATGTGGCTGCAATGGCTGCCAAACTGGGCACGGAACCTGTGTTGTTGGTGCAGCGGCTGAGTTCCGAGGAAACCCCCGTAACAAAGCCCTTTCCGGTGACCAGCGCCGGTATTCCCAATCGGCATCTGGAATATGTTGTTACATGGTTCGGCCTTGCGCTTGTATGGTTGGGGATGACAGCGTATCTGATCTGGCGTATCAGGCGCAGGAACGAATAAAGGCGATTAGTCATGCGATATATCTCGACCCGTGGAAAAGCCCCCGAACTCAGCTTTGAAGAAGCGATGTTGACGGGGTTGGCCCGTGATGGCGGATTGTATGTTCCGGCGACGGTTCCGGTGATGTCCAAAGGCGACATTGCGGCGCTGGCGGGGCTGCCATACGAGGAAATCGCGTTCCGCGTGATGCGCCCCTTTGTCGAGGGCAGTTTCACGGATCAGGAATTCGCCGACATCATCGCGCGGGCCTATGACGGTTTTGGCCATGATGCGCGTGCGCCACTGGTGCAACTTGGGCCAAACCATTTCCTGCTGGAACTGTTTCACGGCCCGACACTGGCCTTCAAGGATTTCGCAATGCAGCTGATCGGCCAGCTGTTTCAGGCCGCTTTGGCCAAGCGGGGCGAGCGGGTGACGATTGTCGGCGCGACCTCGGGCGATACCGGATCGGCAGCGATCGAGGCGTTTCGCGGGTTGGATGCGGTGGATGTGTTTATCATGTATCCGCACGGGCGCGTGTCGGACGTGCAGCGCCGCCAGATGACCACGCCGCTTGAAACCAACGTGCATGCGCTGGCCGTTCATGGGGATTTTGACGATTGCCAGGCGCGGTTAAAGGACATGTTCAACGATTTCGAATTCCGCGACCGGGTGAAACTGGCCGGTGTGAATTCGATCAACTGGGGCCGTGTGTTGGCGCAGGTGGTCTACTATTTCAGTGCTGCGACCGCGCTGGGCGCGCCGCACCGTTCGGTCAGCTTTACCGTGCCCACCGGCAATTTCGGTGACATCTTTGCAGGCTATATCGCGCGGAAGATGGGGCTGCCGATTGACCGGCTGGTGATTGCCACAAACCAGAACGACATTCTGCACCGCACCCTGCAAACCGGCGCCTATAGCACCAAGGGCGTGACGCCCAGCATCAGCCCGTCGATGGATATTCAGGTGTCGTCGAATTTCGAACGGGTGTTGTTTGACGCCTACGGGCGCGATGGCGGCGCCGTGGCGCAGGTGATGGACGAACTGAAGGACGGTGGTGAATTTACCATCAGCCAAGGGGCCATCGACATGCTGCGCGAAACCTTTGTTTCAGGGCGCGCATCCGAACAGGAAACCATGGCCAAGATCAAGGATATGCTGGCCCGCACCGGCGAGGTTCTGTGCCCCCATTCCGCTGTCGCCGTGAAAGTGGCCGAGGAAAATTTGGGCAACGAGCCGATGATCACACTGGTCACAGCCCACCCCGCGAAATTCCCCGCCGCAGTCGAGGAAGCCTGCGGGATCCACCCGCCATTGCCTGCCCACATGGGGGATCTGTTTGAACGCGAAGAACGGTTTACAGAGGTCGATAATGATCTGGGTGCGCTGACCAAACTTATTTCGGATCGGATTTCCTCTTGAGCGTCAAATTCCACACCCTTTCAAACGGGTTTCGCATCGTCACAGAAAACATGCCCAGTCTTGAATCAGCGTCGCTTGGAATCTGGGTGATGGCCGGTGGCCGCCACGAACGTATCGAGCAAAACGGGATTGCGCATTTTCTTGAACATATGGCATTCAAGGGCACGAAAACCCGTAGCGCCTTGGATATTGCCGAAGCGATCGAGGATGTTGGCGGCTTTATCAACGCCTATACCAGCCGCGAAATGACGGCCTATTACGTGCGCGTGTTGGGCGCGGATGTGGGGCTGGGGCTGGATGTGATCTCGGATATCCTGCTGAATCCGGTGTTTGACCCTGCGGAAATCGAGGTTGAACGCGGGGTGATCCTGCAGGAAATCGGGCAAGCGCTGGATACGCCGGATGACGTGGTTTTTGACTGGCTGCAGGAGGCGGCCTATCCGAAACAGGCGATTGGCCGACCCATCCTTGGACCGGCCGAACGGGTGCGCGGGTTCGGGCGCGATGACCTGAAGGGGTTTGTCGCGGAACGCTATGGTCCGGCGCAGATGATCCTGTCGGCGGCGGGTGATGTGGACCACGATGTGATCGTGCGCGAGGCCGAGCGGCTGTTTGGCCATCTGCCCCGCCGCGATAGTGTGGTGGCGGATTCGGCCCGTTTCATCGGCGAGGAGCGCCGCGAGATCAAGGAACTGGAACAGGCGCATTTCACGCTGGCGCTGGAGGGGCCGGATTACCGCAACCCCGATATTTACACCGCGCAGATTTTTGCATCCACCTTTGGTGGCGGCATGTCCTCGCGGCTGTTTCAGGAAGTGCGGGAAAAGCGGGGGCTGTGTTATTCGATTTTCGCACAGGCCGGTGCGTTTTCGGACAGCGGGTTGATGACGATCTATTCGGGTACCAGCGGCGACAAGGTGCATGAACTGGCCCTGCTGGTGGTGGATGAAATGAAACGCGCGGCGGATGATATGTCGGATGCCGAGGTGGCCCGCGCACGGGCGCAGATGAAGGCAGGGCTGTTGATGGGGCTGGAAAGCCCCGAGCGGCGCGCCGAGCGTCTGGCGCGTCTGGTGGCGATCTGGGGTCGGGTGCCGCCGCTGGCCGAAACGGTCGAGATGATCGACGCGGTAGACATGCGCAAGGTGCGCGATTTTGCCGGTGCCATGGCAGAAAATTCGAATGCGGCATTGGCGCTCTATGGGCCGGTTCAGGATGCGCCATCGTTGGCCGATATCAAAGCGCGACTGGTGGCCTGATGTTTCGACGGCGCCGCAATATCCGGATCGTATCCGAACGGATGACTCTGCGCCCGCCGCACCATTCGGATTTTCGCGCATGGACGGCCCTGCGGCGTGCCAGCGTTGAATTTCTGACCCCGTGGGAACCGACCTGGAGCAAGGACCACCTGACTCGCAAGGGGTTTTCCAACCGCGTTTATTGGTCGCAACGCTCGATCAATGCGGGCTCGGCGGTGCCTGTGTTTCTGGAACGGCGCGAGGATGGTGTGTTGCTGGGCGCAATCACGCTGGACAATATCCGGCGCGGACCGGCGCAGGCGGGCACTTTGGGTTATTGGATCGGCCAGCCCTATGCGCGTTTGGGATATATGAGCGAGGCGATTGCGGCGCTGGTGCATTACGCCTTTACCACGTTGGATCTAAGCCGGATCGAGGCCGCCTGCCTGCCTGAAAACACCCCGTCGCGCGGGGTGCTGGAAAAGGCGGGGTTCAAATACGAAGGGGTGGCGCAGAGTTACCTGCAGATCGACGGGCGCTGGCGCAATCATGTGCTCTATGCCAATCTGCGCGGGGACCGGCGGGGGAAAACCACTGTCGGGTGACGGGGCTTGAACAAAGAGGCCCCGGATCAGGTCCGGGGCAGCGTTCGGACTGTAAAACGAGGACGGGATATCAAATGCTGAACCCTGCTGACAGTGCTTTGGAAACCACCCTGCGCGGACAACTGCCGGATGCCGTGTTCCGACCCCTTTCTGCGAAATATCTGGAAGAACCGCGTGGCCGCTATCGGGGCACGGCGGGGGTACTGGTGGCGCCTGAAACGGTCGAGCAGGTCGCAGCCGTGATCCGCGCCTGTGCCGTCGCGCGGGTGAGCGTGGTGCCCTATGGCGGCGGCACGGGGCTGGTCGGTGGGCAGGTGTTGCCCGATGGGCCGGCACCGGTGATCCTGTCGCTGGAGCGCATGAAATCCATCCGCAAAATCTGGCCCGCCGAAAACGTGCTGGTGGCCGAGGCCGGCGCGGTGTTGCAGGACGTCCAGAGCGCCGCCGAAGATGCCGACCGTCTGTTTCCGCTGACGCTGGCAGCGCAGGGGTCTTGCCAGATCGGCGGCAATCTGGCGACCAACGCGGGCGGGGTGAATGTGCTGCGCTATGGCAATGCCCGTGCGCTGTGTCTGGGGCTGGAAGCGGTGCTGCCAAATGGCGACATCTGGCACGGGCTGAAACGGCTGCGCAAGGACAACACCGGCTATGATCTGCGCGACCTTCTGATCGGGGCCGAGGGCACGCTGGGGGTGATCACCGCGGCCTCGCTACGGCTGTTCCCGCGTCCGGCCGGGGAGGGGGCGGCGCTGATGGTGGTGGGCTCGCCCGCCGATGCGCTGGACCTGCTGGCGCTGGCGCAGGAGCATTGCGGCGAAACGGTTTCAGCGTTTGAGCTGATTAACGGTATGGGCTTGCAGTTTCTGGCCGAGACCATGCCTGACGTGCGCCTGCCGTTTGACAACATCCCCGAATGGATGGTGCTGGTCGATCTGGGCGTGGCGCGGGGGCAATCGGCCAGCGGCATGCTGGAAGGGCTGTTTGCCGACGGGTTCGAACGCGGGCTGGTCAGCGACGGGGTGATTGCGCAATCGGCAGGGCAGAGGGCCGATTTCTGGGCAGTGCGCGAGACCATCCCCGAGGCCAACAAGCGGATCGGTTCAATCGCCTCGCATGATATTTCACTGCCGCTGTCGGCGATACCGGAATTCATCGAGCGCGGGGCGCGGATGCTGGCGCGGATCGGGGATTTCCGCATCAACTGTTTTGGTCATCTGGGCGATGGTAATCTGCATTACAACATGTTCCCGCAGGCAGGACGTGACCGGTCCGAATACGACCCCTTGCGCGATGCCATCAAGGACGCCGTGCATGATCTGGTGCATGACTATGATGGCTCATTTTCCGCCGAACACGGGGTCGGGCGGATGAAAGTGGCCGATCTGGCGCGTTATGGCGATCCAGCGAAACTGGCGGCCATGCGGGCGGTGAAGGCGGCGCTTGACCCGGCGGGGATCATGAACCCTGGGGCAGTGCTGGGGGTAAACGGATAGGCTGACCCTAAGCAAAGAAATTCAGCGACAGATATTTTTTATCCGCAAAGGAATGGATTTTACGCTAAACCAATTCCCTGATTGGCAACTGTATCTTTCCTGTGGTCTGGTGGTCTGGTGGTCTGGTGGTCTGATCTTATTCCCATTTTCCAGAAAAATCTTTGGGCACCAACAGAATATCCCGATCCAGCGCGTCAATCGTGGTGCGCCCACACAGCCCCATCGTCAGGTCCATTTCGCGCTGGATCACCTCGAGCGCCTTGGTCACGCCCGCTTGCCCCATCGCGCCCAGACCATAGGTATAGGCCCGCCCGATATAGGTGCCCTTGGCCCCCATCGCCATTGCCTTCAGCACGTCCTGACCGCTGCGGATACCGCTGTCCAGATGCACCTCGACCTTGTCGCCAACGGCTTCCAGAATCGGCCCCAGCGCGCGGATCGAGCTTAGCGCCCCGTCCAGCTGCCGCCCGCCGTGGTTGGAAACGATGATCGCATCCACCCCGACATTGGCCGCCATTTTCGCGTCCTCGACATCCAGTATCCCCTTCAGGATCACCTTGCCGCCCCACATCTTTTTGAACTGTTTGATCCGTTCCCAATCCAGCGTCTGATCAAATGCGGATGCGGTCCATTCCGACAGGCTGGACGGGTCCGTGACACCGGCGGCATGGCCAACAATATTGCCGAAAAACCGCCGCTTGGTGCCCAGCATCCCAAGGCCC
>WFNH01000056.1 GCA_015488685.1 Marinosulfonomonas sp.
ATGTAGTATCACGAGTTGTGGACCAGTTAAGGCAGTTTGGTGAAACCCGCCGTGGTTGGTTGGGTGTGCGCATTCAGGATGTGACCGATGATGTGGCCGAAGCCCTGGGGCTGGACAAAGCCGCCGGTGCATTGGTCACTGATGTTCCCGAGGGTCCGGCAGCCAAGGCGGGTATCAAATCAGGGGATGTGATCACCGCATTTGATGGTGTTCCCGTGCCCAACACACGCGCACTGGTGCGTCAGGTCGGCAATACACAGGTCGGCAAAGAAGTCCGTGTTGTGGTATTGCGCGATGGCAAAACCCAGACGCTGAAAATCACTTTGGGGCGTCGCGAAACGGCCGAAGGCGATGTTCCTGCGGCGACATCCGAAACCACCCCGCAAGCCCCCGTTGAAAAGGGTATCCTCGGACTGATTGTCACCAGCATGACGGATGAGCTGCGCCAACAACTGGGCCTGCCCGATGATGCGGAAGGGCTTGTTGTCAAAGACGTAGACGAAGCCTCGCAAGCCTTTGAAAAAGGGCTGCGCGCCGGGGATGTGATCACCGAGGCCGGACAACAGAAAGTGGCAACCGTGGCTGAACTCGAGGCGCGTATCGCGGACGCCAAGGACGCTGGCCGCAAGTCACTGCTGCTGTTGGTACGCCGCGCGGGCGAGCCGCGCTTTGTGGCGCTATCGCTGCAATAAGGCGCAGCAAATAACAGAAAATTTGAAAGCCTCCGCATTTTGCGGGGGCTTTTGCTTTTGGTGGACCGTTCAAAGAAACGGTTTGCGGAATTGACGCCCGCAAGGCAAGACAATAGCGTCGGCGGGAACCTATCTGGAGAATCCCCCGAATGACCCTATCCCACGGCCGCCCCTACCTTGCCATTCCCGGACCATCCGTGGTGCCGGACAGGGTGTTGCAGGCGATGCACCAGCCCGCGCCGAATATCTATGGCGGGGCGCTGGCCGATACGGTGCGCAGCATCATTGCCGATTTGAAAACGGTGGCGCGCACGCAGCATCAGGCGGCCATCTATATCGCCAACGGGCACGGGGTATGGGAGGCCGCGCTGGCCAATGTCCTGTCGCGCGGGGACAAGGTTCTGGTGCTGGCAACGGGGCTGTTTGGCCTTGGCTGGGCCAATATGGCCGAACGGTTGGGGGCCGAGGTTGAAATTCTGGATTACGGCAAGCGCTCGGACATTGATCTGGCACGGGCCGAGGCGGTTTTGCGTGCCGACACCGAGGGCCGGATCAAGGCAGTGATGGCGGTGCATGTGGATACCTCGACCTCGGTGCGCAACGATATTCCGGCGCTACGGGCGGTGATGGACCAGACCGGGCATGATGCCTTGTTGATGGTGGATTGCATCGCCTCCCTTGCAGTTGAGCAGTTCGAGATGGACGCATGGGGCGTTGATGTGATGGTCGCGGCCTCGCAAAAGGGGATCATGGTGCCACCGGGGGTGGGCTTTGTGTTTTTCAACGACAAGGCTGACGGTGCGCGGGAAAAGGTGGATCTGGTCAGTTCCTACTGGGACTGGCGGCCACGGGCGCAGCCGGATGATTTTTATCAGTATTTCGCCGGTACCGCCCCGACACACCACATTTTCGCCCTGCGCGAGGCACTGGATATGCTGGTGCACGAAGAAGGGCTGGAAGCTGCATGGGCGCGCCATGCGAAACTGGCACAGGCAGTCTGGGCGGCGTTTGATGCCTGGGGGGCGGCAGGTCCGGCGGAGCTGAACATTGCGGATGTGGCCAAGCGCAGCCATGCGGTAACAGCGGTGCGCATCGGCGCGCCCGAAGGCACGGCGTTGCGGGATTGGGTGAGCGAAAAGGCAGGGGTGACGCTGGGCATCGGCATCGGCATGGCCCCGCCGGGTGATCCGGCCTGGCACGGGTTTTTCCGCATCGGCCACATGGGGCATGTCAACGCACATATGCTGCTGGGTGTACTGGGCGTGATCGAAGCGGGTATGGATGCGCTGGGCATCGAACATGGCGACGGGGCACTGTCGGCGGCGGCGCGGGTGGTAGCGGGGGCCTAATCCGTTTGGCCAAAGATGTTTTCGCGGTGATACCGTAGGTAATCCGGGTGCGGGTGATGGCGCGGATTTTCCGGCAGTAGAAGTTTTTGACGGGGGCTGATCAGCCGCGAGGCTGTTTCTTTGGGGACTTTGTTGTGTGAAATAAGGATGCGGTGATCTTCAGCCACGGAAATCAGCCCGCGGTCAAACATCCAGTGCAATGTGCCTGATAGGGCCAAGCCGTTGCGGACTGTATCTGGCCCCTTGTCTTTGACGGGGCGGATATGGGCAGCTTCCACCTCGGGACGTCCTCCACCATTACGCAACTCTAATCCCGAAATAGCGCAGCGCCCGCCATAGGCTTTTCGGACCTGTCTTTGAAACGAAGGGTCGCGATATTTGCGCGAGGTTAATATCTCGGGTCGGAAAGAGGCAAGTGGTGCGTGATCGAATGGGGCAGGTGGATCATTGAAGGCCAGAGAGGTTGTTTCATCATCCGATGTATTGCGGGGCATGGCTTCTGGACCGGTTAATTCCTGCATCCCGTAATTGACGATGGCTGCGAATTCCGGATCGGTTATGCGTCTGACTGCCGAGACATTTGCCCCGCCTGAAATCGGGCGCCCGCCATCGCCCCGTAGCGAATGTTCGAACGCAATGCCGTCTGGCGCGGCTCGTGGAACAGTGTGTTCAAACGACCATTCTGTGGACGGATCTAGGATTGCAAAGTAGTGGTCGGGGGTCTGCGGGTCGGACACAACGTCCAGAACACGTTGCACTGAAACATACCCAAAAGCGCCCTTGTTCTTGCGGCTTTCATAGAAAATAACCCAGTCGCCAACTGTATCCTGAACGGCGCGGAGATACCGTTTGGGGAAATGGTAAGCTTCGCCCGGGCGATCCTTGTAGACTGAAACGGGGTTTTGAATGAAAATAGCCTTGCTCATATGCTAGATATGGCGCGGATTTCATAAAAAGAGCAAGTAAGTTCAGGGCAAAGGGTCAGACCATGCCCTGAACGGGGTGCATTGTTTAGGCCTTGTCCGCCAGCGCCTTGCACCATTCTTCCATTGCGTCTGTGGCTATCGGCATGGGTGGCTCCATGAATGTGATGTGGAAGTGGTCGCCCATATCGGTCACGCCGATGGAGCGCGGACGCACGGCCAGAACGCGCGGGTTGGATAGTTTGACGCCAAAACAGAACAGGATGTTTTTTGCGTCTTTGATTTCCGGCGCGACGTCACCATCGATGGAATTTGTGTGGCTCAGGTGGTCGAAAATACCAATGTAGGCCACTTTGGGGTGGGCGTCGATATTGACCTTCAACGCGGCCAGGATTTCGTCAACCGAAGTCAGCGAGGTTTCGTCTTTGCCGATTTGCAAATCAAACGTGGGGTATTTTTCCATCAACAGGGATTGTTTCATTACAGGCGTCCTTTTGGTTGGGGTTGGACGGGGGATTTGGCATCGCCGGTATGAAATTGCGATGTGGCAGTTTGTCGTGGCGGGCGGAGTAAGAGATTTTATGCCTGCGGCGCGGATATTTGTGGAACAAAGATAGGGTTAGCCTATGAGTTCCATAAACCGGTCTCGGCTGATATTGGCACCGCAGGCCAGCAGGCCGATGCTCTTGCCTTCGCAGTATTCTTTTAGCGGCCCCAGCGCGCCGGTCAGCGAGGCGGCGCAGGCAGGCTCGACCATCAGTTTCAGGGCGCTGTTCATCAGGCGCATGGTGTTGCGCAGGTCGTCATCATGGACGCGTACAATGTCGGTGACGTTTTCACGGGTCAATGCGTAAGAATAGGGCAATGCGGTGGGCGAGCCGAGGGAATCGGCGATTGTATCCACTTTTTCCAGATGTTCGGGCGTGCCAGACTGGAAGCTGCGGAACATGCTGTCGGCGCCATATGGTTCGACGCCGAAGACTTCGATGCTCGGGTTCAGCAGTTTCAGCGCCTTTGACATGCCGCTGATCAACCCGCCACCGCCAACCGGCAGGATCACGACATCAAGGTTTGCGGCATCGGCGAACATTTCCGCCCCGCAGGTGGCGGCGCCAAGGGACATGTTGTAGCCTTCGAACGGGTGGACCACGGTGCGGCCCTCGGATGCAGCGATCTCCTCCATCTTGGGGAACACTTCGTGAATACTGTCGCACAGCACCAGTTCCGCGCCCAAGGCGCGGCAACCTTCAATACGGATCGGATCGGCGGTTTTGGGGATGGCGATTTTGGCCGAGGTGCCCGCCGCCTGTGCCGCCCATGCCAGCGCCAGCGCGTGGTTGCCCCCGCTGGCCGCCGTGACACCGGCGGCGCGTTGATCGGGCGTCAGGGCCTGCACCGACAACAGGTTGCCACGCGCCTTGAACGATCCGGCTTTTTGAAACAGCTCCATCTTCATCACTGCATGGGCACCTTTGGGCAAGAGACCCTCCAGCCCCGTTTGGCGCAACTCCAGCATCGGGGTGCGGATGATCTGCCCCGCGATCTGTTGTTGCGCGGTTTTGATGGCGTTAAGGGTGATGTCGGTCATTTAGCTGTTCCAGGGTCCGTGTTGCACGCCGTCCTTGTCGATCCGTTTGAAGCCATGTTCGCCAAAGAAATCGCGCTGGGCCTGTATCAGATTGGTGCTGCCACGGGCGGTGCGGATGCTGTCATACCACGCCAAGGCACCGGCCAGAACAGGTACGGGGATGCCGTTTGTCACGGCACTGGTAACCACGCGGCGCAGGGGGGCAATGGTAGAGTCCAGACGGGCGCGGATGGTAGGGGCGAGGATCAGTTCGCCTTGGGGCGGGTTGCTGCGCAGGGCGTCGGCCAGATCATTCAGCAGGGATGAGCGGATGATGCAGCCCGCGCGCCAGATTTCGGCGATGCGGGGCATGTTCAGGGACCAGTCGTATTCGTTTGAGGCCGCCTTTAACACGCGAAACCCCTGCGCATGGCCAAGGATGCGCGCGGCCATCAGGGCGGCTTGCAGATCGTCGGTATCGGGCAGATCGGCGGAGGTGGTGGCCGCTGTTAGCAGCCCTTGCGCCACTTCGCGGGTTTGCTTTTCCGAGGACCATGCGCGCGCTGCTACCGCGCCCTCGATTGCGCTGGCGGACTGGCCCAGTTTCAGCGCCTCGATCACGGTCCAGCGGCCGGTGCCTTTTTGCCCTGCCTGATCGACGATCGGATCGACCATCGGTTTGCCGGTTTCGGGGTCAATCGCCTGCAACACCTTGCCGGAAATTTCGATCAGGTAGGAATGCAGCGGGCCGTCGTTCCAGCCTGCAAACAGCGCGCCGATCCTGGCGGCCTGCCAGCCTGCCACATCACGCAACAGCGCATAGATTTCGGCAATCGCCTGCATATCGGCGTATTCGATGCCGTTGTGCACGGTTTTCACAAAGTGGCCCGCGCCGTCGGGGCCGAGGTGGTCAACGCAAGGGTCGCCCTGATATTTGGCGGCAATCGCTTGCAGGATGGGTTTTAGCTGGGTCCAGCTGTGTTTTGTGCCGCCAACCATCATAGAAGGCCCGTGTCGCGCCCCGCTTTCGCCGCCCGATACGCCCATGCCGACGAAATGCAGGTCATGTTTGGCCATTAGGGCGCTGCGCCGTCGTGTGTCGTGGAAATTGGCGTTGCCGCCGTCAATGATCGTGTCGCCCGGTTCCAGAAGCGGTGTTACGGCCTCGATCATCATATCCATCGGTTTGGTTGACGGGATCATGAACAGAATGACCCGCGGGGTGGCGATGCCTTGCACGAATTCTTCCAAAGTATCAAAAGGATGCAGGTTTTTTGCCAGATCTCCGGCCTCTTGCATGAACGGCGCGATCCAGTCTACCTCGCGGTTGGTCACGGCCACCTGAAACCCGTGCTCCGCCATGTTCAGCGCCAATGCGCTGCCCATGGTTCCCAATCCGTAAACGCCGATCTGTGCTTTTGACATGGTCTGTCCTTTGCTTTTTGTTAGCGCAAACATATACCTGTGCCGCCGGAAATTCCAGCGCCTCACACAGATTTGTTGCGGGCGGCGTCCAGCGCCTTGGGAAGGGTGGTTTCCAGCAGGTCCAGATCAGCGGGCGTGCCGGCGGAAATGCGGATGCAGCGGTCCTCGGGGGCGGTGAAGGGCATGCGGATGAAGATATCGCGCTCAATCATTTCCGCCACAACGGCGCGGGCGAAATCGCCATCACGCCCGCAATCAATGGTGACGAAATTGGTGGCCGAGGGCAGGGGCGTCAACCCGTTGGCGCGGGCAATGGCGCTGATCCGGCCGCGCGCGGTGGCGACTTTGGCAAGGGTCTGTTGCAGGTAATCCTGATCCTGCAACGCGGCCAATGCACCGGCCTGTGAAACGCGGCTCATGCCGAAATGGTCGCGCACTTTGGTAAAGCTGGCGATCAGATCCTTGTGGCCAATCGCAGCGCCCACACGGGCACCGGCCATGCCGTAAGCCTTGGAAAAGGTGCGCATGTGGATCACGCGGGGATCATTGCCGTTGATCGGCGGGGCGGTGCCTTCGGGGGCGAATTCGACATAGGCTTCGTCCAGCACCAGCAGGCAGCCATCGGGCAGGCGGTCGATCATATCGGTGATCACATCAGCGCTGTGCCAACTGCCCATCGGGTTGTCGGGGTTGGCAAGGTAAACCAGTTTTGCATCCACCTCGGTGGCTTTGGCGATCAGGGCGTCGGGATCCTCATGGTCATCCTTGAACGGCACTTGCACCAATTCGCCGCCAAAACCGTTCACATGGTAGTTGAAGGTGGGGTAGGCGCCGGCGGACGTGACCACCCTGTCGCCCTGCGCAACCGTCATGCGCACCAGTGATCCCAGCAGCCCGTCAATGCCCGCGCCGATCACGATGTTGTCCATGGTGACGCCGTGATGGGCGGCCAAAGCATCGCGCAGATCATGGCTGGCGCTATCGCCATACATCCATGTTTCGGGCACCACCTCCTGCATTGCCTTGATCGCCTTGGGCGAAGGGCCGAATACGTTTTCATTCGCGCCAAGGCGGGCCGCAAAAGCACGGCCACGGGCGCGTTCCTGCACCTCGGGGCCAACGAACGGCGTGGTGGCAGGTAGCGAGGCGATCAGCGGGGTGTATCTGGGTGTGTTCATAGGCGAATAGAAACCGCAAAACCTGCGGGGCGGCAAGGGGGAAGGGTTGAAAAACCTGCCTTGCGCCCCCAGATAAGAATTACTCGCAACTACAATAGGTAATTTTATGAGTGCCAAAATGACCCGCCGTGGCTTTCTTGCCACCACCGCCGCTGCCAGCGTTGTGCGCAGCGTGCCGACGCTTGCCACCCGCACGGGTGGACGCCGTATCCTGACGCTGGTTTATGACAAATCAATGGGCATGATGCGCGCGATTGAACGGGTTGTTCACTAACCTGCCATCAACACACAGCAGTTCGAACATTTTAGAGGCGTCCGGAGACGGGGTGAAAGAAAGTGTCGCACATTGCGTGGTCCTGACGGTTGGTTTAATCAGACGGTAAGCCCGCTGCGTGTTTTGTGGCATGGGTAATGGTATTTCGCCATGATTGGCGTGTTTGGACAGGAAAGCCCGCTATGCTGAAAAAGATCATACTTGTCACAGTGTTGGGGCTTGGGGCGGGAGGTGCCTATATTGGTTGGCGCTACCCGTCTGTGATCCGTGATATTATCAAGGGACCGGCCAATACGGTGTCGGTGCAGGACGATGGGCCGGATATGGCGCTGCCCGATACGGCAGCCTTTCGACAGGATACGGCGGAATGGGCCAGTGATACGATGGGACAGACCACAGATACGCTGGGGCGGTATGGCTGCACCGTATCCAGCGTGGCCAATGCCATAAGCAATGTGACAGGCACGCCGATTTCACCCAAACAGCTGAACGAAAAGCTGGGGCAGGTGGGCGGTTATACCAGTCGCGGCTGGCTGATCTGGGGCAAGGTGGCCGAGGCCACGGATGGGGCCGTACAGATTACAGTGCATGATGAACCTACGCATGAAGGGATTGCCGCCTGTATGGCCGATGGCGGCTATCCGGTTGTGAAAATCAAACTGGGCGGGGTGATCCCGCATTGGGTACTGCTGGTCGGGCTCAAGGATGGCGAATACATCATGCGCGATCCGTTGGTCGGGGCGCCGGATGATCCGGCAATTCCGGTATCTGTGCGCGGCAAGACGATTTATTCCTTGCGGTGTTTGTCAAAGGCTTAACCACGTTGTTTCAAGTGGCTGTGCCGCGCCGGAAGCAAGAAAGATTCTATGCCTCCGGCGGGGATATTTGTGGAACAAAGATGGAGTTGGGTAATTAACCCATATCAGCCAGCCGCTGCATCGCGGCTTTCAGTTTGGCAGCCTCTTCTTCTTTCTGGGCCAGCAACTCGCGGCTTTCGGCCACTACTTCTTCGGGGGCGCTGGCGACGAATTTGGGGTTGTTCAAACGGCCCTTCAGCCCGCCCATATCCTTTTCCAGCTTGGCCAGCGATTTTTCAAGGCGCTCTTTTTCTGCAGAAATATCAATGATGTCGGCCAGCGGCAGGGCAAATACGCCACCTTCCACGGCAATCGTCACGGCCCCCTTGGGCAGTTCGGGCGCTTCGGTCAGGCTTTCGATACGGGCAAGGCGTTTGATCAGGGCTTCGTTGTTGGCCCAAGCGGTGCGGCCTTTGGCGTCCAGTTCCTGCACCAACATCGGGACTTTTGCGCCTGCGGGCACACGCATTTCGGTGCGCACGCTGCGGATGCTTTCGATCAGTGAAATCACCCAGTTCATTTCGTGATCCGCCACAGCATCAACCATTTCGGCGGCTGTATAGGTGGGCCAATCGGCGTGGACCAGCATTTTGGGGCGACCCGCGATGCTGCCCCACAGTTCCTCGGTGATGAAGGGCATGATCGGGTGCAGCATGATCAGGCATTGGTCGATCACCCATGCCATCGTGGCGCGGGTTTCTTTGATCGCGGCCTGATCCTCGCCAAAGAAAATCGGTTTGCTCAGTTCCACATACCAGTCACAGACCTTGCCCCAGACAAAGGCGTAAAGCCCTGATGCGGCGTCGTTGAAGCGGTAGGCCTCCAATGACGCGTTCAGTTGGTCCAGCGCGCGGGCGGTTTCGCCTACGATCCATTTGTTCAGGGTCTGGGTGCAGGATTTCGGGTTGAACCCGTCCACGGGCACACATTCGTTCATTTCGGCAAAACGGGTGGCGGACCAGAGTTTGGTGCCGAAATTCCGGTAGCCTTTGACGCGTTCGGTTGACAGTTTCAGGGTGCCGCCGATGGAGGCCATCGAGGTCATGGTGAAACGCACAGCGTCGGCGCCAAATTCGTCGATCATGTCCAGCGGGTCGATGACATTGCCCAGCGTTTTGGACATTTTCACACCTTTTTCATCGCGCACCAGCTGGTGCAGATAAACGGTGTTAAACGGCACTTGGCCAACCACCTCGAGCTGCATCATCATCATGCGGGCGACCCAGAAGAACAGGATGTCTTGCCCCGTGATCAGGGTGGAGGTGGGGAAGTATTTTTGCAGTTCCGGCGTGTCCTCGGGCCAGCCAAGGGTGCCGATGGGCCAGAGGCCGGAGGAGAACCAGGTGTCTAGGACGTCGGGGTCGCGCCCAATACCCACGATTAGGCTCGTGACAGACGAGGGGTCAAGATTTTCAATGTAGATTTCGGGGTATGGAACGATACCTTCACCTTCGACATCAGCTGAGGCAAAGCACCCTTCGTCTTCTTCAATGTCAATCTCTGCGTTTGGAAAGCGCTTCTCGTAGAAAGTTGCCGCCTGTTTCATGGCTTCTTCTGGACTTGCGGCGCAAAATTCGTTGCCCATATAGTCATACCAAACCGGTATCTGGTGACCCCACCAAAGCTGCCTTGAGATACACCAAGGCTCGATGTTGTTCATCCAGTGGAAGTAAACCTTCTCGCCGCTTTCGGGTATGATTTTCACCCGCCCGTCCGACACTGCATCACGGGCAGGGCCGGCCAGTTTGGCAGCGTCCACATACCATTGATCGGTCAGCATCGGTTCCATCACCACCTTGGAGCGGTCACAGAAGGGCTGCATGATCTTTTTGTCCTCGACCATGATCATCAGGCCCTCGGCGTCGATATCGGCAATCACCGCCTTGCGGGCCTTGAAACGGTCCATGCCGCGGTAGGCGTCGGGCACAAGGTTCAGCGCGTCGATCTCGCTATCCTGCCACTCGGCGCCTTCGGAAATTTCCTTGGCGCGTTTGGCGGCGGTTTCGTAATCGGCCCCGTCAGAGCGCATATGGGCGCGGGTGTCCATCAGGCGATACATCGGGATGTTGTTGCGCTTGGCCACGCCATAATCGTTTTCATCATGCGCGCCGGTGATTTTCACCGCGCCAGAACCGAAATTCATATCGGGGTATTCATCGGTGATGATCGGGATCAGGCGGCGGTGTTCTTTGGGGCCAACCGGAATTTCGCACAGCTGGCCGACAATTGGCGCGTAACGTTCATCATCGGGATGCACAGCCACCGCGCCATCGCCCAGCATGGTTTCGGGGCGGGTGGTGGCGATGCTGATATAGTTGCGCATTTCGCGCAGGGTGACGTTGCCGTCTTCGTCTTTTTCGACATATTCATATTCGGCCCCTCCTGCGAGGGGATATTTGAAATGCCACATATGGCCGTCAACCTCGATATTCTCGACCTCGAGGTCCGAAATCGCGGTTTCGAAATGCGGATCCCAGTTGACCAGCCGTTTACCGCGATAGATCAGGCCTTTGTTATAGAGATCAACAAACACCTTGAGCACGGCGTCGTGGAAATTTTCATCCATGGTAAAGGCATTGCGGTCCCAGTCGCAGGATGCGCCAAGGCGTTTGAGCTGGTTGATGATGGTGGAGCCGTATTTCTCTTTCCACTCCCAGACCTTTTCAATGAACGCCTCGCGGCCCATTTCGGCGCGGGATGGCAGGCCCTGTTCGGCCAGCATCTTTTCGACTTGCAACTGGGTGGCGATACCGGCGTGGTCCTGTCCGGGCTGCCACAGGGTGTCATGGCCGCGCATCCGGTGCCAGCGCACCAGCACATCCTGCAAGGTGTTGTTAAAGGCATGACCGATGTGCAGCGCGCCGGTGACATTGGGCGGCGGGATCATGATGGAAAAGGTTTCCGCGCCCTCTTTGGCATTCGCGCCTGCTGCAAAAGCGCCGCTGCTTTCCCAAGCCTTGTAAATCCGCGCCTCGGAAGAGGCCGCATCAAAGTTCTTTTCCATCGCCATATCAGTCGTCCTGCATGAAATCATTGGTCAGGCAGGGTCTAACGAATGATGCGGCCAAGGGGAAGGCCGGTTTTGGCGCAAAATCCCTTATGAAAACGCCTGATAGACCTGAACGGCGATTTTATTCAACTGATCGCGGGGCAGATCGCCAACAAGGGCAAAGCGCAGGTTTTCGTCCTGCCAGTAGAAACTGTTGGTATCGCCCTCATTTTTGAATTCGAATTCGGCCATCTGGCTGTTGTCGCTGCGCACGGCAAACAGGGTGATGCGTGTTCCGGCGGCATTTTCATACATGAATTGCGCGGCGGGGCCTTCGGTTGCAGATAACAGCCGCCCGCCAACCAGTGCAAACCCGTTGGCCGACAGATCGGGGGCCGAGAGTTTTTCGCCCACACGGTTTGACAGCCAGCGGATCAGCAGATCTTCGTCATTGGCCTTGATTTCGACAGGGCGGTTTGGGTCGGCAGTGAATACGGCGTGGGCGGCGATGGCCTCGTTCACAAGGCCGGCTACCTGAATTTCGGTATTTTGCGGCGCGGCACCTCGGCCCGCCCAGCCCAGTGCAATTCCGATGGCCAGAATGGCAACCGAAGCGGCAATGGCCCGCCAAGGGGCGCGGTTGGTGTTGGCCACGGGTGCGATCTCGGGCAGTTCAATCGGCATGTCGGGGGCAGGGAACAAGGCGCGGATCGCATCATTCTGGGCAGCCCAGTCGGCGACTTCCTCGGCGCGGTCCGGATTTTCGGCCAGATAGCTTTCAACCAGCGCTATATCGGCATCGTTTAGCTGCCCGTCGACAAAGGCATGCAGCATATCGGTTGTCACATTGGGTTGGGTCATGAGGCCCCCTTCAGGTCGGCTGTTGGCACGTCGGCCATAAGTTCGCGTAATTTCGCCCGCGCGCGGCCAAGGCGGGACATCAGCGTGCCCAGCGGCACGTTCAGGGCAACGGCTGCCTGCTTATAGCTAACGCCGCCCAGCACAACGAGCAAAAGCGCCTCGCGTTGGTCATCGGGCAGCTTTTTCATGGCCCGTGCGGTTTGCGACAGGGCCAGTTTCTGATCCAGCGCATCGGGGGCGGCCGGATCATGGTGCATATCATCCATCGCCACCAGTTGCGGGCGGCGTGACTGGGTGCGCAGATGGTTGCGATATAGATTCAATAGCATTTTCATCAACCACGGTTTCAAGGCGCCGGTCTGTTTCCACAAATCGCGTTTGCGCAGGGCGCGTTCGGCGCAATCCTGCACCAGATCGTCGGCCATAGTCCGGTCACGGGTCAGGGCATAGGCATAGCGCCAGAGATCCGGCAGGCAATCCTGTAACTGGGTTCGAAATTCCGGCATGGTATCCAATCAATTCGGGCGGCCCCAAGGACGGGACCACCCATTGCCTTACCCTAGGGGACAGGATTAGGGCTTGGCAACATGCCATACGCCTTTGACGCCATCGCCGGTCATGTCACCACGGGCCTTGTCTTTGAACCATGTGTAAAGGGCCATGCCGTTATAAGCCCACTGTTTAGAGCCGTCCGCACGGGTGATGACCGAAAAATCACCTGTCTTGCGGGCATTGGCCGAAGCCATCAGCGGGGGCCATTTTTCGGCACAACCACCATTGCAGTTGGAAACACCTTTGGTGTCTTTGTCGAACGTATACAGTGTCATACCATTGGCATCCGCATAGTACTTGCTGCCATCTGCAGTGATTGCGTAGATGGTGGCTTTGGGGGCTTGTGTGTCGGCCAGAACGCTACCTGCGGACAGGGTAGACGTGATAGCGGCGGCAATCAGAAGGGATTTGAACATCGTGTTCTCCTAAAGGTTTCAATGGGCCGGTGTTTGTGATCCGGCATACTAGAAACACACTGTGCAGGAGTGGTTTAATCCCTTTGAAGATGGGAAATATTCTAAAGTTAAATAAAATCAATATGTTATACCGTAATTTATTTAACTGTAACAATCCTTCACAGGGTTTTTTATCGACGTGGCGCAGTTTGGCTGGCAATCATAAACCAATGATCGGAATAAAACGCATAAAGCGCTGGCTGGGCCTTGGACCCGGTATCGAGCAATCGCCCGTGATACCTTCGCGCGGTCGGGTGGATCACGTGATTATCTTTGACGGTACCATGTCCACACTTAAGGCTGGGTGCGAAACAAACGCGGGGCTGGCCTATAAACTGTTGTGCGAAATGGCCCCTTCGCAACACCTGTCGCTGCGTTATGAACACGGGGTGCAATGGCATGATTGGCGGCACACATGGGATGTGATCACCGGCAAGGGGATCAACCGCCAAATCAGGCGCGCTTACGGGTTTTTGGCCAGTCGTTATCGCCCGGGGGACCGGATATTCCTGCTCGGGTTTTCGCGCGGGGCGTTCGCGGCGCGCTCATTGGCAGGGGTGATTGACCGAATGGGGCTGCTAAAGCAGGACTATGCGATGGTGCGCAACGTGCGGCAGGTCTATCGCCACTACGAGTGCACACCCGACAGTGATGCCGCGCGCCTGTTTTCAGCGGCCCATTGCCACAAAGGGGTGAAAATCGAAATGGTCGGGGTATGGGATACGGTGATGGCGCTGGGCATTCGTCTGCCAGTGCTGTGGCGCTTGACCGAGCCAAAATACGCCTTCCACAGCCGCCATCTTGGCCATAGTGTGCGGCACGGATTTCACGCATTGGCGATGGATGAAACCCGTCTGGCATTCGCACCGGTGATGTGGGAAAGCCGGGCCAATTGGCATGGTGTGATGGAACAAATGTGGTTTCGGGGATGTCACAGCGATATTGGCGGACATCTGGGCGGGTTTGTCGCGGCGCGACCGTTGTCAAACATTCCGCTGGTCTGGATGCTGGAAAAAATGGAGGGTTGCAATGTGCGTTTTCCAGAGGGTTGGCAGGCGCGGTATAAACAGGATGCCGATGCCCCGATGGTCGGATCATGGCGCGGCTGGTCCAAGCTGTTTCTGTGGCGCCGCCGCCGTGTGATCGGTCGGGACGCAAGCGAACGGATTCACCCAACGGCGCGGGGGCATAAATATGCAACCAATGGAAACCCTATCCGCCCTTAATGGATCACCCCGTTTCTTTTTCGTTCAAATATCCCCGCCGGAGGCATGGAATCTCTTTGCCCTAGGCCACATTTTCCAGCGAAACCGCAGGCGCCACCCCCAGCGCATGACAAATATCGCGGGTCAGGGCAGGGCGGTTCAGGGTGTAGAAATGCAGATCCTCGACCCCGCCGTCAATCAGATCGCTGCACAATTCGGTGCAAACGGCAGTGGACAGCAGATCGGTGCGCCCGTCGCGGATGGCTTTGGTAAACGCATCATCCAGCCACGTCGGGATCGACGCGCCACAACCGGCAGCGAATTTCTTGATCCCCGTCCAGCTGGTGATCGGCATGATCCCCGGAATGATCGGCGCATCGATACCGGCCTTTTCGCAAGCATCGCGGAACCGGAAAAATGTTTCCGCCTCAAAGAAAAACTGTGTGATTGCACTGCTGGCCCCTGCATCGATCTTGCGCTTTAGCCATTCCACATCGGCCGCCGTGTCGGGGCTTTCGGGGTGGGGTTCGGGGTAGGCGCCGACGCGGATATTGAATTTGCCGGTTTCGGCCAGTGTTTCAACCAGTTCAACCGAACTGGTAAACCCGCCCTCAACCGGCTGGAACCCGTCCGCGCCCTTGGGGGCGTCGCCGCGCAGGGCGACGATATCGGTCACGCCCGCCTTGGCATATTTATCGGCAATCGCCAGAATTTCATCGCGGGTGGAATTGATGCAGGTCAGATGCGCCGCCACCTTCAGCCCGTAATTATTCTGGATGGTGGTCACCGCGTCATGCGTTAGATCCCGCGTGGTGCCGCCTGCACCATAGGTGACCGAAACGAAATTCGGGTTCAGCGGTGCCAGCACCTGCACGGTATCCCACAGGCGAAACGACGCCTCGAGCGATTGCGGCGGGAAAAATTCAAAGCTGATACGAGGCGTGGCCATACCGGATTCCTTTTTGCTTGAGGGTCCTTTTCGCATATGGCAAACTGTGAAACAAATTCATAATTCTCAAGATCAACATGAGGCTGACCACATAATGCATCTGGAGCTTCGCCATCTGCGCACCATCAAAGCCATTCACGAGGCCGGCGGGCTGGCCCGTGCGGCCGAGGTGATGAACATCACCCAATCGGCCCTTAGCCACCAGATAAAGGGGCTTGAGGAGCAGACGCAGGTTGAACTTTTTATCCGCCGTTCCAAACCTTTACACCTGTCTGCGGCCGGTATGCGCCTGTTGGCGCTGGCCGAACGGGTGTTGCCGGAAATCGAAGCGATCGAGCAGGATTTCGAGGGATTGAACAGTGGCCGCGCGGGGCGCTTGCATATCGCGATCGAATGCCACGCCTGTTTTGAATGGCTGTTTCCGGTGTTGGAAGAATTCCGCAAGGCGTGGCCCGATGTGGATGTCGATATCCGCGCCGGTCTGTCGTTCGATGCGCTAACAGCGTTGCAAAAGGAACAGGTCGATCTGGTGATCTCCTCGGACCCCGAAGAATTAACCGGGGTCGAATTTTCCCCTCTGTTCGATTATGAACCTGTATTTGTGGCTGCCGCCAAAAACCCGCTGGCAGAAAAACCCTATATCGAGGCCAAGGATTTTCGCGACCAGACCCTGATCACCTATCCGGTGGACCGCAGTAAGCTGGATGCTTTCACCGAATTGCTGGGACCGGCCAAGGTGGAACCGGCTGCCATCCGTCAGGTGGAACTGACTGCGGTTATCCTGCTGCTGGTGGCCTCGAACCGGGGTGTGACCGTATTGCCGGACTGGGTGGTGCGGGATGTTAGATACAATTCCGATTATATAACCCGCCGTCTGACAAAAGACGGGCTGACCCGCAGACTGTATGCGGCCGTTCGCAATGAAGATGCGGATAAACCCTACATGGCCCACTTTATCCGGCTGGGGCGGTCGATTCCGGTAAGGTTGCAACGAGGGTCGCTAAAGACAGTCTAAAATGGAAAAAACTGCATTTTGGCTCAAATTACCTGGAAATAACTGAAAAAGTCTATTTTTTGCCGCAATCCCTTAATATGTACTACGCAAAATGAATGATACTATCCCCTCCTGTGATGGGCGGGGCTGTTATTAAAGGATTGCGCGATGCCGACTACTTTTAATGTCATCAGTCTGGGTGTCTTATCGGATATGGACACTACAGAGGGGAACAATATTGCCGAAAATGCCTCTAGTTTGGTGGGGATGACTTTTGGTGGTGCGGGCAATGCGCTTGTAAATAATTTTGTCTCAATGTCGGCAGTTGGCAACCCTGGTTCATACTACAACATGAACAACAGTCCAAACGAACAGTTTTCAATTAATGGCGGAGCAGCACAGACCTTTGATGCAACTTCGGTTTATAATGCAACAATCACATATATTGATGGAACGACGGCAAATATCACAGCTGTTGTATATCAAGATATAAACGGCAATACCTACCTGGCACCGGAATATTCGGCAAATACGGATCAGACAGCCCTTGAAGCTGGGGCAATCCGGTCACTTTCTTTGGATAGTTTGGCCGGCAATAATTATAGCGGTATGACAACAAGCCGCCAAACATGGAACTATGTGACCTGTTTTGTCCGCGGGACAAAAATTGAAACGGCAGATAGCCCTGTCGCCGTCGAAGATTTGAAGACAGGCGATCTGATCCGCACTGTTGATCACGGACTTCAACCCTTGCGCTGGATCGGGAAACGGACTGTTCCAGCCGAAAACGCCTTTGCGCCGATTCTGATCCGCAAAGGGGCATTGGGCAACACCGAAGACTTGCGTGTGTCGCCACAGCACCGGATTTTATTGTCGGGGTGGCGCGCCGAGGTCCATTTGGGACAGACCGAGGTGCTGGCACCTGCCAAATCCTTGGTAAATGGCGATACAATTGTGCGCGAAACGGGGGACGACGTGGAATATTTCCACATTATGTTCGATCAACACGAACTGGTTTATGCCGCCGGCATAGAATCAGAGAGCTTCCATCCCGGCGATATGGGTTGGAATGCGCTAACTGATGAGGCCCGCGAAGAAATCCTGACCTTATTCCCCGAATTACGTGATGAGGGCGTCAAGGCGTATGGCGCCACAGCCCGCCCGACAATCAAGCCACGCGAAGCGCAAATGCTATCCTAGAATTCGCTCTTATGCGCCCTTGTGCGCATGGCGCAGGGGTGTATATACGGCTTCTTGAAAAATAGGAGCCGACCGATGCCGATGAGTGCCAATCTCAACCTGATGATCAAAGCCGCGCGCGCGGCCGGTCGATCGCTGTCAAAAGATTTTCGCGAGGTCGAGAACCTGCAGGTGTCCATGAAAGGCGCTGGCGATTTTGTCACCAAAGCCGATATTGCCGCCGAAGAAATCATCCGCGAACAACTGACCGAGGCCCGCCCGACCTATGGTTGGGTTGGCGAGGAAAGTAAAGCTGTGGAGGGCGCAGACCCGACACGGCGCTGGATCGTTGACCCGCTGGATGGCACCACCAATTTCCTGCACGGGATGCCGCATTGGGCGGTTTCGATCGCACTAGAGCACAAAGGCGAGATTGTCGCCGGTGTGGTTTATGACCCGACCAAAGACGAGATGTTCTTTGCCGAAAAAGGGCAGGGCGCATGGATGAATGAAACCCGGTTGCGGGTTTCGGGCCGTCGCCGGTTGATTGAATGTGTATTTGCCACGGGCCTGCCCTTTGCTGGCCGCGGGGATTTGCCGGAAACCCTACAGGATCTTGCGCGAATTTTGCCAACCTGCGCTGGTGTGCGGCGCTGGGGCGCGGCTGCGCTGGATCTGACCTATGTGGCGGCAGGGCGGTATGACGGTTTTTGGGAACGCAACCTTCATTTATGGGATATGGCCGCCGGTCTGGTGATTGTGCGCGAGGCAGGCGGGCTGGTCGAGCCACTGCGCAAGGGGGGCGATATTCTGGCCGATGGCGAAGTGATCTGTGCCAACGAGCCTATCTTCGAGCAGTTTGCCAAAATCATTCGCCAGAAGTGATGTTCAACCCTGCATGATTGCAATCATCACCGGAAAGGCAATGATCGCGACCACAAGCTGCCAGTTCAGAATAATCGCATAAAGTTCGGCATCGCCCCCCATCTGGCGGGCGATGATATAGCCATTCGTGGCCGTTGGTGTTGCCACCACCAGCATGGCGCATAGCGTTTCCATTTGTCCCAGCCCGAAGAATTGTGCAAGCGCCATCACCAATGCCGGTGCCATCACGGATTTGAGGGCCACAGCCCAGAGAATCTGCCAGTTCAGATAAAACAACCGCCGCATATTGAATCCCGCTCCGACGCACAGCAATCCGACCGCAAGGGCCGCACGGGCCGTCATTTCCAGCGTTGTGTCAATCGGGGCGGGTATTGGGATGTTGCCGATGTTTAGTAAAAGACCAATAACCGAGGCGATGATCATTGGATTCAAGGCGATTACCTTTAGCACCTTCCCGATAGAAACCTGTCCGGCAAGCAACGTGGCAAGGGCCGCAATGTTAACGATGTTGATCAACGGGATAAGAAAGGCCAATGCAATCGTGATGGTGGTCAACCCCGCTGGCCCGAACAGCTGTGCTGCCACAGGAAATGTGATTAGCGCATTCCATCTGGTAACGGCCTGAAACATCGAGGACAGCTGCGGATTGCCAATTGCCGTTTTCGGTAATGCCATGCGCAAGAGCAATGTCAGCATCCCCACGGCAGTGAAGGCCGCCAGCATCGCCACAACATACAGGCCCGAAGATTTCAGGGTCATGTCGGAATGGGCGATGGAGCGGATGATCAGGGCCGGAATCAATATCCGAAAGCTCAGCTTTTCCAGCCCCGTCCAGTCATTGGGGGTCAGCCAGCCGGTCTTGGCAATCACCTGCCCAAGGGCCACCAGCAGAACCAGCGGCAGGATTACCAGAAAAACGTCTGCCACGTCAGGCCTTGCGGTCAGACGGGTGGTTCACCCCGTCGCTCCACGGCACGTTGCCCAGATCACGCGGGTTGATCCCTTCGATTGCGGCGACGTTTACACCGTATTCATTCGGGTTCGAGCGGCGCTGGTGATGGGTATAGATACCGCAGACCGAACAGAAGTAGTGTTTGGCGGTATGCGTGCCCCAGGTATAGAGCGTCAGCTTATCCTTGCCTTTCACTATTTCAACATCTCCAAGCAATGCAGTGACCGCAATCGCGCCCCTTCTTCTACAAAACGAACAATCGCAACGCTGTGCAGTGTTCAGGCCGTCGGCCAGTTTCACTCGCAGTTCAACCGCGCCGCAATGGCATGTCAGCTTGTGTTTTGTCATCTTCGCCTCGTGATTTTAGGGATGCGTGACGGGCTTAGTTTATACTTGGCTTCGGGGTGGGGCGGGTGGCCGTGGGTTCTGTCCCAAAACACCCTGCCACCCAGCCGTTGCCAGACGGGCAGGGCCAATAATATACCGGCAATAAACCCGCCCGCGTGTTCCCAATAGGCCACGCCGCCAACGCTGGAATCCGCGATTGCGCCATTGATCACCTGCAAGCCGAACCAAAGTCCCAGCATCACCCAGGCCGGGATCGCAAAGACGCGAAAGAACACCACAAAGATAAACAGGATGTCGATTTTGGCCTTTGGGAACAGCAACAGATAGCCGCCCATCACACCGGCAATCGCGCCGGACGCGCCCACCACCGGCACCGGCGAATGGGGGGCGGTCAGGATCTGGGTCATTCCGGCGGCCAGGCCCACCGCGAAATAGAACAGCAAATAGCCGATGTGGCCCAGCTGTTCTTCCATATTGTCGCCAAAGATCCACAGGAACAGCATATTGCCCGCCAGATGCATGAACCCGCCATGCAGGAACATTGAACTGATCAAGGAATAGTAATGGTCGCCACCGGTAATCATTTCCGGCACCAGCGCCCAGTCATAGAAGAACTTGTTCATAACACGCTGGTTTTCCAGATCGCCCCAATAGGACAGGAACACCAGAATATTCACCGCCATCAGCGCATAGGTGACATAGGGCGTTTTCAGGGACGGGTTATGGTCGCGAATAGGAAACATACGGCAAGGGTTGCCGATGCAGGGCAGAGGGTCAAGGGCGGTTCTGACAAAGATTTGATTGGTGTTGGGGCTATGGGACGGTCCAGACTTGCCCCCAAAGACAAATTTGCCGTGTGAAAGGTAGTATGATGATGAAATTATTGACCCGCTTGGTGGTGGTTCTGATGTTTTCAGGGACGTTTCAGGCCTCGGCCGAGGCGCTGAAGTTTGATAATTCATGGGTGGAACAGGGCTTCCTTCGCCTGTGGACCAATGATTACGGCCTGAAGGGGCGGCAATTGCAGGTGTCCTCGGATGGCACGGTTTCGATGTTGTACCGGTCGGTGCCAAAATCGGCCTGGGGATCAAAAATGGCATCCTGGGGCTGGTCGGTGGCGCAATCGGTCAAGGCCACGGATCTGACCCGCAAGGGCGGGGATGATCGTAATCTGGCAATTTATTTCGTGTTTATGGATGCGAAAGATGCCGACAGGTTGTCCGGTGCCTCTATCCGCAAGGTGCTGAAAAATGCCAGCACCAAGGCATTGGTTTACGTCTGGGGCGGGGATTATCCGCGCGGTAAAATCCTGTTCAGCCCTTATGGCCCGAACCAGTTGAAAACCGTGGCCAGTCGCAAGGCCGGCAAGGGGGCTTTTAACGAAAGTGTCGATCTGGCGGCCGATTACCAGCGCGCCTTCGGGGCCACCCCCGGCGTGCTGGTCGGGGTTGGCGTGTCGGCCGATAGCGATGACACCGACGGGATGATCAGCGCCACCATCAAGGATTTGAAGGTTTTCTGATCACCCTGTTTCCGCCAGCAGGGCCGCGTTGCCGCCGGATGCGGTGGTGTCGACGCAGGTGTGGCGTTCGATTGTGACGTGGGCCTTGTCCGGCACGGTGGTGATCAGCGGCAGGATCGGTCCGTCACGCCGCGCCAGCGCGCAGCCGTAAGCGCGGGCGCGTTCCGCATCCCCCCACCAGATCGCGCCGGAAAACCCGTGCAGGGTTTCCAGCGCTTGCGCATCCAGCCCGTAGGCCAGAACCGCAACGCCACCCAGTTCACGCACCGCTTTGACCTGTTGTTCTGCCGCTTGCCGTGACGGGCCAAGGCACAAAAACGGCGGGCGGCTGTGATAGGTCAGCCGGTTGGATTCCCCTGTTGGTCCGGGCAGGTCAGCGGCTGCAATTTCGCCGGTTTCAAAGGGGGTGCGGTCAATCAATGTCTGCACCTCTGCGGCGTCCATCCGCTCGTCTATGTCCTCAACCTCGGGTGTGTCGTGTCGCAGGAAGCGTAACAGGTATTCCGCCCCGCCCGCTTTTGGCCCCGTGCCGGATAATCCTTCCCCGCCAAAGGGTTGCGAGCCGACCACTGCGCCGATCTGGTTGCGGTTCACATAGATATTGCCCGCATGCAGCCGCTCGACCACATGCTGCACCCTGTCGTCAATCCGCGTGTGCAGACCAAAGGTCAGCCCGTAGCCACTGGCATTGATATCCCCGATCACCCGATCCAGATCATCCGCTTTGAACGTCGCGATATGCAACACCGGCCCGAATATTTCGCGCTCCATATCGCCAATCCCGTCGACCCGCAGCAGGGTCGGCGGCACGAAATGCCCCGCGTTCGGGCGCGCCAGTTGCTTGATCACGCGCCCCTCGGTTTTGGCTGCCGTGATATAGGCGTCAATGCCTGCCTGTGCCTCGTCATCAATCACCGGTCCCACATCGCAGGACAAATCCCAAGGGCCGCCGATGGACAATTCATCCATCGCGCCCTTCAGCATCTCGGTGAACGCTTCGGCGATGTCCTCTTGCACATACAAACACCGCAGGGCCGAACAGCGCTGCCCCGCCGATTGAAACGCGCTTTGCACCACGTCGCGCACGGCCTGTTCAGGCAGGGCGGTGGAATCGACGATCATTGCATTCAGCCCGCCGGTTTCGGCGATCAATGGTGCGCCGGGGGTCAGGTTTTCGGCCATCGCGCGGCGGATCAATTGGGCGGTTTCGGTCGAGCCGGTGAAACAGACCCCGCCGACACGGGCGTCTGATGTCAAAGCCGCCCCGATACGTCCATCCCCGGGCAGCAGTTGCAGCACATGGGCGGGAACGCCCGCCTTGTGCAACAGCGACACCGCGAAATGCGCGATCAGCGGGGTTTGTTCGGCGGGTTTGGCCAAGGTGGCGTTGCCGGTGGCCAAAGATGCCGCGATCTGACCGGTAAAGATGGCCAGCGGAAAGTTCCACGGCGAAATGCAGGTGAAGGTGCCGACGGGGGCCGCGTCATGGTTTTGCGCCTGCGCTGCGTAATAGCGCAGGAAATCCGTGGCCTCGCGTAATTCGCCAACGGCATCGGGCAGGGTTTTTCCGGCCTCGCGGGTTAGCAGGGCGAAAAGCGGGCCGAAGTTTTCCTGATAGAGATCAGCGGCGCGGTTCAGAACCTTGGCCCGTTCGGATGCAGGTGCGTCCCAGATGCGTGCGGCCGTCAGAGCCTTGTCCACATCCCCGGCTGTGGCCCATGTCACATGCCCGACGGTATCATCGGCATCGGCAGGGTTTTGCACCGGTTCGGATGGCCCATCCGCAACTCCGCCTGCCACCAGCGGAGCGGCCGTGAAGCCCGTATACCGATATGCCCCGCGCGCCTTGTCTATCGCGGTTAATGTTGGCCTGTCCGCCAAATCCCAGCCCTTGGAATTCTGCCGCTCGGGCAGGAACAATTCTGCTGCACGTTTGATCCGCGCCGGTGATAGATCGGCGTCAAAAGGATCAGCCGCGACCACCTCGGGCGGCACATCCTCGTCCACGATCTGGTTCACGAAAGACGAGTTCGCCCCGTTCTCAAGCAACCGGCGCACCAGATAGGCCAGCAGATCGCGATGCGCGCCGACGGGGGCGTAAATCCGGCAGCGGGTGTGTTCGGACTCCAGCACGATGTCATGCAGGCGTTCGCCCATCCCATCCCGTGCAGGCGCTGGAACTCGAAAACGTCGGAATTATCGGCCATTTCCAGAATGGCGGCGACGGTATGTGCGTTATGGGTGGCAAATTGCGGGTAAATCCGGTCGACCATCCCCAGCAGTTTGCGCGCATTGGCGATATAGGAAATATCGGTCGCTGCCTTGCGGGTGAATACGGGGAAACCGGCGGCCCCGATCACCTGAGCGTGCTTGATTTCGCTGTCCCAATAGGCGCCCTTGACCAGTCGCACCATGATGCGCCGGTCCAGCCGTTCGGATAGCGCGTAAAGCCAGTCAATCACCCCGCTGGCCCGTTGGCCATAAGCCTGTACGACCACGCCGAACCCGTCCCATTCGGCCAGCGATGGATCAGACAGAACCGCCTCGATCACATCCAGTGACAGGGCCAGCCGGTCGGCCTCTTCCGCGTCGATGTTGAACCCCATTCCGGCGGCTTTGGCCAACCCCGCCAGAGCGCGGACCCGTGGCACCAGTTCGGCCATCACGCGATCCTTTTGCGCCACTTCATAGCGGGGATGCAGGGCCGAGAGTTTCACCGAAATGCCGGGATTGCGGCGGATGTCGTCATGGGTGCAGGCTGCTGCAATTGATGTAATCGCTTTTGAATAGGCCAGATGATAGCGTCGCGCGTCGTCTTCGGTGCGGGCCGCCTCGCCCAGCATGTCGTAGGAATAGGTATAGCCCCTTGCCTCCATCCCCGCCGCGCGTTTCATGGCCTTGTGGATATCCTCGCCCAGCACGAACTGGCGCCCCATTTCCCGCATCGCCCGCGCCACCGCGTTGCGGATCACCGGTTCGCCCAGCCGTTTCACCGCCCCGCGCAGATGGCCTGCAATGCCCGGTTCTTGATCCTCCAGCACCTTGCCGGTCAACATCAAGGCCCAGGTCGAGGCATTGACCAGAGAGGACGATGATTTACCCAGATGCTTGCCCCAGTTGGACGGCGCAATCTTGTCCTCGATCAGCGCGTCAATGGTGCTGGCATCGGGCACCCGCAACAGGGCCTCGGCCAGACACATCAGC
Source organism: Marinosulfonomonas sp. (assembly GCA_015488685.1). Lineage (GTDB taxonomy): Bacteria > Pseudomonadota > Alphaproteobacteria > Rhodobacterales > Rhodobacteraceae > Profundibacter. Next base: position 24,361 of record WFNH01000056.1, read on the forward strand.
GCGATGCCTTCGTCTGTGGACAGCCCGTATTCGGCCAAAAATACTTCCATCAAACCGGGGCGGGCAGAGGCGCGGATGTCGCGCACCAGTGTGGTGGCGCGAGTTGTGATGGCGCTGCGAGCCGCAGGCGACAGGGCGGCCTGTTCGATCAGGGCTTGCAGCGCTGCATCCTCGTCAGCGTAAAGATTGGCGTCAATGCGGGTGCGGAGTTGGTTCAGCATGGCGTTATTCCAGATGTTTGGTGGCTGCCGGATGGGCAAATAAAGAAAACCGCAAAGCTTGAGGGGCGGTTGACTTGAGCCTATGATAACATGAATATACAGGGAATAATTCCTGATATGATCTGTAAATCAGGCGAAACGACTGAAAAGGTGGCGAATAGAAATGCAAATGACCTCGTCCGAGCTTGATCGCTTTGACCGCGCTATCCTGCAAGTGATGGCCGCCGATGGCCGGATCAGCGTCACCGATCTGGCCCGTCGCATCGGCCTGTCCAAATCCCCGACACAGGCCCGCCTGAAACGGCTGGAGCAGGGCGGATATATCACCGGCTACCGCGCCATTCTGGATCCGATCCGCCTTGGCCTTGATCACGTCGCCTTTGTCGAAGTGCGCCTTTCCGACACCCGCGAATCCGCCCTTTTGGCATTCAACAAGGCGGTTGCCGAAATTCCCGAGATCGAACAATGCCACATGCTGGCTGCGAATTTTGATTATCTGCTGAAGGTGCGTGTGCGTGATATGGCGGCCTATCGCGTGGTTCTGGGCGAGAAAATATCATCCTTGCCCCATGTCGCCAGTACCTCGACCTATGTGGCGATGCAGGCGGTGAAAGAGGGGATGCTATAGGCACGGAAAACCCCCTTGCCCTTGGAAATTCAGCCGCTATTGTCGCGCAAGGTTTCAACCCGCATGCCCGCGTGGTGGAATGGTAGACACAAGAGACTTAAAATCTCTGGGCCGAACAGGCCGTGCCGGTTCGATCCCGGCCGCGGGTACCAAATGCCAATGCTTTAGTGGCCGGATATGCCGAACCCCGCTTGACCAATCCCTTCGGCTCTATCATATCCCTTTCTTATGACTGACCTTAGCAAAATCCGCAATTTCTCGATCGTGGCGCATATTGACCACGGTAAATCCACCCTTGCCGACCGGCTGATTCAGGAAACCGGCACGGTCAAGGAACGTGACATGCAGGCACAACTGCTGGACACGATGGATATCGAACGCGAACGCGGCATCACCATCAAGGCCAATACGGTGCGCATCGACTATAAGGCGGATGATGGGGAAACCTACATCCTGAACCTGATCGACACCCCCGGCCACGTTGATTTCGCCTACGAGGTGTCACGCAGCATGCGTGCGGTCGAAGGCTCGCTTCTGGTGGTGGACTCCTCGCAAGGGGTCGAGGCGCAGACGCTTGCCAACGTCTATCACGCGATCGAGGCGGATCACGAAATCGTCCCCGTGCTGAACAAGATCGATCTGCCCGCATCCGAACCCGACCGTGTGGCCGAACAAATTGAGGATGTGATCGGCATTGACGCCACCGGCGCCATTCTGGTCTCGGCCAAAACCGGCGAGGGCATCCACGAAACGCTCGAAGCCATCGTCAACGAACTCCCCGCCCCAAAGGGTGACCGCGATGCGCCCCTAAAGGCCATGCTGGTTGATAGCTGGTATGACGCCTACCTTGGTGTGATCGTTCTGGTGCGCATCATCGATGGCGTGTTGAAAAAGGGTGACCGCATCCGCATGATGCACACCAATGCCACCTATCCGGTGGACCGCATCGGTGTATTCCGCCCGCAGATGGAACAGATCGACGAATTGGGACCGGGTGAAATCGGCTTTCTGACTGCAAGCATCAAACAGGTGCGCGATACGCGGGTGGGCGATACAATTACCCACGAGAAAAAGGGCTGTGCCGAGGCTTTGCCCGGCTTCAAACCCGCCCAACCCGTGGTGTTTTGCGGGCTGTTCCCCGTGGATAACGCCGAATTCGAGGACCTGCGCGAGGCGATTTCCAAACTCTCGCTGAATGACGCGTCCTTCAGTTCCGAAATGGAAACCTCGGCCGCACTTGGCTTTGGCTTTCGCTGCGGCTTCCTTGGTCTGCTGCACCTCGAAGTGATCCGCGACCGGCTGGAGCGGGAATATGACATCGACCTGATCACCACCGCGCCCAGCGTGATCTATCACGTCTACCTGCGCGATGGTTCCATGATGGAACTGCACAACCCCGCCGACATGCCGGATATGTCACTGGTCGACCATCTGGAAGAACCGCGCATCAAGGCGACCATTCTGGTGCCCGATGAATACCTTGGCGATGTGCTGAAACTGTGTCAGGACCGACGCGGCATCCAGATTGACCTGACCTATGCGGGCAGCCGTGCGATGGTGGTCTATGATCTGCCGCTGAACGAAGTGGTGTTCGATTTTTATGATCGCCTGAAATCGGTCACAAAGGGCTATGCATCCTTTGATTACACAATCGAGGATTACCGCGAAGACCGGCTGGTGAAAATGTCGATTTTGGTGAACGAGGAGCCTGTGGACGCCCTGTCCACCATGGTGCATCAGGACAGGGCCGAGGCCCGTGGCCGCGCGATGGTTGAAAAGCTCAAGGATCTGATCCCCCGCCACATGTTCAAAATCCCGATTCAGGCAGCGATTGGTGGGCGCGTAATTGCGCGCGAAACCCTGTCAGCAATGCGCAAGGACGTGACGGCGAAATGTTACGGCGGCGATGCGACGCGCAAGAAGAAATTGCTGGAAAAGCAGAAGAAGGGCAAGAAGAAGATGCGCCAGTTCGGGCGGGTGGAAATCCCGCAGAGCGCGTTTATTTCGGCGTTGAAGATGGATGATTGATAAGGCTAATGGGTTACTTTAGCCTTATCAACTGTCTGGTTATGCGACTTTAACAAATTCCTTATCACCGTCGTCTAGTTCTTCAGAATTGCCATTTTCATCACTGCCAGCTTCAATTTTCCACTGAGATACCGTTTCATCGGTCCAATCAGAATCAGGGATAGTATCAATCAATGTAATGCTGGCTGGAACTTCATCGATGCGCGAAATTGCAGCCAGAATAGCAGCTTTAGAGTCACATGACTCCATGAGCATGTTCTTTGCTTCATTCGACATTGTTCAGTTCCTTTCCAAGATAATTACCGCCAAATCTCACATGAGGGTGGCGATACGTTTTGTAGCCGTAACGTTCGTATTTACCCGTGTCAACGGGGTCTTTTATCAGGACGCGCTCTGATCCAAGGAGCTTTGCATACTCTTCAGCACAAGTCAAAATGGGCCAAAGCGCTCTTCCTCCTAGATAGGAATGCCCATAAAACCTTTCAATCCACTTAATCGTGAGGTGGGTTCTTGAATGGGATGGGTTTCCAATAGCTAGGGCGACCAACACTTCTTTACCGTCGATTTCTTGCCAAATTGCGAGGTCAAAGTGATCTTTTCGTGGCAAATACCTATATACTAGCTTTTCCCAAGTCTCTTGAAAACCATTGTGGGTGTCGTCAGAATAGAACTTAGGCCATTCTTCCATAGCGAATTTTAAAGCGCTTCCTTTGTCGTCATTCATTATCGAGCACAGTGTTGTTTTATCCCAGTTCTGAATTTCACCTGTTCTCAACAGCCGTTTATTCACTGCGTCCATTGTTCTTTTTCGCGCTTCTTGTTTTAGAAGGTAATAATAGGCAAAATCGTTCAAAACGGTGCTCCATCTAATTAGCAGTCCCTAATTTACTGTTAGCAACCTAAAGTCGATGTGTCACTTGATATTTCAATTCGATTCAGTGGGTTAGATTATGTTATCGATTAATCCTTTGTATTAATCATGACCAAGCCTTAAATAAACTTGTAGATTGTTTTAGGGTTTAGATTGTGAGCATTCCTATTGATCCTCCCCCAACATCAACATCCCCTCCCAACCCCCTGACTCCACG
>WFNH01000057.1 GCA_015488685.1 Marinosulfonomonas sp.
GCTTTCGGCCTGCTTCAAAATACCCATGATCTGCGCGTCACTGTATCGTTTGTTCTTCATCAAAATCTCCTCAGATATTATGCCGAGAAAATTCTACTTGTGAACACCACTAATTTTCGGGGGGATTACCCGGCCAGTAAAACAGACTAATTCACGTCGCGTCGCGCAACCCATTGTGTGTGTTCACGGGAAAATGCTAATTCCGCTTCATTAACGAAATCAGAAAACTGTTCTTCGGTTTTAACGCTGTCAGAATTCCCCCGAATAATCCCGATTTCATGGGCCGTCAGGTTATAGCTTGCGGTTAGCTCGCCATGTCTTTTCATTTGAAGCCAGCCGAGAGCGGAGGTTACCAAAACGATCATTGGGTCAAAAGCCAAAGTAGCTTGCGGAAAGCCCAGTTTATCGGCGTTCAAGCTGATTGCGGAACCAATATAAATAATGATGGTCAGCCAAAACCAACGGCGCTGCGCCGCCTTATTTTTAGTAGATTTTTTAGCATACCACGACCGCTGATCGTCAATTCGGTTTTCCACGTAGAACGCAATCCTGTCTTTCAGCGAAAGCTTTCTTATTTTGATCATTGACGCGGTAACTTGTTCTGTCTCGTCGCTGGACAAATTTTCTGCGATGCCGCTATTTGCTTGCAAAATATCGCGCAAGAGGTTGCGAAATTCTGCTTTTGGACTTTCAATGTTTTCGGTTTCCGCGAAAGGATGGGCGCGCATCGCAAATCGCCAAGTAGAAGTTTTCACAGATTCCGCCAATGCTCGGCAGCGGTACCAATCTTGATCCAGCTTCTTAACGGTTTTATAGACAAACAAACCCGCCAAAATTACGAGTAGTATAGACAATATCAACGGATTCAATCCTGATAACCCGCGTGTGGCGCTCGCTATACTGACTACAAAAAGAAGGAAGTATTCCCAGCGAATTGTATTCAGGAAGCGACTTTGTGCCGTCGCTGACCCTTTGCTGGCGCTTTTGTATAGGGCTGGATATTCGAGAACGGGCCCGTTCATGAAATTTCCCGAATACCGGCCACAATGGAATCCGAATTCCAGTTTACAACTTTGTCGGCCTTTGCTGTGACAGCAGCAGGCATCAGTTGTGCACCTCGTGGCCGCACCCCAAGGATGGGCTTGCCAATGCTCTCAGCAAACTCCATTTCAAACTGGATCCAGTCACTATATGCTGTCCACATTCCGCCAATGATAATCACGCAATTAACAGGGCGTATTTGGTTTCGTAGCTGCTCTTTCATCTGGGCATTTGTCATCGGCCCAAATGCTTTTGTTTCAGGAACAGAATAATTGGTCCAAGTGAAATACATCCGGTTTTCCAGAAGACTTACCATTGAATTGTAGCGCTCATTGTGGGACCATGAATGGCTAATAAAAAGTCTTTTCGACATGTAGTATCTTTGCTTTTGCTGGATTCAATATGTGGTTAGCGCATTTAGAACGAAAGGTAAACACGCTCACCCAAGTGCAGCACAAAAAGCCGGCCTCGAGGTCTTTGGCTATGTTGTCAACGGCCCTGAAATACGCGTTATCACCAAGGACAAGGAACCACCCGACGACGGGTTTGACATGGTGGATTTTGCGAGTTGAAGAGGATTGACCTTCCATATTTGCGCACGAAAAAGGGCCGCTCCAGCACTTACTGGTACTTCGAGCGAAACGGAGAGCGGGTCAAACTGCCATCTCCGGACGCGCCGGATTTTCTGGTCCGGTATCACGAGGCCAAAAAGGGGCGGACCGCGCCGCCGGTCAAGCGATCCTTTGTGGCGCTGACGGACAGCTACAAGCGCAGCCACCGGTTTGCCAAGCTGGCTTCGCGCACGCGGCGGGAATACGACAAGTGCCTGATGTATTTCAACGACAAGATGGGCAAGCTGGATCCGTCAAAAATGCAGCGCCGCCATGTGATCCAGATGCAGATGGACAATGCCGACAAGGTTCGCTGGGCCAATTATCTGGTGCAGGTGATACGAGTGCTGTTCGAGCATGCCATTGATCTTGGCTGGATCGAGCGCAACCCTGCGAAGGGTGTTTCCCTTTTGAAAAGCAAAACCCCGCCACGCAAGCCCTGGCCGGAGGACCTGATCGAGACCTATCGCCAGAAAGCCGACGGGCGGGCGTTGCTGATATTCGAGCTGTGTCTGGGCACGGGGCAGAGAATTGGCGATGTGCGCAAAATGCGCTGGTCGGATATCGAGGAAGGGGGAATCAACGTGCGGCAGGGCAAGACTGGCAAGGATTTGTGGATCCCGTTCACGCCGCAGCTCTCGGCCGTGCTGGAGCGGACGCCGCGCGACGGTTTGTTCATCCTTTCGCAGCCCGACAGCCAGCCGGTCAGCTATCGCGCAGCCGCCTTTGCGGTGATGAAGGTGCGCAAGGAGATCGGGGCGGAGGCATATGACATCCACGCCTTGCGCCACACCACGGCGTCAGAACTTGCCGCTTTGGGGCTGTCGGATGATTTGATTATGGCGGTAACGGGCCACACGAGTCGCGCTTCCGTAGTCAGATATGCCGGTGCGGCCCGCCAAAAAGCCCGTGCACAGGCCGCTCAGGATGCGCGCCGCGTTGGGGGAACAAAGCGGGAAACGTGAAACCGGATGTGAAACCGCTCTGGCGGAAATTCCAAAGCACCTGTTAACCCTTTGAAAACATTGGAGGCGAGTACCGGAATCGAACCGGTGTACACGGATTTGCAATCCGCTGCGTCACCACTCCGCCAACTCGCCTTTGTGGTGTAAAACTAGGGCGTTACCCTGGTTTTGACGTAGATAAGCGCGGGGAGGTCAGCTTGCTGATTCAGCCCCTTTGCCGATCCGCTGGCTTTATTGCCGTTTCCAGTGGGCTTGTCCAGCCCTGATCCGCTGCCAATTGAAACGGACCGGCGTTTGGTAATTTACACTGCCGTCCCCATCCACATATCCGGTAGCCATGTGGCGATTTGCGGGAAGATGAACAGCAGGATGATCGCCAGAACCATACACAGCATATAGGGCAGGGCGCCCTTCAGGACCGTTGATAGCGGCACATCGGGCACAATCCCGTTGATCACATAGAGGTTCAGGCCGACTGGCGGGGTGATCAGGCCAATTTCCATGTTGATGGTGAACACCACGGCAAACCAGTAGGGATCAAACCCCGCCTGGGTGACGATCGGTAGCAGGATTGGCGCGGTCATCAGGATCACCGCCACAGGTGGCAAAAAGAAACCGGCGACCAGAAGGAACAGGTTGATGGTTAACATCAGTGTCCAGGGGTTAAGGTCGGCGGCAGCGATGGATTGGGCCACTGTCTGGGTTATGTAGAACTGCGACAGCATTTGCGAGAACACGGCCGAGCAGGCGATGATCATCAGGATCATCACGCTTTCTTTCATAGAGGTAGACAGGATTTTCCACAGGTGGCGTGGTTGCCAAAGGCGATAGATCACCACGGCCAGCACCACGCAAAAGGCAGCGCCAACGCCGGCGGCCTCGGACGGGGTGGCAACGCCGCCGTATAGCACCCATAGAACGCCAACGATAATGGCCAGAAACGGCAAAACACGCGGCAGGATGATAAAGCGGTCGCGCCAGCTGACACTGCGTCCTTTGGCAAAACTGTATCCGGCCTTGTGTGCGGCGAATAGGGACCAGGCCATGAACAGCAGGGTCAGCATCAGGCCGGGTAACAGTCCGGCCAGAAACAGTCGTCCGATAGAAGTCTGGGTAGCGATGCCATAGACGATCATGGTGATAGAGGGCGGGATCAGGATGCCCAGCGTACCCCCCGCCGCGATCGCACCCGTGGCTACCCCGTCGGGATAGCCGCGTTCGCGCATTTCGGGGATGCCCATTTTACCAATGGCGGCACAAGTGGCCGGGGATGACCCCGACAGGGCAGCAAAGATCGAACAGGCCCCGATATTGGATATGATCAACCCGCCGGGCACACGGTTCAGCCAGCGGTCCAATGCTTCATACAGGTCTCTTCCCGCGGGCGATGCCGCGACGGCGGCGCCCATGACGATAAACATCGGGATGGACAGCAGGGTGAATTCGGCCAGATTGGCAAAGAAGGCTTCGCCCAGCGACGAAATCGACAAGGTTCCCTTGAACATGACGGGAAACATGATGCCGGTGAAGGCCAGCGCAAAGGCGACAGGCACGCGCAGTGCCAGCAAAACGAAAAGGGCAAGGCCGATCAGCAGGCCGATTGATCCGGGTTCCATGGCTTAGACCCCTCCGATAAGGGCGGTATCTTCGTCGCGCCAGACCTTGACCATGCAGGCCACAGATTGCAGGGCCAACAGGCCAAACCCGATGGGCATCGAGGTATAGGGGATCCACATCGGGAATTCGTAAATCGAGTCACTGGTCCAATCGCCGTGCCAGGCCTCGAGCGTGACCTCCAGCCCTTTCCAGAACAGAACCGCCGCAACGATCAAGACCACCCCGTCGGCCAGCACCAGCATAATGCGGCGTATCAGAGACGGGGCGTATTCGGTGACCAGACCAACCGCCACATGGCCGCGTTCCTTTAACACCCACGAACTGCCCAGCAGGGTTGCAGCCACCAGCGAAAAGGTGACCACCTCGGTTTGCCACGCGGTCGAGCCAACCAGAACGTAGCGGATAAAAACCATCTGGCAGACGATAATAATTGCCACACCGATCAGTAGCGAGGCAATGACGCCGGCAACGACGGACATGCGTTCAATCCAGGAAATCATCGGGATACTTTCACCTGTCGGGCTTTGGTTGCCCTGTGTTGATTATTGTGTAAACCGTACCGCCCCTGTCGCGGGTTCGCATGACAGGGGCGGTGGCTGTGTTTGACGATCACTCGACGGCAAGCGCCTTGGCAATCAGTTCCTTGCCACCATCCACCTTTTCGGCAAAGGCCGCATAAGATGTTTCGTTGGCAATATCCTTCCACGCTGCCGCCTGATCGGCAGTCATGGTCACCACCTCGACACCGGCTTTGCTAAAGGTATCGACCATGGTTTGGTCCAGTTCGGCGGCCTTGCCCGCAAACCAGTCCTCTGCCGCCTGACCGGCCGCCATCACCGCGGCCTTTTGTTCGTCATTCAGCCGTTCATACGAGGCTTTGGACATCAGGATCGGTTCATACATGAACCACAGCGCGTGATCGCCCGGCGCGGTCAGGCATTTCACCTGTTCGTAAATCCGGTAAGACACAAACGAGCCGGAAGACGTATTCGCCCCATCCAGAACGCCCTGTTGCAGGGCCGTATAGATTTCCGATGACGGCATCGACTGGATCGAGGCACCGGCCCCTTGCAGCATCCGGTTGAATGCCTTGCCCGCCGCGCGGAACACTTGCCCTTTCACATCTTCAGGGTTCAAAACGCATTTGTTGCGCGAGGCAAAGCCACCGGCCAGCCAGGCGTCGGAAATGACAATTACGCCTGAATCCTCGATGATCGCCTTGATGTCGTCCATGAATTCTGAATCATTCAGGCGGGCCGCGTGTTCGTGGTTTTTAACCAGCCCCGGCATCAGGGTTGCATCGAATTCGGGGTGGCGTTTGGCAGCATAGGCCAGCGGAAAGGCCGAAATGTCCAATTCGCCCGTGGTCAGCGGGCCCCATTGCTCCTTGGGCTTATACAAGGATTTGGACGGAAAGATTGTCAGGTGAACGCCGACATCCGCCTTTTCCAGTTCATCAGCAATGATTTGCACCATTTCGTGGCGCACGTCCTTTGTGTTCCATTGATGCGATGCGCGCAGTTCGATGTCCTGCGCACTGACAGAGCCGATGCTGGCAGCAATAGAAAAAGCGGCAACTGCGGCTTTGAAAACAAGTGTATGTTTCACGGTTATCTCCCTTTGGTATTAACGTTTTTATTGGTTATTTTTTATATTTTTGTGCCCGTATAGTTGGGCAAGAGCAATTTTGAGTCAACAATTGTTGGTCGTCAAACGAAATTGCGGGGCATTTTGACAGTCAATCCTGTCGGATTATCTGATTTTGCTGGACATTTTTGTCGCGCCGGGCGTTTTCGGGGGTCGCAGTGTGTTGCCGCTGGCGATGTTCTGTGGCAAAACGGAATTCAGTCAAACTAAACGAATGGGTTTACGTGATGAGCGATTATTCCACACGCCGCACTATGATGGTTGATACACAGGTCCGTCCTTCGGATGTGACCAAATTTCCGATAATCGAGGCAATGCTGGAAGTGCCGCGCGAAGCCTATGTCCCTGACGGCAAACGCGACGAGGCCTATGTTAGCGAAAATGTTGCCCTCGGCGCGTCCCGTGTAATGCTGGAACCACGCACATTTGCCAAGCTGCTGGACGGGCTGGATATCAGCCCAGACGAGACGGTTCTGGATATTGGCTGCGGTTTAGGCTATTCTACAGCCATTATAGCGCGGTTGGCCGAAGCGGTTGTGGCAGTAGAGGACGATGCCGAGATGGCGGCCGAAGCACAGCAGACGTTGTCCTCGAACGATGTGGACAATGCTGCGGTTATTGAAAACAAGTTGTCAGAAGGGGCTGCAAAACATGGCCCTTACGACGTAATTATGATCGAAGGCGGGGTTGAAGTGGTTCCTGCCGCAATTCTGGCACAGCTAAAAGATGGCGGTCGTATCGGCTGCATATTTATGGAAGATGCGCTGGGTGTTGCGCGGATCGGTTACAAGATCGACGGTGAAGTCACCTGGCGTTTCGCATTTAACGCAAGTGCTCCGGTATTGCCGGGGTTTGAAGCCCCCAAGGGGTTTGTTTTGTAGGAAACAGATCTGATTGTAAGGGCCGTAGGAAAAACAAAAACAATATGAGGTGCAACGTGGGCTACAGAGTAAAACCGATCCTTGCGGCTGCTTTCGCCGCAATCACCCTTGCAACAGCGCCGGTCGCCAAGGCCGAGGGGCTGAATGACGCGCTGATCTCCGCTTACAAAAATTCCGGGTTGCTGGAACAAAACCGTGCCCTGCTGCGGGCCGCCGATGAAGATGTGGCACAGGCGGTTGCCGCCTTGCGCCCTGTTCTAAGTTATTATGCAAACGCAACCTATGCCGAGCCGGTATTGCCGGGACGGGATTATCTCTCTGGCAATCTGGGCCTGCAGGCTTCGCTTTTGTTGTATGATGGCGGTGGATCGCAGTTTGCCATCGAAGGCAAGAAAGAGTCGGTATTGGCCGCCCGCGAAGGGCTGGTAAATGTTGAACAATCTGTTCTACTGCGCGCTGTGACGGCTTATATGAATGTGCGCCGGGATACTGAATTTGTGTCCCTGCGCCAAAATAATGTGCGTGTGATCCGCGAACAGTTGCGCGCCGCCAAGGACCGGTTTGAAGTTGGCGAAGTGACCCGGACCGACGTTTCGCTGGCCGAATCCCGCCTGGCATTGGCACGCGCCAATTTGGCGGCAGCGCAGGGCGGACTTGCCCGTTCGCGCGAAGAATATCGTGTTGCCGTTGGCCATTACCCCAAAAGCCTGCGTCCTGCACCCAAGGCGCCAGCAACGGCAAAATCCATGGAAGCGGCGCGATCCGTCGCCTATGCAATGCATCCGTTAATGCACAAAATACAGCACGAGGTCGCTGCCGCTGAATTAGGTGTCGAGCAGGCGAATGCGTTGATGAAGCCCCAGCTAAGCCTGACCGGACGGGTGAACCATGACAGTTATGGTCTGGATTCATCATCTATCGGGATTAAATTGGGCGGCCCTATTTACCAAGGTGGCAAGCTCAGTTCGGTCTTTCGCAAGGCTGTTGCCGGTCGTGATCAGGTTCGTGCCGGTTTGCATTTAACACGTCTGAGCGTTGCGCAGGGGATCGGGAATGCCTGGGCATCGCTTCAGGTTGCACGGGCAACACTTGCATCTACGGTGCGTCAGATCAAAGCGGCCCGTGTTGCATTTAAGGGGGTAAAAGAAGAAGCAACCCTTGGTGCCCGCACCACGCTTGACGTTCTGGATGCGGAACAAGAGTTGCTGGATGCAGAAGCAAACCGCATCTCGGCCCTGACTGATCAATATGTCGCTACCTATTCTTTGTTGTCTGCAATGGGTCTGCTGACGGTGGATCACCTGAAACTGGGCATTCGCACCTACGATCCGTCGGCTTATTACAATGCTGTTGCCAATGCACCGGCCGACAGTACACGCGGCAAACGTCTGGACCGTGTTTTGCGGGCTTTGGGAAAAGAATAGAATTGCGCCTTTCTGTTGTCTGGTGTTAAGCATGACGTTATGAGTTCCAGTGACGCGAAATCGGGAAGTTCCATGTCTGAATCAGTATCAAATGCAGAAATCGAAGATGTCCTGACATCTATCCGCCGGCTTGTGTCAGGCGAAGAGGACAAATCGGCTGCAAATGCAGACACAGCGGACAAGAAACCGTCGGCGGCTGCCAAGCTTATTCTGACAGCAGATTTCCGTGTTTCCGACACACCCAAAGAGGCTGCCAATACCGAGGAGAAGCCAGCAGAAGCTGCAACTTTCCGGCATGCAGCCGAGCCGGAGCAGAGCGAGAGCGAAGCTGTCGACAGCGCAGAAAAACAGACATCGCTGGAAAGCACCATTGCCGAACTGGAAGCCGCAATTGGCGAGCAGGATGAAGAGTGGGAACCGGACGGAAGCGAATTTGAAGAAGATGCCGAAGCCGAAGCGGTAATGACCGCACCCATAAAAGATATTATGGGCACCAAACTACCGATCGACGAAATTGAAGATGCCGAAATCATCGAGGATGATCTGGCCGCTGGCCTGTTTGCCGGCGATGATCCGGAATTTGACGAAGAAGCCTTGCGTGAAATGGTAAGCGAGATTGTGCGTCAGGAATTGCAAGGGGCCTTGGGCGAACGGATCACCCGCAATGTGCGCAAGCTGGTGCGCCGTGAAATCAACCGCGTATTGGCCGCGCAGGATTTCGACTAGACCTGTCGCTACTCTGCCAGACTCAGCAAAGTATCCAGATCCAGATGCTGTTCCAGATGATCGGCCAGCGCATCCAGCGTCTGTTCGACAGTAACGTCATATCCGGCGTTGCCCGCGGTTCCGCCTAACCCCGATAAATAGGCGGCCCGAAACCTGTCTGCGGTGAACAGCCCGTGCATATAGCTGCCCATCACCCGCCTGTCCTTTGAGGCCGCCCCATCCAGCCGTCCGTCAATATCCAGCCAGGCCCGCGCGCAATCCGGCCCTGTGGTGGTGCCGATATGGATTTCATATCCCCGCACCATATCGCCCGTTGGCAGATAAGTGGCCGTTACCTGTTCCAGCCGTTTTTGCGGCGACATTTCTGTCACCACATTCAGCAGGCCCAGCCCGTCATATTCGCCCGCGTGCCCTTCGATCCCGTCCGCATCAATAATCTTGCGCCCCAGCATTTGATAGCCGCCGCATAATCCCAGCACATGCCCGCCACGCCGCAGATGCGCGGCAAGGTCGATGTCCCAACCCTGCGCGCGGAAATAGGCCAGATCGGCGATGGTGGATTTGGTGCCGGGGATCAGCACCAGATCGGCGTCGCCGGGCAGGGGGCGACCGGCGTCAATGATTTCGATGGTGACATCCGGTTCTGCGGCCAGCGGATCCAGATCATCGAAATTGGCAATTCGTGACAGGCGCGGCACGGCGATTTTGAATGCTCCGCCTTTGCGCGATGCAATGTCCATCACGTCCTCGGCGGGCAGGCGCCAGGCATCGGCAAACCACGGCAGGGTGCCAATATCGGCCCAGCCGGTGCGCTGGGCGATCTCGCAGGCACCTTCGGTAAAGAGGCTGACATCGCCGCGAAATTTGTTGACGATAAACCCTTTGATCCGGTCGCGATCTGTATCGGGCAATACCGCGTGCGTGCCCACCAGTTGCGCAATCACCCCGCCGCGATCAATGTCCCCGACCAGAACCACCGGCACATGCGCCGCCTCGGCAAAACCCATGTTGGCAATGTCGCCATGCCGCAGGTTTATCTCGGCCGGACTGCCCGCGCCCTCGACCAGAACCAGATCAATGCCATCTGCCAGCCGCCGGAAACTCTCCAGCACCTCGGGCATCAGGGTGGCCTTCATCGCGGAATAATCCCGCGCCTTCAACGTGGCAATCCGCTGCCCCTGAACCACCACCTGCGCGCCAATATCGCTTTCGGGTTTCAGCAGCACGGGGTTCATGTCCGCTACCGGTTCAACCCCCGCCGCCCGTGCCTGCAAGGCCTGTGCGCGGCCAATTTCGCCGCCATCCACCGTCACGGCGGCATTGTTCGACATGTTCTGCGGTTTGAACGGGCGCACTGACAGGCCGCGTCGCACATAGGCCCGCGCCAGACCGGCGACCAGCATCGACTTGCCGACATTCGAGCCTGCGCCCTGTATCATAAGTGATTTTGCCATTGCGCCCTTTATCTCTATGCTGGGGGAAGGAAACAAGCAGGAAACGCGACTTGAACACACCATCGCATATGTTACTGGGTGCTGCCGTTTTTGGCCGCGCAAACCAAGCCAAAATTACAGTGGCCGCCCTGTTGGGCGGGCTGGCACCGGATATATCGCTGTATGTGATGGCCGGCTGGGCGCTGTTTGTGCAGAATATTCCACCGGATGTGGTGTTCGGGCAGTACTACTTTTCCCGTGAATGGATGCAGGTCTTTGCCTATGACAACAGCTTCATCCTGTGGGGGGCATTGCTGGGGTTTGGTCTGTGGCTGAAAAAACCCTGGGTGATTGCCTTTGCCGGTGCTGCGTATCTGCATCTGATCACGGATTTCCTGCTGCACCACGATGACGCCCGCCCGCAATTCTGGCCCCTGACTGACTGGATATTCCGCAGCCCCGTCAGTTATTGGGACAGCCGGTATTACGGCAATATCGTTGGGCCGCTGGAATTGCTGATGGATTTCTTTCTGTGCTTTGTCCTGTGGCGGCGCCATCAGGGACGCTGGGCAAGGTTTGCTGTTGGCAGCACCACAGCGGTGTTATTTGTGCCGCTTGCCATGTGGGGTATGGCAATGGCCGGCGGCAGCGGGCATTGGCATTAAGGGCGCTGCATGGTGAGCTGAGTGACGGCGGTTGATCCGTAGGCGTGCCCCGCCGCACTGACCGCCAGATACCAGCCCCACATCCGCTTGAACCGCTCGTCAAACCCAAGCGCCTTGATTTCATCCCAGCGGGTATTGAACGCATTGCCCCATTCGCGCAGCGTTTTTGAATAGCTTTCGGTCAGATCAAATTCTCCGACCATATCCATTCCGGCACTGCGGATGTTGTCCTTGATTGCCTGCGGGCAGGGCAGCATCCCGCCGGGAAAGATATGTTTGCGCACAAAATCAATATTGCGCCGGTAGATCGGGAATAGCGCGTCATCAATGGTGATCGCCTGCACCGTGGCCTTGCCGCCCGGTTTCAGACACCTGTTGATCATGCTGAAATAGTCGGGCCAGAATTTCTCGCCCACATGTTCGATCATCTCGATCGAGCCGATGCCGTCATAGCTGCCGGTTTCATCGCGGTAATCCCGCATCACGATCTCCACCCTGTCCGAAACCCCTTCGTGTTTCATCAAGGCGGTGCAGTAATCAAAATGGTCCTTGCTGATCGTCAATCCCGTCACCCGCGCCCCGCGACGGGCGGCAAACAAGGCAAATCCGCCCCAGCCGCAGCCGATATCCAGAATATGATCGCCTTCTTTCAGATCCATCGAGTCACACATCAGCGCCAGTTTTTGCAACTGCGCGGTTTTTAGATCCTCCTTGCCGGTGATGTAATGGGCGGCGGAATAGGACATGGTTTCATCCAGCCATTTGCTAAAGAACGCCTCGCCCAGATCATAATGCTGGTGGATGTTTTTAACCGCCTGACGTTTGGTGTTGCTGCGCAGCCGGTGGCGCAATTGTTCAATCACACGAACGACGGACGATCCCGGGGAATTTTGCGCCACCACATCCTGATTGGCGGCCAGAACATCCAACAGGGATTGCAGATCGGGGGTGCTCCACCAGCCATCCAGATAGGCCTCGGCAAAGCCCAGATTGCCCTCGCGCAGCAGGCGGGCAAACACATCCCCGTTGTGAATCTCCATTTGCCCCGAAGGACCGGCATGCTGCCCTTCAACCTGAAACAGCCGCCCGTCCGGTAGCGTGACCGACAAACGGCCGGTGTTGATTTGCGAAAGTTTGCGATAAACCGGCGCGAAATAGCGCGGCAGATCACTCTGGCCTTTAATTGTCGTCAGGACATTCACCTTGTGCCCCCTTGCAAAATTTATCAACAAAAACGCAAGGAGTATGCCAAGAGTTGCGAAAAAAGGCAAACTTGCAGGATGGCCCCACCCTGACGCATAAAAAACGCACCCCGAAATCGAGATGCGTTTGTTTGATTGTTATCCGGTCGGGTTAGGCGGCTTCGGCCTGCTGGCGACGCTCGGATTCTTCGCGCGACAGCGCAACCGAGGTGCGCACACCTTTGCCGACAAATTCCATCAGACCACTGACCACCCGCTCGTTAGGGTCGATACCGGCGCAAGACAGAACCTCGCGGCCATCGCGTGAACGGGCCCAGCGGGCAATCTGCTCGGGGCCATTGCCGTATTTTTTGTCATCTGCAATAGCATCATCAAGCGCA
The DNA here is from genome assembly GCA_015488685.1 of Marinosulfonomonas sp. Lineage (GTDB taxonomy): Bacteria > Pseudomonadota > Alphaproteobacteria > Rhodobacterales > Rhodobacteraceae > Profundibacter. The sequence goes on from WFNH01000057.1 coordinate 12,593, forward strand.
GCCAAAACGACTGCGGCAAACAGTTTCCGCGAGCGGTTGCCCTGCTCGTGGTTAAATGCTGTACCATCTACGAAATCTCGCATTACCGATCCTTTTTGCTCTTGCTCTTTGCGGCATGACGTTTCTTATGACCGATCCTGACCGATTCGGCTACCGAGATAATGCATGACAGCCATGCGTTGGACGCATAGCTGGCCATGGCAATTTCCGATATATAGGCGTCTTGCCCCTGTGGGATCACCCATATATAGGTGCTGGCAAATTCCCTTCAACCTTTTGCTAAGGTTTTATCAATGCCTAAAATAAACGGAAACGAAATTCGCCCCGGCAACGTGCTGGAACATAACGACCAACTGTGGGTGGCTGTCAAAGTCGGCCATGTGAAACCCGGCAAGGGTGGCGCATTCGCACAGGTGGAAATGAAAAACCTGCGAAATGGCAGTAAACTGAACGAACGGTTCCGCGCAGCCGACAAGGTTGAACGCGTGCGGCTGGAACAAAAGGATCAGCAATTTCTGTATGAAACCAACGGTATGCTGGTGTTCATGGACATGGACACCTACGAGCAGATCGAATTGCCAGCCGATATTCTGGGCGACCGCCGCCCGTTTTTGCAAGACGGCATGATGGTGGTGATCGAGTATCACGAGGCCGAAGCCCTGAATGCCACCCTGCCGCAAAAAGTAACCTGCAAGGTGGTCGAGACCGAACCCGTGGTAAAGGGGCAGACCGCCGCCAAATCGTTCAAACCTGCGCTGCTGGACAACGGCGTGCGGGTGATGGTGCCGCCATTCATCGGGCAGGACGAGGATATTATCGTCGATACTGTGTCGATGGAATACTCGGAACGCGCCTAGGACATATTCGCACAGGAGGCGGAGTTGATAAAATTACGCCCCATGCTGACACAGGAATACGCTGGGTATATGGCGTATTTTCTGCCCGACTATGCCCTTGAAATTACAGCCAATTATGACCTGTCGCCTGCCGATGCGCTGGCGCGGGCCAAAGGTGAAATTGCTGCGGATTTGCCCGATGGGGTGGATACAAAGGGGCAGGTTTTGCTGTCAGTTCTGGACCTTGACGAAGGGCTGGTCGGGTATCTGTGGTACAAGCCCGATTTGCCGGAAAAATCGGCGTTTATCTATGATTTCCATATCCTGCCGCCGTTTCAGGGCAAGGGGCTGGGCAAGGTCGCGTTGAAGGCGCTGGAGGCGCTGTTGCTAAAGCAAGGGATCACACAGATCGGCCTAAGAGTTGCAGCGGATAACGCGCGGGCGCAGGGGCTGTACAGGTCGGCGGGGTTTCGCACGACAGGGGTGAATATGATCCGGCGGATCGGGTCGCGGTGATGGCGGCGGGGTGAACCCCGCCCTACGGATGGATGACCGCAACGCGCGCGCTTCAAAAAATATGCAACATTCCGGCGCCGTTTTTGAACGGTGCTATAACGATTTGTTTTTCGCACATTCGGTAGAATTTCCCCGATGAAATATACGATTGTCGTTTTGGCGGATCATCGAGGTGTGATCTTAGCGATGGCCATGTTGGGCTGATCATTATGGTTTGGATTGAGAACCGGTCTGTGAAGAATGCTAACCGGAAAGCGTCGGATACCAATATAACAATTCCGCAATCAAAAAGGCCCCGACGTTTCCATCGGGGCCTTTTTTCGAATTTTGTTAGAAAGCAAAGATTACTCTTTGTCTTCTGTAATCTCTTTGCCGGTTTCCTGATCGACCATCTTCATCGCCAGACGAACCTTGCCGCGATCGTCAAAGCCCAGCAGTTTGACCCAAACTTCCTGACCTTCCTTCAGAACATCCGAAGGATGGTTCAGACGACGGTTTTCGATTTGGGAAACGTGGACCAGACCGTCGCGTTTGCCAAAGAAGTTCACAAAGGCGCCGAAATCGACGATTTTGACAACTTTGCCGCGATAGATCACGCCTTCTTCCGGCTCGGCCACGATCGAGTTGATCATGTCATAGGCCTTCTGGATGGCTTCGGCATTCGGCGAGGCGATCTTGATGATACCTTCGTCGTTGATGTCGACTTTGGCGCCGGAGACTTCAACGATTTCACGGATCACTTTACCACCCGAACCGATCACTTCGCGGATTTTATCCGTCGGGATCTGCATGGTTTCAATGCGCGGCGCGTGGGCGCTGAATTCGCCAGCTTCGGTCAGTGCGTTGGCCATTTCACCAAGGATATGCAGACGGGCGTCTTTGGCCTGTGCCAATGCCTTGTCCATGATGTCGGGTGTAATGCCCGCAACCTTGATGTCCATTTGCAAGCTGGTGATGCCTTTGTCGGTACCGGCAACCTTGAAATCCATATCGCCAAGGTGGTCTTCGTCACCCAGAATGTCGGTCAGGATGGCGTAGTTGTCGCTATCCTCAAGGATCAGACCCATGGCCACACCGGCAACAGGTGCCTTCAGCGGAACACCGGCGTCCATCATCGACAGCGAGCCACCACAGACCGAAGCCATAGAGGACGAGCCGTTGGATTCGGTGATTTCCGACACAACGCGAATTGTGTAGGGGAAATCGGTGGCAGGGGGCAGAACCGCCTGCAGCGCACGCCATGCCAGTTTACCGTGACCGATTTCACGACGACCTGTGAAACCAAAGCGGCCAACTTCGCCAACCGAATAGGGCGGGAAGTTATAGTGCAGCATAAAGTTGGATTTATACATGCCCTGCAGCGCGTCGATCATCTGTTCGTCATCGCCGGTGCCCAATGTGCTGACAACCAGCGCTTGGGTCTCGCCGCGTGTAAACAGGGCCGAACCGTGTGTGCGCGGCAAAAGGCCTGTTTCGGATGTGATCGGGCGCACTGTTTTGGTGTCGCGGCCATCAATCCGTTTGCCGGTTTTCACAACGTCGCCACGCAGAATGCTGGCTTCCAGCTTCTTCATGGCCGAGCCAAGGTTTTCGTCGGCCAGCTGTTCTTCGGTCAGCGCTGCCTTGATGGCTTCGCGGGCCTCGGCAACAGCCTTGGTGCGTTCCTGCTTGTCGGTGATGGCGAATGCCTTGCGCATGGCTTTTTCGCCAGCTTTGGCAACCGCTTCGTACAGCTCGGAATAATCGGCGGGCTGATAATCGAACGGCTCTTTGGCGCAGTCTTCGGCAAAATCGATGATCAGGTCGATCACCGGCTGGATCTGCTCGTGCGCGAAATTCACAGCGCCCAGCATTTCGGCTTCGGTCAGCTCGTATGCTTCGGATTCAACCATCATCACGGCGTCTTTGGTGCCGGCGACAACAAGGTCAAGCCGCTGCTCGGGCTTGTTGCGCAGATCGTGCATGTCGTCGATTTCCGGGTTCAGGATGTATTCGCCATCCACAAAACCAACGCGACAGGCGCCAATCGGGCCCATGAACGGAACGCCGGAAATTGTCAGCGCAGCCGAGGCACCGATCATCGCGACCATATCGGGGTCATTCACCAGATCGTGGCTTAGAACGGTACAGATCACCAGAACTTCGTTTTTGAAACCGGGAACAAACAGCGGGCGGATCGGACGGTCGATCAGGCGGGATGTCAGGGTTTCTTTTTCGGTTGGGCGTGCTTCGCGTTTGAAGAACCCGCCGGGCACTTTGCCGGCTGCATAATATTTTTCACCATAGTGAACGGTCAGCGGGAAAAAATCCTGCCCCGGTTTTTGTGTCTTTGCAAAAGTCACAGCACACAGAACGCTGGTTTCGCCCAAAGTGGCGATCACACAGCCGTCTGCCTGACGGGCGATCTTGCCCGTTTCCAGTGTGAGGGTTTCTTCGCCCCACTGCATAGATTTCGTTGTTACGTTAAACATATCATTTCCTAATTTGGCCGCCGGGGCCCATCCCCTTTGGCCGATTTCATACGGGCCGTATGCCCGTGACCTGTTTCATGTGCATTTTACAATCTGTTAGGTCCGGCAGATTGCAGCATCTTAAAAAGCAAGAAGCGCCCCGTAGGGCGCATCTTTGGGTCGGTATTAGCGGCGCAGGCCGAGGCGTTTGATCAGATCCTGATAACGCGCTTCGTCTTTGGCGCGGGTGTAGTCCAGAAGTTTGCGACGTGTCGCAACCAGTTTCAAAAGACCACGGCGGGAATGGTTATCCTTTTTGTGGGTTTTGAAGTGCTCGGTCAGTGTCGCGATCCGCGATGACAAAACAGCAACCTGTACTTCGGGCGAACCAGTGTCGCCTTCGTGGGTTGCGAATTCTTTCATGATGCGGGCTTTTTCTTCTTTGGTAATCGACATCGGGGTCTCCTTTTAAAAATCAATGTTGCGGGCGCAGGCCGGGATGTCGTCCAGCAAGGTCCATAGAGCATCCGCCCGATGAATCAGGCAGACACGCGCGTATAGGGTGAAACGGTGCAAAAGGAAAGGGTTTTTACTGCGGGCCGCCGTTTTGCTTGATCATATCCGCGATCTCTTTGGCCCATTCGCCGACAATCGGGATAAAGTCGATGTTGGATAGCGAATAAACCAGCAGATAGACAAGGAACGTCGCCCCGATCACCGACCCAAGGCCGAAGGCCAGCCCGCGGATGAATTGGAACTGCACCAGCCGCCATGCGGAATTGTGGATGCGCACGAAACGGTGGTTGTTCAGGCGGTGCAATTCCTGTTTCAACTCCGCGATTTCGGTCTGAAGGTCGGGGGTTTTGTCATCTTCCGGAATACTGTCGGGCATCAATTACCTTGCGATTTTACTGTCGTTACCCGTCCCATAGCACAGGTTGCACCGCATAGGCGATATAAAGCGGGTGTTTGGGGTGGCCCGCTTTGGACAGGCCAAGGTGATAGAGTGGCAATCCGGTGCCGCGCATCAGGGTTTCAACCTGCGGGCCGCGTTTCATATGTTCGCCGTGGGTGCCCCATGCGCAAATGACCTGATCGGCCCACTCACACCCCTCAAGGATAGCCGCATCATTGGCGGGGCCAACGGGATCGGGTGCCTTGCGCATCTTGCGCGGGTCGGTGTCGCGCCATGCAAAAATATTGGCCACACGAAAGGCGCCAAAGCCCAGCGTGCGGGCGCGGCGTTCGCAGCGCTCGACCGTGGGATCATTCTGCACCTCGGTCGCGGTCGAGGGGTTGAGCATGACAAAGAACGCCTTCTTTCCTTCGGGTTCCCAGACGCGGGTCAGGGAATAGCGGTATTTTTCGCAATCCGAATAGACGGCGGTGGAGTGGGCGTCGCCTTTTTGAAAGGTGCGGGTGATCATGGGGCTTTCGCTGTCCCGCACCCGATGCGGGACCTCCTGACTGACAGGGGAAGGCCCCGGATCGGGTCCGGGGCAGCGGTGATCCTATTCACCATAAGGCACCCAGATATTCTTGACCTCGGTCGCCTGTTGCAGGAATTCGCGCCCTTCGCCATCCTTGCCGAACCAGTCGCGCGTGCGGGCATTGTTGACCCATGTGCGTTTCAGGTTGCCAGCCGAGGCATGTTCGATCTGCGCCGACAGATCGGTCGAGGAGAAGCTCCAGACCGCATCCACATCCAGATGCCCCGCCAATGGCCCTGCCAGATCGGCATGATCACCGGTCAGGATGTTGACCACCCCCGCAGGCACGTCCGAGGTGTCCAGCACCTGATAGAAATCGGTCGCCGCCAGCGGCGCGGCCTGACTGGCCGCCAGCACGCAGGTGTTGCCCATTGCTATTGCAGGGGCCATGACAGAAATCAGGCCCAGCAATGGCGCGTCATCAGGGCAGAGCGCACCGATCACGCCAACGGGTTCTTTCATCGCCAGCGCGATGCCGCGAATGGGAACGCCATGCGCCTGACCGTCGTATTTATCGGCCCAGGCGGCATAGGTGAACAGGCGGGACAGGGTTGCATCCACCTCTTTACGCCCGCCAGTTTTACCGCTTATCTCGTTCAGGCGTTTGGCAAATTCGTCGCCCCGCGCCGACAGGTTTTCGGCAATGTAATACAGGATTTGCGCCCGAAGATGGCCGGTGGTTTTGGCCCAGCCTTTGGCAGCGTGGGCAGCCTCGACCGCGTTGCGGATGTCCTTGCGTGACCCTTGACCGACATGGCCCAGCAGTTTGCCTTTGGGCGACCAGATGGCGGTGGAATAGCCGCTGTCGGGGCGTGCCTGTTTGCCGCCGATATACATCTTGGCGGTGCGGTCCAGTTCGGTGACCTGCGCGCCCTTGGGGGCGGAAACCGGCATGATAGGATGCAGCGGTTTGCTGGCGGTTTTCGGTCTGGTATAGGCCGATAACCCTTCCCAGCCGCCTTCGCGCCCAAAGCCGCTTTCGCGCACACCGCCAAAACCGGCGGCCGCGTCAAACAGGTTGGTCGCGTTGACCCAGACGATGCCCGCAACCAGTTTGGGTGCAATATCCAGCGCAAGGTTCACATTCTCGCTCCAGACGCTTGCGGCCAGACCATAGCGGGTGTTGTTGGCCAGTTGCACGGCCTCGGCCGGGGTGCGGAAGGTGGTCGAGACCAGCACGGGGCCAAAGATTTCCTCTTGCATCAGATAGGCCGCGGAATCCAGGCCGGTGATCAGGGTCGGCGGGTAATAACAACCCTGATTGGGCAGTTTGCATTTGGCGTGGTAAACCTCGCCCTCGGCCCCGCCCCTGGCGACCATATCGGTGACGGTGGCGTGTTGCACAGGGTCCACAAGTGCGCCGATGTCGATGCATTTGTCCAGTGGATCGCCCATGCGCAAACCATCCATCCGCACCTTAAGCTTGGCGTAGAATTCCTCGGCAATGCCTTCCTGCACCAGCAGGCGGGAACCGGCGCAGCAGACCTGCCCCTGATTGAACCAGATCGCATCGACCAGCCCTTCAACCGCGCTGTCAATATCGGCATCTTCAAACACGATGTAGGGGGATTTGCCGCCCAGCTCCAGCGTCAGCGCCTTGCCGGACCCGGCAGTGGCTTCGCGGATGCGGCGGCCAACGGCGGTCGAGCCGGTAAAGGCGATTTTGTCGATGTCTTCATGGGTGACAATCATTTCACCCACCGCACCATTGCCGGTGACGATGTTGACAACACCCTTGGGCAGGCCCGCCTGAACACAGATTTCCGCAAACAGCAGCGCGGTTAACGAGGTGTATTCAGCAGGCTTCAGCACACAGGTATTGCCGGTGGCAATCGCGGGGGCAATTTTCCACGCCAGCATCAACAGCGGAAAATTCCACGGGATGATCTGGCCGCAAACGCCCAGCGGTTCGGCGTCGGGCAGCTCGGACTCCATCAGTTGCGCCATACCGGCGTGGTAATAGAAATGCTGCTGCACCAGCGGGATGTCGATGTCGCGGCTTTCGCGGATCGGTTTGCCGTTATCCATCGTTTCCAGCACCGCAAACAGGCGGCTGTGTTTTTGCAGCAGGCGGGCGATGGCGTATAGCACCTTGGCCCGTTCATGGCCCGATGTGCGCGCCCATTTCTTTTGCGCCTTTGTGGCGGCGGTTACGGCGGCATCTATATCATCGCCGCTGGCCTGTGTGACCAGCGCCAGAATGTCGCCGGTGGCCGGATTGCGGGATTCAAAACCGTCATGATGCGGGGTGAAATCGCCGTTGATGAACTGGCCGAATTTGCCGTCATGTTCGGCAATCCACGCCATTGCTTCGGATGTGCTTTCGGGGGCGGGGCCATAGTCCATGGTCTCGAAGATATCTTTTACAGTCATGGCTTATCCAATCGCGTGGCGGTAAGAGGCAGAGTAATTGCCGGTCACATGGTGTTCCAGCTGGCGTTCCAGATCGCCCAACAGGGACGAGGCGCCGAAACGGAACAAATCGGGCGAAAGCCAGCGGTCGCCCAATTCGTCCTTGAGCAGGGTTAGATAGGTAACCGCGTCCTTGGCCTTGGAAATTCCACCCGCCGGTTTATAGCCAACGCGAAACCCCGTGCGGGCGTGGTAATCGCGAATGGCGCGCATCATCACCAGTGAAACGGGTAGGGTGGCGTTGACCGCTTCCTTACCGGTCGAGGTTTTGATGAAATCGGCACCGGCCATCATGCACACCAATGACGCGCGGGCCACATTGCGTAGACTACCAAGTTCGCCAGTGGCCAAAATCGCCTTGACGTGGGCATCGCCACAAGCGGCGCGAAAGTCGCGCATTTCATTATAGAGGGCCTGCCAGTTTCCGGTCAGCACATGGCGGCGCGATATTACGATGTCGATTTCCGAGGCCCCTGCCTTCACGCTCTCGCCAATTTCGGCAACACGCAGGTGGTAGGGGGACAGACCGGCAGGAAAACCGGTGGAAACAGCCGCTACGGGAATGCCGGTGCCTTCCAGTGCGGCCACGGCGGTTTCGACCATCTCGTGATAGACGCAAACGGCGCCGGTGGTGATGCCTTCGACACCCAATGCTTCCAGTATATCGGCGCGCACGGGTTGGCGGGCCTTGGCGCACAGACGACGCACGCGGCCCGGGGTGTCGTCACCCGACAGGGTGGTCAGGTCAATGCATGTGATTGCTTTCAGCATCCATGCCGCCTGATAATCCTTTTTCACCGACCGGCGGCCGGGCAGAGATTTCACGCGGCGTTCAATGGCGGATGTGTTGGCCTGCGCCCCCATCACCCAGTCCATATCCAGTTCCATCCCCGGATTTCGCGGCTCGTGCACTTGCGGCAGGCCGGCGGTTTTTACGGGGGTGTTGATAGGCTGTGTTTTGCTTTGCAACTGTCTGGCTCCTTGATCACCTTGCAAGGTCTCATGTTCGGGGGGGTATTTGCAAGTTTTACCAAATGATCAAGGGGGAAATGATGCGGCCAATTGGTCAGGCCGCATCATTTGGCCGGTTTTGGCCTAAAGCGTGTCGCGCCTGATTGGACGCGGGCATTCAATGGTCGGACCGAGGCAGCGTTCGCATAAGCGAATGCGTTCGGGCCGGCCAGTGAATTCGATTTGGTGCGACGTGCTCTAAAGGCCCCATTTTTCGGCGGTTTGGGCAAAGAAACCCTTGGCCTGCTTTAGCTTGATCCAGTTGTTTACATAGTTGATCCAGACCTGATCATCCTGCGGTAAGATCATCGCAATCGGGGTGGGCGATTTGGCCTGCTGGACCGCGATCTGGTGCACATTGGGGAATTTTGCAATCAGGGTCGACCCTTCGATGTTTGAAGTGATGAACACATCGGCGCGTCCCGCCAGAACCTCTTGATAGCCGCGGGCGGGGGCTTCGACCACTTTGATTTGTGCATCGGGGAACCAGTCCTTGACCAGCTTTTCAAAGGTGGTGCCAAGGGTTGTCGCCACCACCACGCCGGGGTCGTTAATAGAGTCCCAGCCATCGAAACGGCCCAGTTTATCATCGGTGGTGAACGGGAAAATCTGCACCGACAGATAGCTTTCGGAAAACCCTGCCGCCTTCATCCGCGCCGGACTGATCGAGGCCGAGCCGGTGATCTGGTAATTCCCCGCGACCACGCCGTTGACCAGCGTTTTCCAGTCTGTCGGGACCAGTTCCAGTTCCACGCCCAGATCCTTGGCCAGTTCGGTCATGATGTCGATATCATAGCCCTTGTAGCTGTTGGTTGCCGGATCGCGCACCGACATCGGGTTCCAGTCGCCGGTGGTGCCGACCTTGAGCGTGCCGGACGACAGGATGTCATTCAGCGCCGATTGCGCAGTGGCGGGCAGGCCCAGAAGGGCGGTCAAAAAGGTTGCGATTGCGAATACTCTGAAAAATCTCATTTTTGCGTTCCCTGCGAATTTATTGTTGTAACGGTCTTTTGTTTTAGCCCGCGGTGGTGGCTATTTCCATCTATAGATGGTCAGGTAATAATAAGTTGAACGGGAAACGGGCAGGGCAGGCAGGATGCAGGGCAGCGCAAACGCGATTGAAATCAGCTGTGTGGGTAAATGGTTCGGCGATTATCAGGCGTTGAAGGATATCACCCTGACAGTTCCGTTTGGCGAAAGGCTGGTGATTTGCGGGCCGTCCGGTTCGGGTAAATCCACACTGGTGCGCTGTATCGACCGGCTGGAAGCGCATGATACGGGGCGGATTGTGGTCGACGGGATCGAACTGACCAATGATGCGGCAAGCATCGCGCAGGTGCGCTCGGAAATCGGTATGGTGTTTCAGCAGTTCAACCTGTTTCCGCATCTGACGGTGCTGGAAAATCTGACCCTTGGACCGATCAAGGCACGCGGCTTGTCCCGACCCGAGGCCGAAGCCCGCGCGATGCATTACCTGGAACGGGTGCACATCCCCGAACAGGCCGACAAAAAGCCCGGTCAATTGTCGGGCGGGCAGCAACAGCGGGTGGCGATTGCCCGTTGCCTGTGTCTGGAACCCAAACTGATGCTGTTTGACGAACCCACCTCGGCGCTGGATCCGGAAATGATTGCCGAGGTTCTGGATGTGATCCTTGATCTGGCTGTGGAAGGGATGACAATGGTTGTGGTGACCCATGAAATGGGATTTGCCCGCAAGGCCGCCGACCGGATGGTGTTCATGGACAAGGGCGAGATACTGGAATCCGCCCCGCCCGAGGAATTCTTTACCGCGCCCAAAACCGCACGGTGCCGTAAATTCCTGAACCAGATTTTACAGCATTAGGGGGACGTGTGATGAGATTGAAAACCCTGATCCTGCTATCGCTGACACTGTTTATCGCGGGCTGTGGCCAATTGAATGTCTGGGGTTGGTATGTGATTGACCCGCGCACGCCTGCGGGCTGGATCAACATCAAATTCCTGTTGGGCGGGTTCGGATCGACCATCCTGCTGTCGCTGATCGCAGTCAGCCTGTCGATGGTACTGGGGCTGATCGTGGCCCTGCCCGGCATGTCATCCCGCCGATGGCTGCGCATCCCGTCGCGGGTATATATCGAGCTGGTGCGCGCAGTGCCCCTGCTGCCGATGCTGTTCTGGGTATTTTACGGGCTGCCGGTGGTGCTGAAATCTATGGGGATCAACATCAGCATTGATCCGTTCTGGGGTGCGATCATCGCCTTGGCCGTGTCCGACAGCGCCTTCACCGCCGAAATCTATCGCGCGGGTATTCAGTCTATCCCCAAAGGGCAGGTCGAGGCGGGGCAAACCATCGGCCTGACCTACGCGCAAAACATGCGTTATGTGATCCTGCCCCAGGCGATCCGGCGCATCCTGCCACCGCTTGCAAACCAGTTCATCTATATCGTGAAAATGTCGGCTTTTGCCTCGGTCATCGGTATGCAGGAACTGACGCGCCGCGCCAATGAACTGGTGGTGACGGAATACCGGCCGCTTGAGATTTATACCCTGCTGATCGTCGAATATCTGCTGCTGGTGTTGATCATCAGCGCCTTTGTGCGTTGGCTGGAACGCAGGATGGGCGCTGATGAACGGGGCTGAGCGTTACTTGAACAGCCCTTCCTTTTTCGCCTGCAGATAGGCCTCGTCAATCGAGCGGTAAGCGCGGTCCATTAATGTGTCGATATCGTCTTTGGTCAGGATCAGCGGCGGCGAGATGATCATCCTGTCCCCGACATGGCGCATCACCAGTTTGTTTTCAAAACAGCGATCACGGCACATCAGGCCGATGGTGCCGGCGGGCGCCTGAAACGGGGCGCGGTTGGCTTTGTCCGGCGACATGGCGACCGAGGCGACCATGCCGCAGGATTTGGCTTCGCCGATCATCGGATGATCCGCCAGTTCGGCCCAGCGTTTGGCCAGATAGGGGGCAGTCACATCGCGCACGGTATCGACGATTTTTTCCTCTTCCATAATCCGCAGGTTTTCCAGCGCCACAGCGGCGGAAACCGGATGGGCGGAATAGGTGTAACCGTGATTGAAGTCACCGGCGTTGGCGATCACTTGGGCCACCTCGTCCGACACCATCGAGCCACCGATGGGGGCGTAACCCGAGGACAGGCCCTTGGCGATTGTCATGATGTCGGGACGGATGTTGAAGGTTTCGCTGCCAAACCAGTTGCCGGTGCGCCCGAAGCCGCAGATCACCTCGTCGGCGATCAGCAGGATTTCATGCGCATCACAAATCCTCTGGATTTCCGGCCAGTAGGTTTCGGGCGGAATGATCACCCCGCCTGCGCCCTGAATCGGTTCGGCGATAAAGGCGGCAACGCGGCCCTCGCCGATTTCGGCAATCGCCTGCTCCAACTGGCGGGCACGTTCCAGTCCGAATTCTTCGGGCGACAGATCGCCACCTTCGGCATACCAGTTGGGCTGGTCTATGTGGTGGATATCGGGAATCGGCAAGCCGCCCTGCGCGTGCATGGCCGACATTCCGCCAAGGCTGGCGGCGGCAACGGTCGATCCGTGGTAGGCGTTCTTGCGTGATATGATCACCTTTTTGTCGGGTTTGCTCTTGGCCGCCCAATAGTGGCGCACAAGGCGAATGTTGGTATCATTTGCATCCGACCCCGAACAGCCAAAGAACACCTGATTCAGATCACCGGGCACCAGTTCGGCCAGTTTGGTGGCCAGCGCCACGGCGGGCACATGGGTGGTTTGGAAAAAGGTGTTGTAATAAGGCAGTTCGCGCATCTGCCGCGCGGCGGCTTCGGCCAGTTCATGGCGGCCATAACCGATGTTGACGCACCACAGGCCTGCCATCGCATCCATCAGTTCCACACCTTCGGAATCGGTCAGCGTTACGCCTTTGGCAGATGTGATCACCCGCGCACCCTTGGCGGCCAGATCGGCACCGGCGGTAAACGGGTGCATGTGATGCGCCGCATCCAGTTCCTGAAGCTCTTTGGTGGGCGGGTGGTTGGTGATCATGTTCATGGCGGCACTCCTGATGAAACGGGTTTGGGGCAGAATATGATCAAATTATTTTCTGTCAAACAGAATTGCGCTGTTCACGTCGTTTCCAGCGATTGGCGGATTGCCTCGTGCCCCTGATGCAGGTCTTCCTTGATCGCTTGGGCCACCGCCTGCGGATCACCATCGCGCATCGCTTGCAAGGCTTCTTTGTGTTTGTCGGGCAGGTTGGCCGTCCCATAGCGGCCCAGAACCACCCGCAGTGAGGGGCCGATTCGCAACCAGAGCGAGGCCGCCATAGACAGCAGGATGTGGGCGTCGGACTGTTGATACAGGTCGTGGTGAAACCGGTAGTTGTATTTCAGGTAATTCGCAACGTTCCCTTGCGCAATGGCCACGTTCAGCATCTGATCGGTGTCATATAACCCCTGATAATCGGTTCCCGACATGCGTCCGGTGGCCAGATAGGCCAGACGCGGTTCTATCGACAGGCGGGCAAAGGCGATTTCGTCCAGTTGCGCCAGTGTTATTTGCGGCAGGATGATCCGCCGATTGCCCTGAAATTCCAGCGCCCCTTCGGCGGTCAGGCGGCGGATTGCCTCACGCACCGGTGTCATGCCGACACCCAGTTCCTGCACCAGCCCCTGAATGGTAACAGGCTGCCCCGGGGCAAATTCGCCCAGCAGGATCATCTCGCGGATTTGGCGATAGACCACCTCGTGAACGGGCAGGTTTTGCGGTGAATTATCCACTTTGTTCCTATTTATAGCCGCGGTTCGGACGCGGTAAGTGGAAACTTTTTATTGCTTTGTGTCAATTTTTTTGATCAAATATTTTGACGGGAGCCAAGACTCCCAACCAATGGGAGAACAATCAATGAAAACGAATTTGCTGACAATGACGGCAGTGCTGGCCCTTGGGGCGGGCGCGGCAATGGCCGAGGAAGTGCATGTTTACAACTGGTCCGATTACATCGACGAAAGCCTGCTGACCAAGTTTCAGGAAGAAACCGGCATCACGCTGATTTATGACGTGTTTGATTCCAACGAATTGCTGGAAACAAAAATGCTGGCCGGTGGATCGGGCTATGATGTTGTGGTGCCGACGGCCGGCTTTTTGCAACGTCAAATTCAGGCAGGTGCCTTCCAGAAATTGGATTATTCAAAACTGCCCAATGCCGTAAATATGTGGGACGTGATCAAAGAACGCACCGCGCAATATGACCCTGGTAACGAGTATTCAATCAACTACATGTGGGGCACCACGGGTATCGGGGTAAATGTTGAAAAAGTGAAAGAAGTGCTGGGGGATGATGCGCCGATTGATTCACTGGCGTTGATTTTTGATCCTTCCAATATGGAAAAACTGCAAAAATGCGGCGTACATTTTCTGGATGCCCCTACAGAAATGATTCCGGCTGCGTTGGCCTATCTGGGGGAAAACCCCGATTCATTTGATCCCGATGTTATCGCCAAGGCGGGGCCGGTTCTGTCGGCTGTTGCGCCTTATGTGCAGAAATTCCACAGCTCGGAATATATCAATGCGCTGGCCAATGGCGATATTTGCGTGGCGTTCGGCTGGTCCGGTGATGTGCTTCAGGCGCGTGACCGTGCAGACGAGGCCGATAATGGTGTTGAAATCGCCTATCATGCCCCGAAAGAAGGGGCGTTGATGTGGTTTGACCAGATGGCAATCCCGGTAGATGCACCAAACCCGGATGGGGCGCATAAATTCCTGAATTTCATGATGGATGCACATAATGCGGCAGCGGCGTCGAATTACGTTTACTACGCCAATGGCAACAAGGCCTCGCAGGAGTTTCTGGAAGAGGATGTGATCGGTGATCCGGCTATTTATCCAGACGAAGAAACCCTGAAGCACCTTTATACCACACGGCCCTATCCGGCAAAGGTGCAGCGGGTCGTGACCCGTCTGTGGACCAAGATCAAATCCGGCATCTAAGATCGGGTATCAAACAGCCTCGCGCCGGAAAACGGCGCGGGGTTTGCCGTTTTTGACGGGGGGGAATATGAACGACAACAACGGAAACACCGATTTTGCACCGTGGGAGGATCCGGCAGAAAAGCCGCTGATCGAATTTCGCAATGTGACCAAACGGTTTGGCGATTTTACCGCGATTGATGACCTAAGCATCAATATCTACGACAAAGAATTCTACGCCCTGCTTGGCCCCTCGGGCTGTGGTAAAACCACCCTGATGCGGATGTTGGCAGGTTTTGAAACGCCGACCGAAGGCCAGATATTGCTGGACGGTCAGGATATGGCGGCGGTGCCCCCCAACAAACGCCCCACCAATATGATGTTTCAATCCTATGCGCTGTTTCCGCATCTTTCGGTGGCTGAAAATATCGCGTTTGGCCTAAAGAGGTCAGACATGCCGAAATCGGAAATTGCCGGACGGGTCGACGAAATGCTGCGCTTAACAAGGCTGGAGCAGTTCGGCAAACGCAAACCGCACCAGATTTCCGGCGGGCAAAGGCAGCGTGTGGCGCTGGCGCGTTCCTTGGCCAAGGCGCCGAAATTGTTACTGCTGGATGAACCGCTGGGTGCTTTGGACAAAAAGCTGCGGCAGGATACGCAATTCGAACTGATGGACATTCAGGAAAAAACCGGCACCACATTCGTGATCGTCACCCATGATCAGGAAGAGGCCATGACCGTTGCCTCGCGCATTGCGGTGATGGATGCTGGCAGGATCATTCAGGTGGCCACGCCGGACCGTCTGTATGAAAACCCCAATTCGGTTTATGTCGCCGACTTTATCGGTGAAATCAATCTGATCGAAGGCAAGGCCGAGCCATTGGGCGACAAGCTGACCGAAATCCACTGGGCCGAGGGCGAAGCGCCGATTATCGGAACGGCACCCGCAGATTTGGCCAAAGGCACCGCGTGCCATTTTGCCATCCGCCCCGAAAAGGTGGCCATTTCCAGTGAACGCCCCGAGACCCACGCCAATGCGGTGCAGGGGCAAGTACATGATATTGCCTATCTGGGGAATATTTCCACCTACCATGTAAAGCTGAAAAACGGCCAGATCATCAAGGCGCAGGCCGCCAACAATCGTCGTCTTTCACGGCGAAATTTCACCTGGGAAGACCCGGTTTGGCTGTCATGGACGGACACCGCCGGTGTCATCCTGACGCAATAGGAGGTCGGAGATGCGCCGCAAGCTTCTGATCGCTATTCCGTATTTCTGGCTGCTGGTGCTGTTTTTAGTGCCGTTTCTGATTGTGCTGAAAATTTCGCTTTCGGATACAGCGATTGCGCGCCCCCCCTATACACCGACACTGGATTTGTCGCTGGGCTGGGCTGGGGTAAAGGATTTCTTCAGCCAGCTGGATATGGAAAATTTCACCTTCCTGACCGAAGATGCCCTCTACTGGAAGGCCTATTTGTCCAGCTTGGAAATTGCATTGGTGGCCACATTGGCCACGCTTATTGTCGGATTTCCCATTGCTTATGGTATGGCCAAGGCCCCGTCGGAATGGCGCCCGACCTTGATGATGCTGATCATTCTTCCTTTCTGGACCAGCTTTCTGATCCGGATTTATGCGTGGATCGGGATCCTAAGCAATGAGGGCTATCTGAACCAGATTCTGCTGTGGAGCGGGATAATTGATGAGCCGCTAAAGATCATCAATACGACAATGGCTGTCTATATCGGCATCGTTTACACCTATCTGCCGTTCATGATCCTGCCGATCTATGCGACGCTGGAAAAGCTGGATGAATCCCTGCTGGAAGCTGCCGAAGATCTGGGCTGTTCGCGCCTGTCGGCCTTCTGGCTGGTCACGCTGCCTCTGGCAAAACCGGGCATCATTGCGGGCTGTTTTCTGGTGTTCATTCCGGCAATCGGCGAATTTGTCATTCCGTCGCTGCTGGGCGGGTCACAAACCCTGATGATCGGCAAGGTGCTGTGGGAGGAATTCTTCTCCAACCGCGACTGGCCGGTTGCCTCGGCCGTGGCTGTGATCTTGTTGCTGATTTTGGTGATCCCGATCATCCTGTTTCAGCGCAACGAACAAAAAAATCGCGAGGAGGGCTGATTATGCGCCGTTTCACATGGTTCAATGCAACCGCCCTGACCTTCGGGTTCGCGTTTCTCTATCTGCCTATGCTGATCCTGATCACATACAGCTTTAATGAATCGCGTCTGGTCACGGTCTGGGCCGGGTTTTCGACCAAATGGTATGGCGTCTTGTTGCATGACAAGGCGTTCCTAAGTGCGGCCTGGATAACGTTGAAAGTGGCGGTTATGTCCTCGACCTTTGCGGCAATACTGGGCACAATGGCGGCTTATGCGCTGGTGCGGGGTGGGCGGTTTCGGGGGCGGACACTGTTTTCGGGTATGATTTATGCACCGCTTGTGATGCCCGATGTGATCACCGGCCTGTCGCTGTTGTTGCTGTTCATCGCAATTGGCATGGACCGCGGCGTGACGACAATCGTTCTGGCCCACACGACCTTTTCGATGTGTTTTGTATCGGTAGTGGTTTCATCCCGTCTGGCCACATTCGACCAATCTCTGGAAGAGGCAGCCCTTGATCTGGGGTGCACCCCGTTTGATGCCTTTCGCAGTGTCACCCTGCCGATCATCGCCCCTGCGGTGATTTCCGGCTGGCTGTTGGCGTTCACCCTGTCGCTGGACGATCTGGTGATTTCCTCGTTTACCACCGGCCCGTCTTCGACCACCTTGCCGATCAAGATTTACAGCGCCGTGCGACTTGGGGTCAGCCCCGAGATCAACGCGTTGTCCTCGATCATGATCCTGATTGTGACGGTCGGGGTGATTGCCGCCTCACTGGTTTCGAAACGCTCGATTGCGCTGCAAAAGGCGGATGAACAAAAGGCGTTGCAGCAATAGGCCTACAGGGCGTTGATGTGTTGCCACAGGGTTTTGCGGGCGGTGTTCAGCAAATGGTTTTCGGCCACAAACGCGCGGGATTCCCGCCCGCGCGTTTGACGTTCAGCGGGTGACCCTAACAACCTGTCCAACGCTTGCGCCAGTGCTTTTGGCCCGTGATCTGTGGGCACCAACCCGCCCGCCAACACCACATCCCGCACCCCGTCGCGGTTCTGCGCCACCACCGGCACGCCAGCAGCCTGTGCCTCCAGATAGACCATGCCAAAGGCTTCGTTCACGCCGGGCCACAGGAAGGCATCAGCATTGCGGTAGGCTTGATCCAGCCCGCCGCGATCAAGCTGCCCCAGAAAGGTTATGCGTGGGGCAAGCGGCGCGAACAGGGAGTCGATTTCGTCGCGGGCAGGGCCGTCGCCAGCTATTTGCAGGTGCCAGTCCGGTGTTGTCAGCAATGGCAGGGTGTCGGCGATGATCCGGAATGATTCCAGTTTGTCGCCACCGCGTAGCATGGCCACGGTCAGGATGGTTTGCCCTGTCAGCGGGGCAGGGGCGGACAGGTCGGTGCGGGGCAGGAAAGGGTACAGTTTGACCAGCCGTTGCCCCTTTGGCCGCATCTGTTCCAGCGCCACGCGGTCGCGTTCGGTGAAATAGAGCACCAGATTGGCATGGTCGGTTGCGGCCTCGGCCAGTGTGGCGAAACGGGACCACGGACCGGTCAGACGTTTGGCGGAGCGGGTGGCTTCGATCAGGATATAGGGAATATCCAGCGCGCGGGCGACAATCGGGCCGATGATGTCGGGGGCTTTATAATAGTTGTGATAGGTCACCCATGCCCGCCAGCCACCCTTGGCGATCAGGCGCTTGGCCTCGTCATTGGCGAGTTGTTCCAGTTCGGCCTGAACGGCCCCGTCGCCCTTGCCATCATAAAGCCGCAACTCGGAAACCAGCTCCGCCTGCTCCCCCAGCGCCGCCATCAACGCCCGCGCCATTTGCCGGTCCCCCGATGGTGTGGGGTGTGACGGGGGTTTCATCGGGGCGTAAAAGGCGATGGTCCCCATGTCGCTACCCTGCCATCATTTGGCGCAGCAACTGATCCAGCCGTTTGATCCCCGGCATCATGCCAAAATCCGATTGCAACCGCGCCAGCGCGGCCTTGGCCATTTCGGCGCGTTTGTCTGGGTCCATCGACAGATCGTAAATCGCGCCCGCCAAAGGTTCTGGCGCATCATCGGACAGCACACCATGCACGCCGTTGTCGATGAATTCGGGGATGGCGGAAACGGGGGTCGATATGATCGGCAGCAATTGCGAGGCCGCCTCCATCAGCACATTGGGCAACCCGTCACGGTCGCCGTCCTTGGCAATCCGGCTGGGCAGGATGAAAATATCGCTGTTGCGCATTTCCTCGATCACCTCGGGCTGGTTCATCGATCCAAGCCATGTAACGCGGCCGGAAATTCCGGCCCTGTCCGCGCGCTCCCGCAAGGTGGTTTTCAGATCACCGCCACCGATATGGGTCCAATGCCAGTCCAGATCATCGGGCAGCAAGGCCAGCGCGTCTATCAGATTGTCAAAGCCCTTCTTTTCTACCAGCCGTCCGACCGACATCAGCCGGATGGTGCCTTTTGGCGGGTCTGTGCGTTCGGGGGGCGTGGGAAAACGGCTCAGATCCAGCCCGTGATAGACCAGATGCATCCGCTCTGGTATATCAGCCAGCCCTTGCAGATGTTCAGCGCCAAAACCGGTGCAGGTGGCCCCGAATGTGGCGCCATAGGTGGCGGCGGACAATTTTTCGCGCTTTTCCCACTCCGGCGATGTCCAGATGTCCTTGGCATGGGCGGAAAAACTCCATGGCAATCCACGCATGATGGCGGCGTAACGGGCGACCGAGGATGGCGTGTGCATGAAATGCGCATAAAGGCCCAGCGTTTCAGCCGGCATTTCAGCGGCCAGCACGCATGCCTGTCCAAAACGGCGGATACGGTTGCGGGTTTTGTCGCGGGCGTAGTCCTGTTTCCAAAGCGCATAGGCCTGTTTGTAGCCGGGCAATTTGCGCACCTTCCACCACGCACGCAGCACCCGAAACGGTTCTTGATGCAGGTATTCCGGCAGGTAACGCACCCGCGCCTTTATCCGGTCATGCAGCGGATGTCGCTTTTTGTCGGTGGGGAACCGCAAGGACCAGATGTCGAACCGCTGCCCGACATCTTCCAATGCGGCCAGTTCCTGCGCGATAAAGGTTTCCGACAGGCGCGGCCAGCCTTTGACAATGATCGCTAGCGGCGGGGCGGTCATGTTTTGACCAGCGCCTGAACGCGCGCGGAAACATAATCCAGCCCGTCCAGCAATCCGTTGTGATGATGCGCCGAAGGGGGCGG
This sequence comes from Marinosulfonomonas sp., assembly GCA_015488685.1. Lineage (GTDB taxonomy): Bacteria > Pseudomonadota > Alphaproteobacteria > Rhodobacterales > Rhodobacteraceae > Profundibacter. The sequence continues at coordinate 32,558 of WFNH01000057.1, forward strand.
CTGATCGGGCAGGCCGCGGATGGCCTTGATCATCGCCTCGGGCGTCATGCCGTCACGGTCCTCGTCGATCATGCGGGTCAGACCCAGTTGTTCGGCCCTTTCGGCGCGGATGAACTGTTCGCGGCGCGGCACGGTGCGCGGCACGATCACGGCAGGTTTGTCAAAGGACAGGACCTCGCAAAAGGTGTTGTAGCCGCCCATGCAGATCACGCCCTGCGCGCCGGCAAACAGGTGTTCGATCTTGGATTCAAAGCCGACGGTTTGCACGCGGCCATTCAGCTTGGCCACCCGTTGTTCGAATTCCACACGGGTGTCGCCGGACAGGAACGGGCCGTAGACCAGCACGGCCATGGGCGACAGATCGGGGTCTTGCTCATAGGCGGACAGCACAAGGTTGACCATCGCTTCGCCATCGCCCCCGCCACCGGGTGTGATCAGGATATAGGGTTGTGGAATGGATAGCGGTTGGTCCCCGACCTCGCGGCGCAGATAGCCGGTCCAGTGCATCCTTTCGCGAACGGATTGGGGCAGGTCCAGACCTTTGGTTGGATCATAGACAGATTTCAGCCCGTACACCCAGATTTCGTCATAGAATTCTTCAGTGGCTTTGATCGCGCCCTTGCGGTCCCATTCCGCCGCCAATGTGTCGGGAGAATCCAGCACATCGCGCAGGCCCAGCACCAGTTTGGTTTTGCCGTTGTCCTTCAGGTATTCCAGTGTTGGCAGCAGCTCACCGCGAAACCCCGTTGGTTCCTTGTCAACGATCAGCAGATCGGGAACATAATATTCCGCCGCCGACCGGATTAGCCCCGCGCGCAGATTGGTAGTTTCATCGATATCCAGTCCTAGCGTCTGGCTGACATAAGACCCATCCGACATTTTGGTTACACCGGGCAGACGGATGTGGTCGACATGTTCGGGAAAGGTGAACCGCCCCACCACGGGTGATCCGGTCAGGATCAGCGCCGACAGGCCTGCATCATCCTTGGTGATTGCCGCCGCAATTGCCCGCGAGCGGCGCAAATGTCCAAGGCCGAAGGTGTCGTGACTGTAAAACAGCACCCGCGGCTGGTGTTCCGCCGTGTTGGGGGCTTTGGTCAGTTTGTTCAGCATGGATTCCCCGATCTGCCTTAGGGTCGCAAATCTGCATCGGCGCGGCCCAGCACGCCTTTCAGATCATAAACGATTGCGTTTGGTCGCCCCAAGGCGCGGATTTTATCGGCCCCCATATCGACGAATTCGGAATGGGCCACGGCAAGGATGATTCCGTCGTAAGCGCCCGATTCAAGCGCTCGCACAGAGGTGATGCCGTATTCGGATTGCATCACATCGGGGGAAACCCACGGATCATAAACATCGGCGCTGATCGAATATGCCGACAGTTCGTCCAGAATATCGACCACTTTGGTATTGCGTGTATCGGCGCAGTTTTCCTTGAAGGTGAACCCCAGCACCAGCACCCGCGCGCGGGTCACGTCCACCTTGCGGGCCAGCATTTCCTTGACCAACACCTGCGCGATATGGCGGCCCATGTAGTCGTTGATGCGGCGTCCGGCCAGAATGACTTCGGGGTGGTATCCGGTCTGTTCGGCCTTGTAAGTCAGGTAATAGGGGTCAACCCCGATGCAATGACCACCTACCAGACCGGGGCGGAAGGGCAGGAAATTCCACTTGGTTCCGGCGGCTTCCAGCACTTCCAGCGTGTCCAGACCCAGCCGCGAAAAGATCAGCGCGAATTCGTTGACCAAGGCGATGTTCAGATCGCGCTGGGTGTTTTCGATCACCTTGGCGGCCTCGGCGGTTTTGATCGAACTTGCACGGTGCAGACCGGCCTTGACCAGCGGGGCATAGATGGCCTCGATGCGATCCAGCGTTTCATCGTCCTGCGCCGATATGATCTTGACCACGTTCTCCAGCGAATGTTCCGCATCCCCCGGGTTGATCCGCTCGGGCGAATAGCCCAGCTTGATGTCGTCATACATCCGTAAACCGCTTTGATCCGCCAAAGCAGGACCGCAGATTTCTTCGGTGACGCCGGGGTAGACGGTGGATTCGACAACCACCAAGGCCCCTTTGGTTAAGTGGGGTGCAATGGTTTTGCAGGCGCCCAGCATGGGCGACAGATCGGGTTTTTTGGCATCGGTGATCGGGGTGGGAACCGCAATGATAAAGGCTGTGCAACCGGCTAGATCCTGCGCGTCTGATGTGAATTTCGCGGTTGTGGATTTCAGCGAGTCTGAACAGACCTCGCCATTGGTGTCGGATTGCCGGTGCAGGGCGTCCACATGGCGGGAATTGGTATCAAACCCCACAACCTCGACCCCTTCGCGGGCCAGCGCCAGCGCCAAAGGCAGCCCGACATAGCCCAACCCGATGATCGCGATTTTGTCTTTGACCGTCTTTGTCATTATTCCAACTTTGCTTAAGTCAATAGCGCAAGGCGCTTGGTAGCACGGCGATCACAAATACGACAAAGCTAACGCCGCATTGGTAGTGTCAAAAGGCGCGACAACTCCGGCTGCGGCCGATCAAGGGAATTATCTAGCCATTCAGCGACAGATTGCAATTGGATTTCAAGCACTTTTGCGAATGGGACGATATCTCGCAGGGTTTTGAGGGTTTGTGATAGGGAATATTCGATACAATTGCACTATCCACCGACTTGGCTTAGCATCACGGGCCATATTGCCTGAAGATTGGAAAACAAAATGCCACGGTTACGCTATTGGTTTGCACTGATTGTGCTGGTGTTCTCGGTTGTGAACCATCCTGTTACGGCGCAAAGCATTACGGGCTTGCTGGGCGGGGATAAGCCGGCTGGGCAAACGCAGGAAACCGACAAACTGACAGAACTGATGCGTCAGGCAACAGAAAGCGGCGCTACCGTGGTCATTATTGACCCCGAAGGCAAAGTCGTTGGTAATTCATCTAATACGGGTGCAGGTTCCGAGGACGGAAAAGATCACGGCATGTCCGGTCTGATGGCGATGCAGGACGAAGCGTTGCGGTTTCGGCGGGATTTGAAGCGGATGCTGAAGTCGATGCCGGATTCATTTGCCGAGGTTACATATATCCTGCGCGACAGCAGCCCTGACGGTAATATTTCCACATTCTTCAAGGCCCTCTTGTGGAGCCTTTTGTTCTTTGCCATCGGTATGGTGGTGGAACGGGAAATCTATGGCCGCCGTTTTGCAAAAAAATATGTGGTAGCCCGTGTTCTGGAACACCCTGTCGGTTATACGGAAAAACTGCCTTTTCTGGTTTACCGTTTCTTTGTCGGGGTCGGGGGAATCCTGGTTTCGATGATCGTTGCCTATGGGCTGGGATATGCTATTTTTGGCGAAGCAACCGATACGGCAATGCAGTTTACCATCACTGTAATCTTCGTGGCGTATGCGGGCATTCGCTTTGTAACAACGATCTGGCGGATGGTTTTGGCCCCCTATTTGTGCCAATATCGCATTCCGCATTTTTCAAATAAAGACGCGCTAAAGCTGTATTACTGGGCGTCAATTCTGGCAACGCTAGATATATGTTCGCTGATGTTCAGTGTCTGGGTGTCCGAACTGGGCCTGAATTACGAGGTATACGCATTTATATCCTCGGCATTGGCATTGATGGTCGCCGTGATGAATATCATCATGGTTCTGGTTAATCGCCGCGCTGTATCGCGGGCCATTCGCAACGGGCGCCCTGTAGAAGAAACCAATTTCGCAGCCAAGTTTGTATCCTACGCCTGGGTGCCGGTTGTCATAGTCTATTTTATCTATTCCTGGGTTCGATTGACACATGATCTGGTGTTGCAGCAACCAACAGCCTTTCCGCTTATTGCGGGCGCATATGGTGTGGGGACGGCGATTGTGGTTGTCTATGCGATCATCAACTACATGATTGAACGGCTTTTCGCCAAAGCGAGAGAAGCAAGGAAAATCACAGCAGAGATGAAAAAGGCCGACGCGCAGGGGGATGCTGAAGCCAGTGAAAACAATCCCGAAATATTATTGGCAGAAGCCGTTGCCACGGATGCAAATGAAACGCATGGGACCATTGATAGCCAGGTGAATCGTGTCGCTCACCCGCTTGCAAATTTCGAGGACCTAGCCCGTCGGGTTTCGGGGATTTTGGCCTTTGTTGCCGGATTCTGGGCCTTTATCGAAATTTGGGGCGGCAACATGTCGATGGTTAAGGAGTCTGTATTCGAGCGGGGCCTCGATTTCGTTGTTGTTCTTTTCATCGCCTATATCGTTTATCATTCATTCCGTATCTGGATAGACAATAAAATCGCACAAGAGCAGAGCGACGCCCCCGAGATCGAATTAGGCGGCGAAGGTGGCGGTGAAGGCGCCAGCCGTCTGTCAACATTGTTGCCGCTGTTCCGCATATCGATGATGATCGTAATCATCACCACGTTTAGCTTGATCCTGCTCTCGCAACTGGGCATCAACGTCAGCCCGTTGTTCGCCGGTGCTGGTGTTGTCGGTCTGGCCATTGGTTTTGGCGCGCAAACGCTGGTGCGGGATATTTTTTCGGGCGTATTCTTTTTGCTGGATGATGCGTTTCGCAAAGGTGAATATATTGATACCGGCGATGTCAAAGGCACAGTCGAAAAGATTTCCCTGCGATCTATGCAGTTGCGCCATCACCGTGGCCCGCTGAATACAATTCCTTTCGGCGAAATCCAGTTCCTGACCAATTTCTCCCGCGATTGGGTGATCATGAAGCTGCCGCTGCGGGTGACCTATGACACCGACCCTGAACGTGTGCGCAAACTGATCAAGAAACTGGGACAGGAACTGTTGGAAGATCCTGTGATCGGCAAGGATTTCCTACAACCCCTGAAATCGCAAGGCGTGATCGAAATGCAGGATTCCGCAATGATCATCCGGGTGAAATTTATGACCAAGCCGGGTGGCCAGTGGCTGATCCGAAAGCGGGTTTTGCAGGAAATCCGTGATCTGTTTGAACGCGAAGGGATCAAATTTGCCCACCGTGAAGTAACGGTGCGTCTGGCCGATGATGGCAACGGCAAGGTTGATGGCATGACCAAGGAACAAAAAGAAGCCATTGCCGCTGCAGCCCTTCCGGTTCTTGAAGAAGACGAGATGGCGGAAGATATGGCCGATAGCGGCGGCGATGATCGCTAATTTTTGTAAGGGTCCAGTGAATCCCGCAAACCGTCCCCAAAGAAGCTGAAGGCCAGCACGGTGATGATGATCGGCAGCATCGGGATGGCCGTCCAGGGGTAAATCTCGATCGAGGCAAGGTGCTGCGCATCGTTCAGCATCACCCCCCAGCTGACCGCCGGTGCCCGCAGGCCCAGCCCAAGGAAGGACAGCGCCGTTTCCCCGAGGATCATCGCGGGGATGGACAGGGTGGCGCTGGCAATCAGGTGGCTCAGAAAATTGGGCAACAGGTGTTTACGGATCACCCGCACAGGTTTCGCCCCCATGACCTCGGCCGCTTTAACGTATTCTTCTTCCCGCAAGGCAAGGAATTTGGATCGCACAGCGCGGGCCAGCCCCGGCCAGTCCAGCGCCCCGAGGATCAGCGAGATCATAAAGAATACCGCCACAGGCCCCCAACTGGCCGGCACTGCTGCCGACAGGGCCAGCCACAGGGGCAGTTCGGGCAACGAGCGTAAAATCTCGATGGCGCGCTGTATAACCCAGTCAATCTTGCCGCCGAAATATCCGGCAATACTGCCGAATGTGATGCCCAGCAGGAAGGACACGGTGATACCGATCAACCCCACGGTCATCGACAATTGCGCCCCGTAAAGGATGCGCGAAAACACATCCCGCCCTAACCGGTCCGAGCCAAACAGGAACAGCGTTGCCCCTGCGGGCGCGCACACAAGGTGACGGTTGGTAGTGAAAAGCCCGATGATTGTGTATTCCCCACCCTTACAGAAAAACTCCAGCGGCATCGCATTGGTTTTATCAGTGGTATAATCCCAGCGATAGTTCACCAGATCTGCGTGCGCCGTGGTCGGATAGACATAGGGGCCGATGAATTTGCCGTCATGAAACAGATGGATGCCTTGGGGTGGGGCATAAAGGTAATCGGCGTTACGCTCGTTCGGGGTGTAGGGGGCAATGAAACCGGCAAAGGGCAACAGCAGATAGCCAACCAGCAGGAAAATACCCGAAATCAGCGCCATCCGGTGCTTGCGAAACGCCCGCCAGACCAGTTTCCAGTTGGGCATGTCCAGATCGGCGCGCTCGATCGCGCTCAGGTCTTCGTTTTCATCATAGGGGGCGTCCGAAACGTAGCGCCCATCGGGTAAAATGGTCATCAGTCGCGCCCCCCGTAGCGGATGCGCGGATCAAGCAGCATCAGCAGCACATCCGAAATCATCGTGCCCACCAGCGTCAGCAGCGCCACGAACAGCAGGATGAAACCGGCCAGAAACTGATCCTGTGTTTTTAAGGCAGTCAGCAGGGCAGGGCCGATAGTTTGCAAGCCCAGCACCACCGACACCAGAACCGACCCCGAGATCAGTGAAGGCAGCAGGTTGCCAATGTCGGCCACGAACGGGTTGAACGCCATACGCAGAGGGTATTTCCACAGCCGTTTGGCCGGTGGCAGCCCCTTGGCGCGGGCGGTTTCGACATAAGGTTTGCCCAATTCGTCCAGCAGATTGGCGCGCAGGCGTTGCATCATGCCTGCCGCCCCTGCCGTGCCGATCACAAAGGTCGGGACAATCAGATGCACAAGGATGGATTTCACCTTTTCAAGGCTCATCGGCTCGCCTTCCAATTCTGGCGCCATCAACCCGCCAATCGGCAGGTCGAAATAGCGGTGGCCGTAATAGAACAGCATCAGCGCCAGCAGAAAATTCGGTGTGGCCAACCCCAGATAGCCTACGAATGAACTGGTATAATCCACCCATGTTTTCGCCTTGGCCGCCGCCAGAACCCCCAGCGGCAGCGCCACCAGATAGACGAACAACACCGCTGCGACATTGACCAGAACGGTCAGCCACAGTGCCTCGCCAACGATTTCCGAAACCGGACGGTCAAATTCGAACGACCAGCCGAAATCGCCCTGCAACATGCCGGAATAGCCTTGCGGACCGGGGGTGAATCCCATCCAGATCGTGTATTGCTCCCACAGCGGGCGGTCCATGGCGTATTCGTGATACATGAATTCGGCCTTGGCGATGCCGGCCTCCTGACCCGTCGCGCGCAGCTCGGTCAGCTGGTTTGACAGGTAATCGCCCGGGGGCAGGTTGATGATGATGAAAATCAGCACCGACACCACGAGCAGCGTCAGCAGCATGGTGATAAACCGCAAGGTGGCATAGCGCAGGATTGCCATCATTCGCCCCCTTCCGTCGAAAAGAAGAATTCGTCGGGCCGGTGGATGCCGAATTGCGCGCCGGGCTCCCACGCCCAGAAGGCCACTTCGGGCACGTTGCGAAGGCGACGCGATACCACAACGGGTTGCGGGGCCTCGGACAACAGGCCGATGCCGTATTGCTGATCGGCGTGGATCGCCAGCATTTCATCCCAGATCACGCGGCGCTCGCTGCGGTTTTCGGCCTGTTCCCAATCCTTGGACAGTTGCAACAGGCGGATGGCATCAGGCATATCGGGGGCCTCGCCGGCCTGCCCGTCGGTCTGGAAATATTGCCCCCACATGGGCCAGGCGAAAAATTCCTGTGCGCGCGGGGCCAGATAGTCGGGTGATGTATCCAGCGTCGGGATGCCATTGTCCCAGCCATACCAGACCGAGGCCATAGACGCGCCCGAATAGACGCGGTTGCGCAAGGTGTCGCGACTGAACGGGCGCAGGATCAGGCGCACGCCGATATCGCGCCATGTGTCGGTGATGATCTGAAGCGCGTTCTCGACCTCTTGGCGTTCACCCGCCGTTTCCACAATGATCGCCAGCGTGCGACCATCGGGCAGTTTGCGATATCCGGCGGGGGTGCGGTCGGTCAGGCCCATGTCATCCAGCAGCGCGTTGGCCTGCGGGATGTCGAATTGCGCCCATGCCGCGCGATAGGCGCCGTTATAGAACGGGCTTTGGGGCAGGACGGTCATGCCGCCTTCTTTGGCGATGCCAAAGTAAAGCGCGCGGTTGATCATACGCCGGTCAATCCCCAGTGACAGCGCCCGCCGAAACCGCACATCGCGCAAAATCTTGCGCCATTCCGGATCGGCATAGTTCAGGTTGGGGTAAATCGCGATTTGCGAGGCGGTGCCGTTGGCCCAGAGGAATACGCGGTAATTGCCATGTTCCAGTTCGCCCTTTTTCAGGATGGAAATATCGCGAAATCCCAGCCCGCGCGCCTGTAGATCACTTTCACCCGCATTGGATTTGGCTGACACCAGCCCGCGCCCGACAACGGTCATTTCGACCTCGTCTATATAGGGCAACTGCACGCCGTGGCTGTCGATACGGTGGTAATAGGGGTTTCGCACAAACATGAACCGGCTGTTTGCGTTGCCGCCAACCCGCATCCACGGCTGTAACGTGGGCAGGTCCGGATTGTCGAATTTATACATGTTGTCCAGTTTATTGTGCATTGCTGCCCAACTGCGCACATGCATGGCTTCGATCTTTTCCTCCATCGCCTCGGGCGGGGTGAAATCGGCGTGAAACTGTTTCAGGTAATGCGCGGGCCGAAAGATGAACGGCGGGCGGGCCTGTGCAAGTGTCGGGATGAAATGGGTGTTGGGTTGGGACCATTCATAGATGATGGTCAACGGGTCGGGAAAGCTGACCTGTGGCAATTCCCCGTTCACCCGCAGAAAATCCGGTGGGCCTGTCGGGGACAGATCGGCGTTGTTGGCGACATTCACCCACCAGTATTTGAAATCATCCGAGGTAAAGGGTGCCCCGTCCGACCAGCGGTGCCCCTTGCGCAGATGCAAGATGAATTTGCGCCCATCCTCGACATCATAGCTGGCCAGAATATCGGGCGTCAGAACATAATCGTGGTCATAGCCAACCAGTCGCGCATAACCGAAGGGCACCATCTGCCGAATGTCCTTGGCGCGGGTAACCATTGTGCGCAGGGTGCCGCCCTGAGTGCCAAATTCACGCCCCTTATCCGCCAGATTGACAATCAGGGGATCCGACGGGATGCGATCGGTGGCGGTGGGCATTTCGCCGGTGGCAACCTTGTCGGCCCAATAGGGACTTTCCTGCACAGTGGTTTGGGCCGCCAGCGGTCCAGCGAAAAACGCGGCAATGATCAGGGTGAACAGTTTATGCATGGCATCGCACCCTGTGGCCCGGCTCGATCTCGGTCAATGGCGGGGATTTGGTTTCAATGGACCGGAACATTTCGGGCCAACTGTCGGGGCTGCCCGCACCTTTGGCGACGACCTCCAGATTGATCGGGCGGTTGATGTCGGGTTCCGGCTGCGCGGCCAATAGCGCCTGCGTGTAGGGGTGGCGCGGATTGTGGAAAAGGGTGCAGGGCGGGGCCTGTTCCACCACTTGCCCGTGATGCATCACGGCCACTTCATCGGCGATGCGTGACACCACGGCCAGATCGTGACTGATGAACAGATAAGACAGGCCCATGCGTTTTTGCAAATCTTCAAACAGGCACAGAATTTGATTCTGCACCGACACATCCAGCGCCGATGTGGGTTCGTCACACACCAGAAACACAGGGTTCATCGCCAGCGCCCGCGCAATCGACAGGCGTTGCCGCTGCCCACCGGAAAAGGCGTGCGGGTATCGGTATAGAATGCGCGAATCCAGCCCGACCCATTCCAGCACCTCGACCGCGCGGTCGCGACGCTGCGACCGGTTGCCGATATTGTTGATGTCCAGCGGTTCGGTCAGGGCATCCACCACCCGCATCCGTGGATTGAACGAGGAATAGGGGTCTTGGAAAATCGGCTGTAACTGCTGGCGAAACAGGGTGCATTGATCGCTTTGCAGATCGTTGACGTCCAGCGCAACGCCCCCCTTTTCGCCGCAAAAACTGATCTTGCCACCTTCATCCGGTTTTTCCGCCCCCAGCACCATCCGTGCGCAGGTGGTTTTGCCCGATCCGGACTCCCCCACCACCGCCAGCGTTTTGCCGCGTGCGACCGACAGGTTTATGTCGCGGGCGGCCTTGATGTCGATTGACGGGCTCCAGAAGGATCCGGCGCGCACATGATAGGTTTTTGAAACCGATTTCATTTCCAGTATCAAATCATCTTGTGGCACGGGTGGCTCTATTTCTGTAGCAGCCGGAATGACCGGTGCGGCGGCAAACAGTTTTTGCGTATACTTATGCGCCGGTGCACCAATCACATATTCGACCTGTCCGGCCTCCATTACGCTGCCACGATGCAAAACCACCACGGAATCGGCCATATTCGCCACGACCCCCAGATCATGGGTGACAAATATCACCGACATGCCGGTTTCTTTTTGCAGCTCTTTGATCAGCCCCAGCACCTGCGCCTGTGTGGTCACATCCAGCGCCGTTGTCGGTTCGTCCGCGATTAGCAGATCAGGTTTGGCAACCGTGGCCATGGCGATCATCGCCCGTTGCCGCATGCCGCCGGACAACTCGAACGGATAGGCACGAAACACCCGTTCGGGGTTGTGAAATCCAACACGCTCGAATTGCTCCAGCACTTGGGCCTTGGCATCGCGGTTGCTTATATTTTTGTGCAGCGTCAGAATTTCGGAAACCTGATTGCCGATCCGGTGCAAGGGTGACAGCGATTGCATCGGTTCCTGAAAGATCATCGAAATCTGGTTACCACGAATATCGCGCATCTGTTTGCGCGGCAATTCACTAAGGTTCAGCGCGCCGGCATCGTTGCAGTTCAGGAAAACACCTTGGGATTTCACATTCGCGGCTTTTGGCAGCAGTTGCAAAATCGCACGGCAGCATAGGGTTTTGCCCGAACCCGATTCCCCCACCAACGCCAGCGTTTTTCCGGCATTGACGGTAAAGCTGACATCATCCACGACCGGCGGGTCGGATTTGAAGCTTATCGTCAGGTTTTTGACTTGCAGCAGGGCCGTCATTCAATACTTTCGCTGGTTATTGCAGAAACGGGCCTGCATGGTGTTGTCGGGCAAGTATCGCGCGGGGTGGCGCGATTAGTCAAACATCAATTGTTCCGTCACGTTAACGTTATTCAGGGTGTGGTGCATGCACTGGTTTCTTTGGCAGATACTATCATATAGGATTCAGGAAACCGAAAAGGACACCCCGAATGAGCAGACTGGACGTATTCATCAACCGCATGGTATCGCAACGCGCCTGCATTGATTTCGCTGTGCAAAATACTGCCGGTATGACGGGGCCGGTGTTTGAGCTGGGCCTTGGCAACGGGCGCACCTATGATCATATGCGCGAGGTTGTTTCAGGGCGCGATATATATGTGTTTGAACGCGAAGTGGCCTCGAACCCGGCCTCGACCCCGCCCGAAAATCGCACCATTCTGGGGGATGTCTTTGAAACCCTGCCGCAGGCGCTGGAACGGTTCGGTCCGACGGCCAGTTTTATCCACGCCGATCTGGGCGGGCATAACCTGAAGAAAAACGACGAATTCGCGCGCAATATTTCACCCTATGTGGAACCGTTGCTGGCCAAAGGTGGGCTGATGGTGTCCAGCGACCGGATGTATTTTGACGCATTACAGGAAATCGACCTGCCGCCGGATGCCGTTCCGGGGCGTTGTTTTATCTATCAAAAGCAGGGCTAGCAGATGGTGCAGCTGGCAATCCTTCGCCACGGACACACCCCGTGGAATCGTGCGGGGCGCATTCAGGGGCGCACCGATATCGCGCTTGAGGAAACTGCCTCCGCCGATCTGGCGCGGTTGCGGTTGCCCGATGAATGGGCAGAGGCAGATCTGGTGGCCAGCCCGTTAAAGCGCGCGGTTGAAACCGCCCGTCTGGTGGCAGGGCGCGATCCTGCGGTCGATCCGGCATTGATCGAAATGGACTGGGGGGAATGGGAAGGGCTGCACGGGCTGGATTTGAAAGCGGACCCAAATTCGGGGTTTCGCGATATCGAGGATTGGGGCTGGGATTACCGCCCGCCTGCGGGTGAAAGCCCGGCGGATGTCTTTGCGCGGCTGGAACCTTGGGCGAAATCGCTGAAACGCGATACGGTGGCGGTTTGTCATATCGGCATCATGCGGGTGTTGCTGGCACAGGCGCATGGCTGGAATTTCAGCGGCCCCGCCCCGTTCCGGATCAAACGCAACTGGTTGTTTCTGATTGATCTAAAGGACGGCCTGAAGGTGGGCACACCCGAGCGGATCAAACTGTCTGGGCGTGACACATGAAGGTTCTGATTGCTGTCACTCACTTGCTTGGCGCGGGCCACCTTCGCCGCGCTTTGACACTGGCGCGGGCGTTTGTGGCGGATGGTCATGTGGTGACGGTTCTGTCTGGCGGTATGCCCGTGACGCAATTTGATACAGACGGGATTGCATTGCGCCAACTGCCGCCGCTGTGCTCGGACGGGACCAATTTCACCCGTCTGCTGACCGCCGAGGGGGACGAGGTAGATACCGATTATCTGACTCGCCGATTGTTGGATATAACGCATACCGCCGCTGAATTTGACCCCGATATTGTGATCACCGAACTATTCCCCTTTGGCCGCCGCGTGCTGCGGGCGGAATTCATGTCGCTGATCGGGGCAGCGCAGGCGCAAACCCCGCGTCCTGTTATTCTGGCCTCGGTCCGCGACATCCTTGCGCCGCCATCAAACCCGCAAAAAGCACAGAAAACCGAAGGCATTATTCTGGAGCATTACGACGGCGTTCTGGTCCACTCGGACCCAACCAGCACCCCGCTGGAACAAAGCTGGCCGGTGACGCCTGCGTTGCAGGAAAAACTGCTTTATACCGGCTATGTCGCCCCGCCGCCCGCTGGTCCACACCCCGACAAGTTGGGGCAGGGCGAGGTGATCGTCAGCGCCGGTGGTGGATCAGTTGGCCGACACCTGTTCACCGCCGCCGTTGCTGCCGCAGGGTTGTCGCCAGCATTGCGCTGGCGTGTGCTGGTTGGCGGGGGCCATGCCCAAGCGGCGATCGCAGAGCTTTCGGCGCAGGTCAGCATCTGGCGAAAATCCGGGCGGGCGGGTTCAAGAA
>WFNH01000058.1 GCA_015488685.1 Marinosulfonomonas sp.
GGTCTTTCTCCTGATTTTATCTAGACAGCGATGTGCTGCTGTGATTCTGTGCTTGTATGAGTATTAACAGACGTAATTTTCCGTATTGGCTTGTTTTCGCCATTATCCTTGCAACCGCCGGCATTCTTCTTGCAATGGGGCGCGTGCCGATCTGCAAATGTGGCACCGTCAAACTGTGGTATTTCGCGCTGAATACCTCGGAAGGGTCGCAGCATCTGATCGACTGGTATAGCCCCAGCCACCTGATACACGGGATTCTTTTCTACGCCATCCTTTGGCTGGTGGCACGGCGTCTGGATGTCGGTTGGCGGCTGGTGATTGCGACAATTGTCGAATCCGCTTGGGAAATTATGGAAAACACCAATGCGGTGATCGAACGTTATCGCGAGGTCACCATTTCGCTGGATTATTTCGGCGACAGTGTGGTCAATTCCATATCCGACATAACCTGTATGCTGATCGGTTTCTGGCTGGCGCGGCGGCTGCCGATCTGGGCCAGTGTGGCAATCGTGATCGGGTTCGAGGTGCTGACCACCGCGCTGATCCGTGATGGCCTGACCTTGAACATCCTGATGCTGCTGTATCCGCTGGATGCAATCCGCGATTGGCAGGCGGCGCTTTAGGGCCGGATATGTGGCTCTAACACGCACTATTCGAACGGGTTTTTCACAGCGGGCAGGATTGTCCCGCGACATTCGCCAAAGCCGATCCTGTATCCATCCCCCTGCGCGTGGCCCTTCAGCGTCAGGGTGTCGCCATCCTCGATAAAGCTGCGGGTTTCGCCGGTGTCGAGCGTGAACGGCTCGCGCCCAGCCCAGCTGAGTTCCAGCAACGAGCCGAATTCATCCCTAGTCGGGCCGGAAATGGTGCCGGACCCCAGCAGATCACCTGCGTTCATTTCACACCCGCACACCGCGTGGTGGCACAGTTGTTGTGCGGCGGAATAATACATCCGGCTGTAATTGGTACGGGTAATGGTGGTGGCTTTGGCGGCGCCTGCGGGCAGCATGGTGACTTCCAGACTAACGTCATACAGGCCGGGTTTGTTTTCGGTCAGATAGGGCAGCAGTTCCTTTTCACGCGGCGGTGTGGCGGTGCGAAAATCCTCTAGTGCGGCGGCGGTAACGATCCACGGGCTGATGGTGGTGCCGAAGGCTTTGCCCTGAAACGGCCCCAGCGGCTGATATTCCCAGCCCTGAATATCGCGTGCGGACCAGTCATTCAGCAGCACATAGCCGAAAATCATCGCGTCGGCCTGATCCACGGTAATCGGTTGACCCATGGTGGAACCGGTACCGACAATCGCGCCCATCTCCAGTTCGATATCCAGCCGTTTACAAGGCCCGAACGTGGGCATCTCGGCATCCGGCGCTTTGGTCTGGCCCAGCGGGCGGTGAATATCGGTGCCCGACACCACCACGGTCGAGGCGCGGCCGTTATAGCCGATCGGGATGTGCAGCCAGTTGGCCGGCAGGTCGGGCGAACCACGCATAATAGACCCCATATTCTTGGCATGCTGCATACCAGCATAGAAATCGGTGTATTCGGACACGGCAATCGGCATGTGCAGGGTGGCATCTGATTGCGCTACTAAATGTGGTTCTAACGCAGCTTGTTTTGCCGATCCTTCCGCCAAAGCCGATGTTAGGTCCGCACGGAAGATGGCCCATGCCTCGGCCCCCAGATCCATAAAGTCATTCCAGAACGGCACGTCGAACACGGGCACATCCGCGGACGTCAAAACCCCCGCTTCCTCGGCGGCGGTGACATCCAGAATCATATCGCCAATGGCCACGCCGCAATGGGCATCCCCTTCGCCAATGGAGAACACGCCATAAGGCAGGTTGTTCAGCGGGAAATCGGTGTCGGCGGAATTGGCCGATGTGATCCATGATTTAAGCAGGTTGGGCATTATGGTTCCTCAGGGCTGTGCGTCAGGTTGGTTTTCGGGCCGCGCCGCATCGAATGCGGGCAGGGCCAGACAGTTTTGTTCGATCTCGGTCAGGCGGGCGTAGGGGGTCAGGTCAAGATCCCAGCGCCGCGCGTTATAATACTGCGCGGTGATGCAAATGTCAGCAAATCCCGGCGCATCGCCAAAAGCAAACGGCGTGTCATCACGCACCATCTGTTGTAGCGCATCAAATCCCATCCTCATCCAGTGGCGCATCCATTCGGCCTTGTCCTCGGGCGTGGCACCAAAGGTTTTGCCAAGATGCTGCACCACGCGCAGGTTGTTGACGGGGTGAATATCGGCGGCCACCACCAAAGCCGCCGCTTTGACATGTGCGCGTTGCACAGTATCGGAAGGCAATAGGGGCGGTTCGGGGTTGGTGATATCCAGATATTCGCAAATTGCCAGTGACTGGGTCAGGGGCGTATCATCATCCAGCACAAGTGTTGGCACAAGATGTGTGGGGTTCAGCGCCACATAATCCGGCCCATGTTGTTGGCCACCGTCGGCAACCAGATCAACCGGTACGGTTTCATAGACCAACCCCTTCATGTTCAGCGCAATGCGAACACGGTAGGCTGCGGTTGATCGCCAGTAGGAATAGAGCCTCATTTATCATCCTCCTCTTCGTCCCATTCATCCCACGGACCACCCATAAGTCTGATTCCGTATAAGATGACACCGGCGACAATAACCCCGACAGCAATAACCGCCAGAAGTTTCACTTCACCCCCTTGGTGCCATCGAATTTCTTTTCCAGATCACTCCAGCATTCCACATAATCATCCTGCACCGGTGCCTCGTATGCGGCGAAATCGGTCAGGTGCTGCGGAAAGCGGGTCTCGAACATGAAGGACATGGTGTTGTCCAGAAACTCGGGTTTCAGATCGGCGTTGCTGGCCCCCTCGAATGCGTTGCGGTCGGGACCATGCGGGATCATCATGTTGTGCAGGCTCATGCCGCCGGGGACAAACCCTTCTGGCTTGGCGTCATAGATGCCGTAAATATTGCCCATCAGTTCGGACATGATGTTCTTGTGATACCACGGCGGGCGGAAGGTGTTTTCCGCCACCATCCAGCGTTCGCGAAACAGCACAAAGTCGATATTCGCGGTGCCCGGCGTGCCCGAAGGCGCGGTCAGCACGGTGAAAATAGACGGGTCGGGGTGGTCAAACAGGATCGCGCCAACGGGGGAAAATGTGCGCAGGTCATATTTGCAGGCGGCATAGTTGCCGTGCCACGCGACCACATCCAGCGGCGAGTGATCAATAAAGGTTTCGTGGAATTGCCCGCCCCATTTGATGATCACACGGCTTTTTGCCTCGCGATCCTCGAATGCTGCCACGGGTGTCTTGAAATCACGCGGGTTGGCAAGGCAGTTGGCCCCGATTGGCCCGCGCGAAGGTAGATCGAACTTCTGGCCGTAATTCTCGCAAACAAACCCGCGGGCGGGGCCGTCGATCAGTTCGACCCGAAACACCATGCCACGCGGCAGGATGGCGATTTCCTTTGGCTCCAGATCAATGATGCCCAGTTCGGTGCAAAATCGCAGCCGTCCTTCTTGCGGAACCACCAGCAGTTCACTGTCGGCAGAGTAGAAGTATTCATCCTGCATGGAGTCGGTGATCAGGTAGATATGGCAGGCCATGCCGACCTGCGTATTCACATCCCCCGCCGTGGTCATCGTGCGCATACCGGTGACAAAGGTCAGATGCTCTTCGCCGTGCGGCACCGGATCCCAGCGGTATTGGCCCAGCGACAGGGTGTCGGGATTAATGTTCGGGGCGGATTTCCAATAAGGCATCTCAATCCGCGCAAACCGCGATACATGCCGCACCGAGGGGCGGATGCGGTAACACCATGTGCGTTCATTCTGCCCGCGCGGTGCGGTGAACGCCGTGCCGGACAGTTGTTCGGCATACAACCCATATTCACATTTCTGCGGGCTGTTCATGCCTTGGGGCAGGGCACCGGGCAAGGCTTCGGTTTCGAAATCATTTCCAAATCCGGGCATATAACCGCCTGCGGTTCCGGAAGCGGAATTGGCACGGGTCATCCCGTGGTCTGTCCTGTCGGTGGTCATCGGCGCGTCTCCAGTCGGCGATCAAGGCGTTTCCTGCGGGCACCCTATCGTTGCAAATGCAACGAAGTCAAGCGCTGTGGACGGTTGATCCTGATTGCAATACATGCGTTCATTGCAAATGTAACAAACACGCGGAGTTCCCTGTTGAGCGATTTTGATCTGGACGCTTTTCTGCCCTATCAGCTGTCGGTTCTATCGGCGCAGGTCAGTCACGGGTTTTCGACCCTGTATAAGAAAAAATTCGGCATAACCATGCCGGAATGGCGCGTGGTTGCCCATCTATCACATGCAGGGCCAGTCAGCGTGCGGGAAATCCAGCAGCGCGTGGCGATGGACAAATCCAAAGTCTCGCGCGCCGCTTCGCGGCTTGAGGCAGCGGGCTATGTCAGCAAGCGGATCAACGAGGGGGACCGGCGGCTGGTCGAGTTGGAGTTGACCGAAAAGGGCCACGCAATGATCAATGAACTGGCCCCGACTGCCAAGGAATACGAGGCCCGCGTTCTGGCCACATTGGGCGACCATGCCCCCTGCTTTCGGGCAGCGTTAGAGACACTATTGAAGGAAAAAGCAGATGACTGACATCGTAATTCTGGGCAGCGCCCGCACCGCAATCGGCAGTTTTGGCGGGGCCTTGGCAGGGGTTCCCCCGACAACGCTGGCGGCGACAGCGTCAAAAGCGGCAATGGCGCGGGCGGGGATTGATCCGGCGCTGATCGAACATGTGGTGTTTGGCAATGTGATCAACACCGAACCCCAAGACATGTATCTGGGCCGCGTCGCCGCGATGCAGGCCGGCGTGCCCGAATCCGTGCCCGCAATGAATGTCAGCCGCCTGTGTGGTTCTGGCGCGCAGGCCATCGTTTCGTCTGCGCAGATGCTAATGCTGGGGGACGCCGATTTTGCACTGGCCGGTGGTGCCGAAAATATGAGCCGCGCGCCCTACATCACAACCGCCGCCCGCTGGGGGCAAAAGATGGGTGATGTGAAATCCATGGATATGCTGCTGGGCACTTTGAACTGCCCGTTCGGCTCGGGCCATATGGGGGTGACGGCGGAAAACGTGGCGGCCGAGTATGGCATATCCCGCGAGGAACAGGACGCCTTTGCGCTGGAAAGCCAGACGCGGGCGGCTAGGGCGATTGAAGCGGGGTATTTCGAGGAGCAAATCGTGCCGGTCGAGGTGAAGGTGCGGCGCGAGGTGGTGGAATTCAAGGTGGATGAACACCCCAAGGCCACGTCAGCCGAAGCGCTAGCCGGTCTGCGCCCCGCCTTCCAAAAGGACGGCACAGTGACGGCAGGCAATGCCTCGGGCATCAATGACGGTGCCGCAGCATTGGTGCTGGCGCGGCGCGGAGCGGCGGAAAAGGCAGGGTTAGAGCCACTTGCCCGCATCATTGGCTATGCCCACGCTGGTGTCGCGCCCAATATGATGGGGATCGGGCCGATACCTGCGGTGCAAAGCTTGCTGGAAAGAACCGGCCTGTCGGTCGATGATTTCGACGTGATCGAATCCAACGAGGCCTTTGCCGCGCAAGCACTGGCGGTCAGCAAGGTTCTGGGGCTTGATCCAGCTCGCGTAAACCCGAACGGCGGCGCGATTGCGCTGGGGCATCCGGTGGGAGCCACGGGTGCTCTGCTGACGGTCAAGGCATTGTACGAACTGGAACGGACCGGCGGTAAACGGGCACTGATCACCATGTGCATCGGCGGCGGTCAGGGGATCGCGCTGGCGATTGAGCGGATTTAGAGCGGGCTGCACCCGATTGGATTCGGGCATTCATTTTGCGGACCGAGGCAGCGTTCGCAACAGCGAATGCGTTCGGGCCGAAAGATGAATTCGATTTGGTGCGACATGCTCTAGTTCAGCCGGATATCCGCCCGCGCAGACCGCCCCTTTGCATCAATCACCGACAGGGTGATGAAACCGGCGCCATCGGTTTCCAGCACCGACTGCCGATCATAGGTGGCCACGGCAAACGGTTTGCCGTTGGCCAGCCATGTGAACGGTGCCACCCCGTCACGCACCTTGACCATCAGAAATCCGCCGTCCGTTTCCACCTCGGCACCGTCCGGCGGGAAGGCGACAGTGGGAGCGCCTTTGGGTTTCTCGAACAGGGCATTGCGGCCACGGAACCGTTGCAGGGGTTGCGGCAGTTCGGCGTTGCTGACGGTCAGCGCGGCAGGCGGAGGCGGGCGCAGCGGAGTTAGTACGGGTTTGATCCGGCTGAACACCTCGAACAAAACAGGGGCTGCCAATCCACCGCCAAAGGCACCCGGCACCGGCGTGCCATCGGCGCGACCCATCCAGACACCGGCCACATGTTGCCCGTCAAACCCCAGCGCCCATGCGTCGCGGTGGCCATAACTGGTGCCGGTTTTATAGGCCAGCCGGTTGCGCGGCGCATTGGGCGGCGGGGCAAGGCCCGACAGAATATCGGCGACATACCACGCGGCCACGGGGGAAATCAGATTTCGGCCAGATTGGCCTGCATTAGAGCCTCTTTTCCAGATCAAAGGGCGCGGTTTGCCGCTATTCGCCAGCCCTGCATATAGCTGCACCATATCCGTCAGCGTCACCCCCAACCCGCCCAGTGCAATCGCAAGGCCCGGCTTGCCGCCGGGCACAACAGGGTTCATCCCTGCGCGCCGCAGATTGGACATCAGGTTGGCGGGGCCGATGGCCTCGGTCAGTTTGATCGCGGGAATATTCAGCGACAATTGCAAAGCGCGGCGGATACGCAGGGTGCCACGGAACTTGCCATCGAAATTCTGCGGCACATAAGACCCAAAGGCGGTCGGCACATCGTCAATCAGGGTTTCTGGGTGGGCCAGACCCTGATCAAACGCCATGCCATAGACCAGCGGTTTCAGGGTAGAGCCGGGCGAACGCAGCGCGCGGGTCATATCGACATATCCCAGCCGGTTATCGGCGCGATAGGCGGCAGAGCCGACCGAGGCAAGGATTTCACCTGTGGTATGATCGGCCACCAGAATGGCGATGGACAGATCATCCCCCTTGCCCTGAAGCGCGGTTTTCGCCAGCGTTTCCAGCTTACGCTGTAGCGTGGCATCCAATGTCAGTTGATGGACGTTTTCGGCCACCGCGCGGTCGGCCATATGCGGGGCAAGGGCGGGAAAGGGGTGTTTTTGCGCCGGAACAGGCTCTGATAATGCCGTTTGTGCCAAATCATCATCCAGCACGCCTGCCGACAGCATCCGTTCCACCACGCGGGCGCGGGCGGCACGGGCGGTGGCACGGTGGCGATCTGGGCGGCGGGTTTCCGGTGCCTGCGGCAAGGCCACCAAAAGAGCGGCCTGTGCGGGAGTCAGGCGGCGCGGGTCTTTTCCGAAATAGGCGCGGGTGGCGGCACGCACCCCTTCCAGATTGCCACCAAAGGGCGCACGGTTCAGGTAAAGCGTCAGAATCTCATCCTTGCTCAACCGGCGCTCCAGCGCCAGCGCAACGCGAATCTGGCGCAGCTTTCCGGCCCATTTGCCGGTTGTGCCATCCTCCAGCAGGCGGGCGGCCTGCATCGTTAAGGTCGAGCCGCCGGAGACAATTTTCCCCTGAGTTAGGGCCTGATATATTGCCCGCAGCATCGCCACCGGATCAACACCTGCGTGGCGGTAGAACCGCTTGTCCTCGTAAGCGATCAGCATTTTGATGTAATCGGGGTCAACACCATCAAGCGTGGTTTTCAACCGCCAGCGCCCGTCGGCCACCGTATAGGCGCGCAATAGTGTGCCGTTGCGGTCCAGAACCTCGGCCGATGTTTCAGCAGCCAGCGGCGGCAGAAGCGTGGCATCGACCCAGTCGTCAAAGGCATCCCGCGCCGCCGCCGTGATGAACAGCAACAGCGCGAGGGTAAGAAGGGCGTGACGCCGGATCATTCGGTGACCGTGATCTGCCCCGCATCCGAAACCGCGCGGTAGATCGGGCGATACATGTCTTCAACACTGGCGGCAGGATGGTGATAGCTGCCCGGAGAAATGGCCCGCACGATATAGGCCAGATCAAAGGGTTTATCATTGCGCCAGTCCACAGCAGCAAGGAAGCGATCAGAACGGAATTCGGTGTTCTGCACGTCTGTCACGGCCTCAAGCCAGTCAAGGCTGCTGACATCCCCTGACGAAATCAGGCCGGGATTGTCGATTTCAAAACCGGCAGGCAGCGGGTCATTCACCATCAGGCGACCTTCGGCATCGTTAAAGGGGCTGATGGTCAACACCACCACAAGGCGGGTGCCGACAGGATGGCCCGAGGGATCAACCGGTTCGCCATCCATCGTGTAATAGCTGCGCTTGATCGCATAGCCATAGCCGGTGGCGGGTTCGGGCTGATCCGGCACGCCGAATGTGGTCAGGGTCACGGGCTCGTCCCTGTCTGATCCATTGCGAATTTCCATGCCGGCGGCAGTTGCGCCATCCTGCAGCACACGAACCATCGGGCCGGTGACAGGTTTGCCATCTACGCTGAAGCCCTGCATGTTCGGGTCATTCAGCAACGCCTTGACCGCCATCAGAGACCACATGGATTCCTGCGTGGAATGGTAGCGGTCTTTGGCATAGGCATTGGACACACGATGCGCCAGATCGCCGGTATCAATCGCGTTGCTGCCTGCATCCACGGCCAGCGCCAGAACGGCGGCGGCATCGCGTGTATGGGTGCCATAATCGGAACGCCAGTACTGCGTTTCATCGCGGCCCCAACCGCGGCCGATCATCCGGCCCGCACGGGCAAACATTTCGTCGGCGCGCGGCTGATCCCCATAGCTGGCCAAGGCTGCGCCGATCTGGGCAACGGCCAACGGCGTAGCAAAATCGCCCGCTTTTTCGTCGGCGTAGTAACGCAGATCACCCATGTTCGCCGCCCCTTCACGGGCCAGCACGAACAGGGCATAGGCCACGTCCTCGCCGCCCCTGTCAAAGTCGGGGGCATAGTTGACGCGGTTGCGCAGGTTATCAATGGCGGAACGAAAGGCGCGGTCGGGCACATCGAACCCTTTGGCGCGCGCACGACTTAGAAAATCGGTGACATAGCTGGCCAGCCACAGATCATCCGACCCCGGCCCCCACAGGCCGAAACCGCCGTTGCTGGCCTGATTGCTAAGCACCCGTTCAATCGCCTGATCCACCCGTTCGGCAATCTTGTCACGATTGCCAAGGCCCATCACCTGCGCCACTTCGTTCAGATAAAGCAGCGGCATGGCGCGGGATGTGGTTTGCTCGGTGCAGCCGTAGGGATAACGGTCAAGGGCTTCAAGCAAACCGGGGGCATCGAATTGTGCAAGTGGCCCCGCAGACAGAATGGCCGAGCCTGTTCCAGGCTGAAATTCGGCAAACAGGTTGTCATCCAGCGTAAAGGTATCACCCGCGTTCAGGGTAAAGCGGCGGGTAAAGGAAACCTCGGGATCCAGCGATTGCACCGGAATGACCAACGGCTTGTTCAGCACCTTTCCGTCCGGCGTGGTCAGGGTGACATTAATCTTGTGCTCGCCAATATCGGTTGCGGTGACCGGCACCGAAAAGCTTGTCTTTTGCAGATCACCAAGGGTGAACTCTTTGGGCAGATTTGCAGTACTGACCGCAACACCCTGCCCCCAAATTTCCAGCCCCATTTTGCCCGAAGGCCCTGTGGCATGGGTGATCTCGAGCAACATGCGCGAGGTATCGCCCGGCGCAAGGAACCGTGGCAGGCTGGCGGTGACGACCACGGGATCGCGCACCAGAACATCTTTTTCTGCCTTGCCAACACCGGATGCAGTCCAGACCACAGCCATCAGGCGCACGGTGCCGTTGAATTCGGGCATGTCGAAAGTGGCGTGGGCAATGCCGTTTTCATCCACCTGAACGGGGCCGCTGAAATAGGCGACCAGCTCTTCGGTGGGGGGTGGCGATTGCGTGCCCATTTCGCTGCCTGCATCCCCGCCGGAACGGATCGACCCCATCGCGCCATTCATCCCGTCGATCAGACGTCCATAAACATCGCGGATGCCCATGCCAAGTTTGCGCTGGCCGAAATAGTGCTCCGGCGCATCGGGGCTTTCAAATCCCGTCAGGTTCAGGATACCGACATCAACGGCGGCAATAGTGGCATAGGCCGTTTCACCCGCCTTTACCCCGTCCACCTTCAGCGTCACCTGCATTGGCGCGCGCGGGGCGGATTCATCGGCCATGTCAAAAGCGGCCGTCAACCTGCGATCCCCCGGATCAACCGGCGCATAGGACAGGCCCAGCGCGCGGGCGGGGTTGTGACCGGCGGCCACATCCATCGGGCGGATCACGGTGGCAGTGACATAGGCACCGGCCCCCCATTTGTCGGTCACCGGCAGCGGGATCAGGTTTTCACCCTGCTGCACATCCACCACTTTCATATCTATCAGGTGGTTCGACATCACCGTCACCAGCGCCTTGCCAGCATATCGGGGCACCACGCGCAGGGTGGCGGTTTCGCCTGATTTATAGGCGGGTTTGTCCAGCGATACCTCAAGTGTATCGGGGGTCGAGGCCGCATCGGCAGACGCATACCAACCGGCATAGAAATCGGTGGATGACGAGACGTAGGTGCCGTCAGTGCGTTCAACCACCAGTTCGTATTCGCCCCAGTCCACGGGGGCTTCAACTGTTAGCGGCTGACCGTTCAAATCAGCGGTGCCACCGGCCACACGTTTGCGAGTCTGGATTTCTTCCCAGTTCCAGTTGCCGTATTGCTGATACCACTGGTAACGGGTTTCAATCCGGTTCACGGTCCATTTCACCTGCATCGGTGTTTGGGCCTCGTTCTTGTCAATCGCGATGATCTGGAACGCGGCGGCAGAACCTTCGGCCACCACATCGTCAAACATCGGTTTGATGCCGATCATCGGACCATCCGGGGCAAGGCGCTGAGTTATGCGTCGTTCAACAGGACGACCCGAGCCTTCGGCAATACGCACAGTAAACCGCGCTTCCAGCGGCTGGCCGGTCTGCTCGACATCAGGAAAGGTGACGGGAATACGGGCGATCCCCGCATTATCGGTGCGCAGATCGGACGGCAGAGATTCCACCGCCGGATTCAGCCGTTCGTTATAACGGCCAAAGCTGTAGCCGGGATAGGATTCCAATCCGTCACTGGCCCGAACCAGCACTTCGCCTTCAATCGGCAAATCGGCCCCCGGTGCGCCAAACAGATAGCGCACATCGGCAGTCAGCATGGTGCCATCAGACAGGCGCAGCGGCGTGTCGGGCAATGTCAGGTCGAAATCAATGCGTTCGGGCAGGAAATCCTCGATCAGCAGGCTGGTGCTGGCCAGCGCGGGGGCGTCCGTATCGGTGAACAGCTCCAGCCGCCATGTGCCGCGCGGCACGCGGGGACCGGTGGGCAGGCTGAACACATGACCGCCAGCGCGCTCATCCGTGGCGGTCGAAACCTGTCGGCTGTATTCCACCCCGTCGGGGCGAGTCAGAATAGCGGTCAGCGGCAGGCCGACGATGGCATCAGCGGTAGCATCACGGGTCAGGGCCGTGACATTGATCACCTCGCCCGCGTGATAAGCCCCGCGATCGGTGGTCATGAACACGTCGATATGTTTGGCCGGCTCGCGCCCCTCGACCCCACGGTCGGACAGATCGAATTCAGGATCACTTAGCGATAGGAAGGCAATATCCTTGTCCCCGTCCTTGGCAATAATCAGGGCCGGTTTCGAGCCACCAGTGCCCCGCGCCAAGGCATCCGGGAAATGGACATAGCCGCGTGAATCAGTCTCTAATTCAGCCAAAACAGCGTTGGCGCGGGACAACAGGGTAACTTTGATCCCTTCGCGTGGCTCGGCATCGCCCAGACCACGGACAAAGACGTGAACGCCATCCGCGCCGCTCATAGTGGCCAGCCCCAGATCGGACAGCACAAACCACTGGGTCGCGGGTGGATTGTCATAGGGATCGGCCCCCGGAACACCGGCTTGCAGTGCATAGATGCCTGGCGGTAAATCGTTGATGACATCGCCCATTGGCAAGCGGGTGGTCATGTCCTGATTAAGCGACATTTTCACTTCGCCCGTGCCGCGCCAGATTTCTTCGGCCACCTGACCGGCAAAATTCTCGACTTGCCATTGCGACAGGGGGCGTCCGAAATAATCGTCCTGCATCGCGCGCAGAAGATTGCGATCACTGACACGGCGCAAAACCAGTTCCAGTTCGGTCACATTGATGGTCTGCACCGGAATACCCGCATCAGCCGATTTGGGCAGCACATAGGCGCGGCCTGGAAAAGTTACCGATGGCTTACGATCATTGACGTATAGCGACAGCTTGACCGGCTCCAGCAAGGTTTCACCCGAGTTCGCCGGCAAACCGGCCCGCAGCACCATGTCATAGCGTTTGCCATGCTCAACGCCGGACACACACAAACGGTTGTCGCTGATCTCGATCGACAGATCAGTAGCGGGTAGGCGGACGTAAGGGGTATAATCAACGGCCTTGTTCAGGGGCTCGGAAAATTGCGCGCAGATGCGTGGCTCGGCCAGATCGCTTTCGATGTCGTGGTCTGTTACCTTCAGGCCGTATTTGTCGATGGCATATTGCAGTTTCTCCATCACCTTCTGGGTGGGGGAAATGCTCTCGGCCAACCGCAGCGCCTTTAGCATATCACGAGTGCGCCCGTTCAGCTCCAGCGCATCGGCCATTACCAGCAGAGATGAAACCTTGTCGCCATTCGATGCACTGCGCAGATAGGCATTGACCGCAGCCGACAGCGCGCGAATCTTGTGGCGGTTTTTATGACTGTAGCTCTCGGATTTATCAGTATAGACAGCCTTGGCCGCCCGTGAATATTCTACCCATAGCACAGGTTCATCAACCAATGTAATTGCCGCGCCGAAGCGTTCTTCGGCACTGATATAATTCTGGTCCCTCATTGCTTTGCGCCCGTATCTCCATAATGGCAAAGCATCCTCGCCCGATGTTGCATACAAACCTGGTAGATCAGTCGCAAAATCCTTGGCCGCTTGAAAATCTTCTGGTTGCATGAAGGTCAGTTCCGCCGCCCGCGCAGAAGCTGCCGCAAGGACCTTGGGATCGGTCAGCAACACACGGGCAGAAATAGCACCATCATAGGGATTCATCTCGGTCACATCGCTTTTCGGAAAACACGAGTTCGAGCGCGCGTTGAAGGTAAACGCCTGGCAGCGGTCGTCCGCCAGACAGGCACGTTCGCATGCAGGTAGGGTGGTATCAAATAGCGATTGCAGGTCCGAGCCGTAAAAATCCACATCCCGTGTGATCGCAATCCGACGGTCAGGGATCAGATCATTGGCCCAAATGGAAGTTGTGAACAATAAAAAAACGACAGCGGCTTTGACCAAAAAGCGCATAGGTAACCCTCCAAAAACACAATGGGATCAACGTCGCACAATCCCGGAAAAGGCGCAATCGCTTCTTGAAGCATAGAAACTTTGCCGCAGTTAAGGCGTTGTTCACCATGTTCATGGAATGTTTGCGTGGCAGAACGTCCAGCGACTCGGAGGGATGGATGGAACTTAGCGAAAAATTGGCGCAGGAACGGCGCGGGCGACTGGCGGCAGAACGGCTGCTGGAACAGAAACAGAATGAACTGTTCAGCGCCAATTCACGGCTGGGACAGCACGCGCGGGCGCTATCGGTGGAAATCGTTGAAAAGCGCAACGAGGCCGAGGAATTGAAAGGCGAAAACACGCGCGTTCGCTCGGACCTGAAAACCGCTGAACGCCGTTTGTGGGATTCGATCCAGACCATTCAGGACGGGTTCGCAGTGTTCGATATGAACAACTGTATGGTCCACGCCAACGATTCCTATCTGTCGGTTTTCGACGGGCTCGAGGAAATTCGCCCCGGCGTCAGCTATGTGCGGATCGTGCAGTTGCTTGTCGAGGAAGGCATCGTTGATATTGGCAGCAAAACCCCGATGGAATGGCGCGACAGCATGTTGACCCGCTGGCACACCGACCCGATCGAACCCCGCGTGATCCGCCTGTGGAACGGCGAATACATCAAACTGGTCGATCGCCGCGCCAGCGATGGCGACACGGTTACGCTGGCCCTGAACATTACCGATCAAATCCGCCACGAAGCCGAGCTGAACAAGGCCCGCGACAATGCCGAGGCCGCCAACCGCGCCAAATCGGCGTTTCTGGCAAACATGAGCCACGAAATCCGCACCCCGATGAACGGGGTTGTGGGCATGGCCGACCTGCTGACCGACACACTGCTGGATGACGAACAACGCCTCTATGTCGACACCATCAAGAATTCCGGCGAGGCCCTGCTGGTGATCATCAATGACGTTCTGGATTATTCCAAGATCGAGGCGGACAAGCTGACGCTGAATTCCGAGCCCTTCGATCTGGAACAATGCATCCACGAAATCGCCACGCTGTTGCAGCCCTCGGTTCAGGACAAGCCGGTCGAAATTCTGGTGGATTTCGACATGTTCCTGCCGACGCAATACATCGGTGATGCGGGCCGGATGCGGCAGATTTTAACCAACCTGATCGGCAATGCCGTGAAATTCACCCATGAGGGCCATGTGGCCATCCATGTGGTCGGGCTGGATGCGGGTGATGGAAAAACCCGAGTGCATATTTCGATCGAGGATACCGGCATCGGCATCCCCCCCGAAATGATCGACCACGTTTTTGGCGAATTCAATCAGGTCGAGGACGAGCGCAACCGCAAATTCGAGGGCACCGGTCTGGGGCTGGCGATTACCAAACAACTGATCGAACTGATGGACGGCGAAGTCTGGGTGGATTCGGTGGTGGGCGAAGGGTCCAGTTTCGGTTTTCACGTCACCCTGCCTGTTCACGAGCCTGCATTGATCGCGCCGGATGATTCCCTGTCGCATATCAAACAGGCATTGATCATCAGCCCGATGCGCGGCGCGGTTGAAATTCTGACGAAACAACTGGCACTGTTGGGGATCAAGGCAATCAGCTTTGACCGTTGCGATGTAGCGCTGGCGGCGGATTTCAAAATGCCGGACATCGGGTTTGTTGACCAGTTATTGCTGGAAAAAGGGGGTAAAGAGTTGGCTGAAGGTTTGCACAGCAAATTCCCGACATTGCCCTTGGTTCTACTTGGCACCGACCGCGAAATGCTGGGCGACAGTCCGGCGCTGGCGGTGCTGCAAAAACCGATTTTGCGGCGGGCTTTGTATGAAACGCTGTTGAATCTGGATGAATCCCTGCCGGATGAGGTTGAAGAAACACCCGTTCCCGAATTCGATATGGATGAGGTGCCGGAGAGTGCCGATATCCAACCGCCAACCTTCGAAGAGCCACCACAAACCGAACGCAAAATGCGTATTCTGGCGGCCGAGGACAACAAAACCAACCAGTTGGTATTCCGCAAAATGGTCAAGGATCTGAACATCGAATTGCAGTTCGCCAACAACGGGGTCGAGGCGGTGGACCTGTTTGAAAGTTTCCGGCCCGATATGATCTTTATGGATATTTCCATGCCGATGATGGACGGCAAAGAGGCTACCCGCAGCATCCGCGAAATCGAGGAAAAATCCGGCCTGCCCCGCACACCTGTTGTGGCCCTGACCGCGCACGCGATGGCGGGGGATGATACGGAAATTCTGGCGGCGGGGCTGGATTATTACCTGACCAAACCACTGCGCAAGGCGGCAATTTGTGAAAAGGTTTCAACGCTGATGCCAAAAGGCGTGTCGCCGGTGATGCCGGATCAGGTCTCGGGGTAATCCCGCAGGAAAACCCAGCGGTCGCCCTCGGACATATCGGCGTTGAACCGGTACCCACCGGTATCGAAATCCTTAAGGCCTTCGGGATCGGTCAGCCGCCGCTCAATTATGAACCGCGCCATCGCCCCGCGGGCTTTTTTGGCGAAAAAGCTGACGATTTTCGGCGTTCCCGCCTTTTCCTCCATGAACACCGGCGTGATCACCCGCAGGTTCAGTGTATCGCGGTCCACCGCGTCGAAATATTCAACCGAGGCACAGTTCACCAACACATCCGTACCCACCTGCGCCGCTGCTTCGTTCAACGCCAACGCGATCCGGTCACCCCAGAATTCATACAGGTTCTTGCCGCGTGCGGTTTTCAACCGGCTGCCCATTTCAAGCCGGTAGGCCTGTATCATATCGCGCGGACGCAGCAGACCATACAGCCCCGAAAGCATGCGGAAATGATCCTGCGCCCAGTCCATTTCGTCCGCATCCAGCGTTGCGGCCTCAAGCCCCGTGTAGGTATCGCCGGAAAACAGCAGCGCGGCGGGTTTGGCGTTATCAACGGTCGAAACAGGCTCAAACGCGGCAAAACGGTCGGCATTCAGGCGGGCCAGCTTATCGCTGATCTTCATCAGCTTTTGCAGGTCATCCGGCGTCAGATCCTGCGCATATTCGGCCAGTTCGTTCGCCGCATCCTGAAAGGCAGGCAAAGTCGCATCCGGCAGCATGGCCGCCTTTTCATTCAGCCGTTTGGCCGGTGAAACCACAATCAGCATCTATTCCCCCTCGCTTAACACATCCAGAAACGCCGCGCCGAAACGTTCGGCCTTGCGCGCGCCCAGCAGGCGCTCCATCGCGGATTGGTCCGATGGTCTAGCACTCGCTACCTTGGCCAGCAAGGACGCGGAACAGGACATCGGCTTATCCAGCCCGTCCGGCCCGCGCGCCAGCATCCCCTGCACTTCCAGCAGGCGATCATACAGCGCGCCCGCATCCCGCCCCGCCAGTTTGCGACGTTGGGGGTGGGTGGCAACAGCGGCCTCGCCGGTGATAATCTGCAAGAAAATCTCGCCATATTTCTCAAGCTTTTTCGCACCAACCCCGCCGATATGCGCCATTTCATCCAGCGTCTGCGGACGGGTCTGGGCCATTTCGATCAGGGTGCGGTCGTTGAAAATGATATAGGCGGGTGCGCGGGCTTCTTCCGCCAGCGCACGACGCTTGGCCTTTAGCGCAGATAACAGCGGTGCGTCCTCATCCGAGACCAGCGCCTTGGCGGCAGGACGACGCGATGCTTTGGCGCGGCGGATGGTGTCGCGGCGCAGTTCGATCTTTTCTTCGTCCCGCAGGATCGGGCGGGCGTTTTCGGTCATGCGGAATGCACCAAAGCGCTCAGAGTCGGGGCGGATCAGGTCAAACCCCATCATCTGCCGGAAAATCGCCTGCCATTCGTTGCGACTGTAATCCTTGCCCACACCGAATGTCGGCAGGGTATCATGGCCGCGTTGCTGCACCTTGTCGGTTTCGTTACCGATCAGAATGTCGATCAAATGCCCCGCACCGAAATATTCCCCCGTGCGCAACATGGCCGACAGGGCCATGCGCACCGCTGTGGTGCCGTCAAAGGTTTCCGGCGGGGATTCGCATTGATCGCAATTGCCGCACGGGTCACTTTCTTCGCCAAAGAACGCCAGCAGTTTTTGGCGACGACAGCCCAGTGCCTCGGCCAGACCCAGCAGGGCGTTCAGGCGGGCATGATCGGCGGCGCGGCGTTCCGGCGGAGCCAATCCTTCGTCGATCTGGGTGCGACGCAGGCGGATGTCGTCGGGGCCATACAGCGTAAGCGTTTCAGCAGGTGCCCCGTCACGGCCCGCACGGCCGATTTCCTGATAATAGGCCTCAATCGATTTGGGCAGATCGGCATGGGCAACCCAGCGGATATCGGGTTTGTCGATCCCCATACCAAAGGCCACGGTGGCAACCACGATCAACCCGTCCTCGCGCTGGAAACGGGCTTCGACATGGCGGCGATCCGGGGCCTCCATACCGCCGTGATAGTGACAGGCACAATGGCCAGCCTCGTTCAGCGCGGCTGACAGGCTCTCGGTTTTCTTGCGGGTGGCACAGTAGACGATGCCGGACTGCCCTTTGCGGGCGGCGGCAAATTCAAGGATCTGGCGTCTGGGGGAATCCTTGGCTTCAAACCGCAAGTGGATGTTGGGGCGGTCAAAGCCGTGCAGGAACACGGCGGGATCAGAACCATCAAACAGGCGGGTGATGATTTCGGCGCGGGTTTCCTCGTCCGCGGTGGCGGTGAAAGCGGCCAGTTGCACATTCAGGCTGCGGCGCAGATCACCTATTCGCAAGTAATCAGGGCGAAAGTCATGGCCCCATTGGGAAACACAGTGGGCTTCGTCCACCGCAATCAGGGTGGTATTTATCCGCTGCAAAAACGCCTGTGTGCCGGATGACGCCAGCCGTTCAGGGGCCATATAGAGGATTTTCAGGCGGCCATCATTGGCGGCAGCATAGACGTATTCGGTCTCTTCCTCGGTATTGCCCGAGGTCAGCGCGCCAGCCTCGACCCCCGCTTCTTGCAGCGCACGGACCTGATCGCGCATCAGGGCAATCAGCGGTGAAATCACCACCGTCACCCCGTCGCGCATCAGCGCGGGCAATTGGAAACACAGGGATTTACCGCCGCCGGTGGGCAT
This sequence comes from Marinosulfonomonas sp., assembly GCA_015488685.1. Classification (GTDB taxonomy): domain Bacteria; phylum Pseudomonadota; class Alphaproteobacteria; order Rhodobacterales; family Rhodobacteraceae; genus Profundibacter. The sequence goes on from WFNH01000058.1 coordinate 18,453, forward strand.
GATGGCCAGCGTATTGCGACCTTGCACCACTGCATCGACAATATCGGCCTGACCGGGGCGGAACTGGTCAAAACCGAAAATAGAGGAAAGAAGATCGGTGGCCTCGGGCACGGGCTAGAAGAATAACGCAGCGTTGTTCCGCAGGATGATCCGCAGAACGATAATGGCCAGAAACGCCACCAGCGGGGCAAGGTCCAGCCCCGGCGTGGCCGGTAAAAACCGGCGGATGCGGGAATAAAGCGGCTCTAGCAGACGGTTCAACCCGTACCAGATTTGCGCGACCATTGGTTGACGCAGGTTCAACACCTGGAAATTGATCAGCCAGCTCATGATCACATGGGCCAGCAGGATGAACCAAGCAATATCAAGGATCAGATTCAGAATTTGGAAAAGCGAAGTCATTTGCAGCGGCCCTTATAAGCGTTTGTCGGATACCTAAGCATCAAGCAGGGATATGGCAAGCATTGTGCCGCCACGTTCAGCTTGACGCGGGGTCTTATTCCCCCACATTGCACCCAACATCACAAAGGAGCCGTTAATGTATCCGTTTTTACGCATGGCCAAGGAACTGATTGTGCACCGGAATGCACCACCCCTGAAGATGGGCGAGGTGCATGTGTCCAATCACATCTGCTGGCCGTGGGATCTGGATTTCTGGTTCGAGCTGAACAACGGGCGCACCCTGACGCTGTATGATCTGGGGCGGATACCGCTGGCAAACCGCATGGGCCTGATCCGCGCAATCCGTAAAAACGGCTGGGGGCTGACGGTGGCGGGGACTTCGGTGCGCTACCGGCGGCGCGTGCGGATGTTCCAGCGGTTTCAGGTGCACAGTCGGGCGCTGGGCTGGGACAAGCGCTTTTTGTATCTGGAGCAATCCATCTGGACCCGCGGCCATTGCGCCAATCAAGCGCTTTATCGTACGGCTGTGACAGGACCGGACGGGATAGTGAACCCCGCCAAAGTGGGTGTTGCGATGGGGGTTGGCGAAACCAGCCCGGAGTTGCCCGAATGGGTTCAGAACTGGATCAAGGCCGAGGATAGCCGCCCGTGGCCACCTGAAAATCTGGCCAAAACCTAAAGGTTTCCTTGCACTGACCCGCCTTTCCCTGTTCTATCGCAAAAAAACACACGGGGAGTGAGCGGTATGGCCGAAGTTTCGCAGAAGAAACGGGTTTGGGGTTGGATGATGTTTGACTGGGCCAGCCAGCCCTACAACACATTGCTGCTGACCTTTATCTTTGGTCCTTATTTCGCGGAAATGGTCACAACAAACCTGATGGGCAGCGGTGTGCCCGAAGAACTGGCCAAGGCCAAGGCGCAGGCCTATTGGGGCTGGGGGCTGGCCATTAGCGGGCTGATCATCGCCGTAACCGCGCCCATCCTCGGGGCCTTTGCGGACAGTTCCGGGCACAGGATGTCATGGATCAAACTGTTTTCGGTGTTCTACATCGTCGGTGCATTCGGCCTGTGGTGGACGGCCCCCGACAGTTTCAGCATCATCTGGGCGCTGGTGTTTTTCGGGGTCGGGTTCATCGGTATGGAATTCACTACGATTTTCACCAATTCAATGCTGCCATCACTTGTCCCGCGCGAGGAAACAGGCAAGATTTCCGGCTCGGGCTTTGCGCTGGGATATTGGGGCGGTGTTCTTGCACTGGCCATCATGTTCCCGCTGTTTGTAGAAAACGCCAACGGGGTGACGTTACTGGGGAACCCGCCACTGCTGGGGCTGGATGGCACAACCCGCGAAGGCACGCGGCTGGTCGGCCCGTTTGTGGCTGTCTGGTTTATCATCGGCATGATCCCGTTTTTTCTGTGGGTGCGGGAAAAACCCGCCGATGTGCAGATCGAGGGCAATACCCGTGATGCCCTGAGCGGGCTGTGGCAAACCATCAAATCCCTGCCCAAACGCACCAGCATGTTCGCCTTTTTAACCTCGAGCCTGTTTTACCGTGACGCGCTGAACGGCCTGTACGGGTTCGGTGCGATATACGCCAAGGGCGTGTTGGACTGGACCATTATCCTGATCGGGGTTTTCGGGGTAATTTCGGCAATTACAGCCGCCATTTTTGCCTGGATCGGCGGCATTCTGGACAAGAAATACGGACCCAAACCCGTGCTGGTCGGCACAATTCTGGCGCTGATCACTGTTTGTATAATTGTGGTGTCGATGACCCGTGAATCGCTGTTCGGCTTCGCCTTTGCGCCTGACTCGCAAATGCCGGACATCATCTTTTTCATATGTGGCGGCGTCATTGGCGCGGCTGGCGGGATGCTTCAGGCCAGTTCCCGCACCATGATGGTGCGCCACGCCGATCCCGAACGCCCGACCGAAGCCTTTGGTCTATATGCCCTTTCAGGCAAGACAACAGCGTTTCTGGCACCCGCATTGATCGCACTGGTTTCCGAAGTCAGCGGCAATCAGCGGATCGGTATCACACCGCTGATTTTCCTGTTCGGCGTTGGTCTGGTTCTGCTAGTCTGGGTCAAACCCCAAGGAGATCACGGCGCATGAAGTTCCGGTTGTTAACGATTGTCATTCTTGCCCTTGGTATGGCACTGCCCGCCACAGCCAAGCCATTAGCAAAACAGTTGTTCGGCGCACAAAGGCAGGGATCGGCCCAAACCCCCGCCCCCTATGGCAGCTACGCCAAAGGCTGTCTGGCAGGCGGCATTCAACTGCCCCATACCGGCCCGACGTGGCTGGAAATGCGGGTGGCACGGAACCGCAACTGGGGGCACCCCGAACTGATTGATTTTATCAAACGCCTCAGCCGCAAGGCATCGCGAATGCGCGGCGCCAAAGGGATTTACCTTAGCGATATGTCACAACCACGCGGTGGCCCAATGCTGTCGGGGCACCGCTCGCACCAGATCGGGCTGGACGCGGATATCTGGCTGATGCCCGCCACCAACATGAATCTGTCGGTGCAACAACGCGCCAACCTGTCCGCCGTTTCCTATCGCCGCGCCAAGGGTGCCTTTGTGAACAGCAAATGGGGCCGGTTCCAGCACAATATCATCAAAGCTGCGGCACAAGACCCGCGTGTCGCACGGATATTCATCTTTCCCGGCGCCAAGGTGCAGATGTGCAAGGATGAAAAAGGCGACCGGCGCTGGCTGCGCAAGGTGCGCCCGTGGTGGGGCCACCATTACCATTTCCACGTCCGTCTGAAATGCCCCAAGGGCGCGCGCGGCTGTGTCAATCAGGCCCCGCCCCCGCCCGGTGATGGCTGCAAAGAAGCACAGGGCTGGGTGGATCGCATCCTGAACCCGCCGCCGCTCAACCCGAATGCACCACCCCCGAAACCACGGCGTGAATATGTTTTGTCTGATCTACCCAAACAATGCCGCACCGTTTTAGAGTCGCGCTGATTGGCCTGCTGTTTGCCGCACTACCGGCAAGCAGCATCACCGCCCAATCCGCCGAATACATCAGCAGCTATACATGGCCTGCCCCCACCCCCAGAACCGGTGGGTTTTCGGCGCTTGAGGTTTCCAAGGATGGACAGAAATTCACAGCCATCAGCGATCTTGGAGTAATCGCAACCGGTCAACTGCATCGCAAAGATGGCTTGATATCCGGCGTCACTGCGACACAGTTCAAATTGAAGAATACCGACAATGGCAAACTCTCGCCCTTCAATTCCGATGCCGAAGGGCTGGCAACCCGCAATGATGGCCGCCTTTACGTATCATTCGAGCGCTACCACCGCATCTGGACCTACAACCGCCCCGACGGTCAGGCCGCATGGATCCCCCGCCACCCCGATTTTGGCAAAATGGATGTTAACGGCGGCATGGAGGCATTGGCCATCGGGCCGGACGGCGCACTCTATACGATGGCCGAAGGGTCTAGCAATCTGACCACCCCCTTTACCGTCTATCGCTATCGTAACGGCACATGGACCACACCGTTCAGCATCCCCCGCATCGGAACGTTCCTGCCGGTCGGGGCCGATTTTGGACCGGACGGAAACCTGTATCTGCTGGAGCGCAAACTGCGCAGCGTTTTCGGCTTTGAAACCCGCGTGCGCCGGTTCACCATTTCGGGTGATGCAATTACAGACGAGGTAACCCTGCTAACCACCCCCGCCGGCACCCATGACAATCTGGAAGGGCTGTCTGTCTGGCGTGATACGCAGGGCGATATCCGGCTGACCATGGTGTCGGACAACAACCTGAACGCCTTGCAACGCACCGAATTCGTCGAATACCGGATCAAGGAATAGCTTGCCAAGTTTGGCCATAGGCGTTAGGACGCGGCGTCCCTTCGGGGGCCGAGTCTCCGCAACCTTGTAAAACGGAAATAACAAAATGACCCGCATCCTACCTGGCGTGATCGCCATGGCCGCCATTGTCGTGGCTTCAAACATCCTTGTGCAGCACCTGTTCGGCCAATGGCTGACGTGGGGCGCGTTCACCTACCCCTTTGCCTTTCTGGTCACTGACGTGATGAACCGCGTTTACGGAGTAACGGCCGCCCGCAAGGTGGTGTTTGCAGGGTTTGTGGTGGGCGTTATCTGCTCGTTGATCGGCACACAGATCATGGGGGAATTCGGGCCACTGGTGACATGGCGCATTGCAATCGGATCGGGCATCGCATTCCTGACCGCGCAAATGATGGATGTGGCCATTTTTGATCGCCTGCGCCGTGGCGCATGGTGGCGGGCACCGCTGGCCTCAACGCTGGTTGGTTCCTGCCTTGATACCGTGCTGTTCTTTACCATCGCCTTTTCCACCCAACTGGCATTTATCGAGCCAACCAACGACGTGTCATGGGCAAACGAAGTCCTGCCGCTGCTGGGCGTTGGCCCGCAAGTGCCGCTATGGGTGTCTTTGGCGCTGGCCGACTGGATGGTAAAATTGTCGCTGGCCCTGATCGCGCTGATACCTTTTCGCGCTATTGTCACAAGAATTTCACCAGATGTTGCGTAAAACCTTTTGACATATGCAAAATCTGTGGCACCATCGGGATGTTATCAACATTCAGAAAGGAGGTGCCTATGTCTATTGGGATTCAGGAGCAACTGGTGAGGATTACGTGCGAGGTGAGGATTTAGGGGGCAACCCCCTTGGATAATCATCTGGCTTCGGGTGCCATTTGCCCCGCTTGCCACCTCCAATTCTCGAGAGGAGCCTCTGCGAAAGCCGCAGAGGCTCTTTCCGTTTCTGGCAAGCTGTCCTAGTGTTCCGATATGTTACGGATCAACGACGACATAACACTGGCCGATTGGGAGCTAAACGAGAGTTTCACCCGTTCCTCCGGCCCCGGCGGGCAGAATGTGAACAAGGTGGCAACGGCGGTTGAACTGCGGTTCGAGGCCCAACGCAGCCCCAACCTGACTGGGGCCGTCAAGGCGCGTCTGAATCGGCTGTCCGGTCGGCGCTGGACGCTGGACGGGGCGATCGTGATACGGGTCGAGGACACCCGCAGTCAGGCCCGCAACCGCGAAATTGCGCGGGAAAGGCTGGTGGAATTGATCGAAAAAGCATTGCATGTGCCCAAACGGCGGATCAAAACACGACCAACGCTGGCCTCGAAACGGCGGCGGGTCGAAGGCAAGGTAAAACGCGGACAGGTCAAGGCGCTGCGCGGCAAGGTAAAGGGCGACGAATGAATTTGATTGAACGGCGCAAGCGATTGTTGGGGCGTCATGTCACCACATTTTATGACGAACCCTTCGCGCCCGTTCGGGGCGAGGGTGTGTGGCTGTATGATGCAGATGGGCGGCGCTATCTGGACTGCTATAACAACGTGCCGCATGTGGGGCATTGCCACCCAAAGGTGGTTGACGCCATCGCCCGTCAGGCCGCCGCGCTGAACGTGCATACGCGCTATGTACATGGCGGGGTGGTGGAATATGGTGAACGGCTGACAGCAAAATTCAGGCATGATTTAACGTCAATGATCATGGTCAATTCCGGTTCCGAAGCCAACGATGTTGCCCTGCGGATGGCGCAGGCGGTGACAGGCAAAACCGGCATCATCGGCACCGACAACACCTATCACGGCAACACCGCTGCGGTCAGCCAGTTGAACGCTAAAAAGGTGCCTGTCGGGGGCTATGCGGATCACGTTCGCCAAGTGCCCGCACCGGATAACCTGCGGCCCGTGGGGGGTACCCGCGCAGGGCAAGCCGAGGCGTTTTGCGCTGGAATAGAGACTGCTATTGCCGAATTGGAGGCCACTGGCCACGGTGTTTGCGCCCTGATCATCTGCCCCTATTTCGCCAACGAGGGCTTCCCCACGCTGGAACGCGGTTTTCTGGACCGCGCCATTGCTGCGGTGCGCAAGGTCGGTGGCTTGATCATTTCGGACGAGGTTCAACCGGGTTTCGGTCGGCTGGGCAGTCACTGGTGGGGGCATGAACGGTTGGGCTTTGCGCCGGACATTGTGACACTGGGCAAACCCATGGCCAACGGGCATCCGGTGGCGGCGACGGTAACACGGCCCGATGTGTTAGAAGCTTTTCAGGACGTGTTCAAATACTTCAACACCTTCGGCGGCAATCCGGTCAGCGCGGCGGCGGCGATGGCTACGTTCGAGGTGATCGAGGACGAAGGGCTGGTTGATAACGCCCGTGATGTGGGCGCGTATGCGCTGGAACAATTGCAAGCGCTGATCGGAAAATACGACGTGATTGCCGATGTGCGCGGCGCGGGGCTGTTTTTCGGGGTGGAACTGATGCAGGACGATCAACCGGCCAGTGATCTGGCCCTGCAGATGGTGAATGAAATGCGCCAACGCGGGGTGTTGCTTAGCACTGTTGGGCGGTTCGAGAATGCCCTGAAAATCCGCCCGCCTTGCGTGTTTTCCCGTGATAATGTCGATCTGTTGATGTCGGTGATGGATGATGCCTTTGCGGCGGTGCTTAAATGAACGACGCGCAGGCCATCGCCTATGCAAAGGCCGCGTTGGCGGCATGGGACGTGCCGGCCTGCACCCCGCGCCTGATCAAGAACCGCGAGAATGCTGTGTTCGAAGTAGCCGGACCAAATGGCACCCGCGCTGCCTTGCGTCTGCACCGACCAGGCTATCAGACAAATGCGGCCATCCGTTCGGAACTGGTCTGGTCGCAGGGGTTGGCGCAGGCCGGAATGGCCGTGCCCTGCCCGTTGCAAACCCGCGACGGGGATGTGATTGCATCAGTGGCGGACGCTGGGCGGATCGCGTCACTGGTGACATGGAGCGAAGGCGCGCCATTGGGCGAAGGCGGGGTGCCGTTTTCATGGGACACGGACAAGCAGGCACAGTTGTATCATGCCCTTGGCACAGAACTGGCGCGGTTGCACCGGATCAGCGATACATTGTCCCTGCCCGACTGGTTTGAACGGCCTCGTCTAGATGTGAACGGGTTGTTGGGAGAGTCGCCGCTGTGGGGTCGGTTCTGGGAAAATGCGGCTCTAACACAGGTGGAAATGGCCCTGTTACAAGAGGCCCGCGCCGATTTGCAGGGCAAATTACAAGCGCTTTCGGAAGAAGCGGATTTCGGGTTGATTCATGCAGATGCCTTGCGAGAGAACGTATTTGTGCAAGGGGATAACGTTAGCCTGATAGATTTTGACGACGGAGCCTTTGGGTTTCGCCTGTATGATCTGGGTGTAGCCATGTCGCAGAACTGGGATTTTCCAAATGCATCCGAGCTGGCGGCGGCATTATGCGAAGGCTATGGGTTGGACGAAAAATCAGCCGCATTAGTGCCTGTTTTCACCGTAATTCGGGCACTGGCATCCTGTGGCTGGTGTATGCCAAGATACGCACCCAATGATCCGGCGTTGATCACCTACACCAACCGTGCTGTGAAAATCGCCAAGCGGTATCTGGACGGCAAGCCGATCTACGGAGCCTAAACCACCACTTCTTGCGCCTCTTGCTCGCCCACACCGAAAACCCGTTTGTAACGGGCGATTTCATCCGCCGGTCCCATCGCCTTGTTCGGGTTGTCCGACAATTTCACCGTTGGCCGCCCGTTGGCCGCAACTGCCTTGCAGACAATCGAAAACGGGGCCAGTGCGTCATCCGGCGTCAGCCCGCGAAAATCGTTGGTCATCAGGGTGCCCCAACCGAATGATGGCCGGACCCTGCCCTTGAACTGGTTTTGCAGTTCGATAATTTTATTCACGTCCAGCCCGTCCGAAAAGATCACCATCTTTTCCCTCGGGTCTTCGCCGCGGCTTTTCCACCAATCAATCGCTATCTCGGCCCCTGTGGCCGGATCACCGCTGTCGATGCGAATGCCGGTCCAGCCCGCCAACCAGTCCGGCGCGTTTTCAAGGAAGCCTTTGGTGCCGTAAGTGTCAGGCAAGATGATCCGCAGATTGCCGTCATGCTCTTCATGCCAGTCGGCCAAAACATCATAAGGGGCGCGGCGCAGTTCTTCGTCCGTTTTGGCCAAAGCGGCGTAAACCATCGGCAGTTCATGGGCATTGGTGCCAATCGCCTCGATATCGCGGCGCATGGCGATCAGACAGTTCGAGGTGCCGACGAATCGCTCCCCCAGCCCTTCGTGCATCGCCTGAACGCACCAGTCCTGCCACAGAAAGCTGTGCCTACGACGGGTGCCGAAATCGGCAAGCCGCAGGCCATCCAACCCGCGCAGTTTTTCGACCTTTTCCCACAATTTGGCCATGCCGCGTGCATAAAGCACCTGCAATTCAAACCGCCCCATTGTGTGCAAAACCGCCCGGGATCGCAGCTCCATCAGCACCGCCAGCGCCGGAATTTCCCACAGCATGACCTCGTGCCATTTACCCTCGAACGTCAGTTCATACTGCCCGTCACGTTTTTCCAGATGGTAGGGGGGCAGGCGCATACCCTCGAACCACTCCATGAAATCGGGGCGGAACATGGCGCGTTTGCCGTAGAACATGTTGCCGCGCAACCATGTGCTTTCGCCGCGCGACAGCGACAGCGACCGGATATGGTCCAACTGCTCGCGCAACTCGCCTTCGTCGATCAGATCGGCAAGGCGGATGTGTTTGGAACGGTTGATCAGCGAAAAGGTGACATTGGTGTCAGGCTTGTTGCGAAACACCGACTGGCACATCAGCAATTTGTAAAAATCCGTGTCGATCAGGGATCGGATGATCGGGTCGATCTTCCATTTGTGATTATAAACGCGGGTGGCAATATCGACCATGTTTCAGCTTTCCAGTTTCACGCCAGCATCCTGCATCGCGGCGCGGGCGGAGGCAAGGCTGCCATCCATATCAATGGCCCGACAGGCCCCTTCCAGAACCGTCACATCAAAGCCCAGTTTCGCCGCGTCCACAGCGGAAAAATGCATGCAGAAATCGGTGGCAAGGCCAACCATTGTAAGCGTGGTGATGCCACGGGTGCGCAGATAGCCCTCAAGCCCCGTCGGGGTTTTGTGGTCATTTTCAAAAAAAGCCGAGTAGCTGTCGATATCGGGATTATAGCCCTTGCGGATGATCATATCGGCCTCATCTGTGTTCAGATCGGCGTGGAAATTTGCGCCTTTTGTTCCCTGCACGCAATGGTCCGGCCACAGCACCTGCGCGCCATAGGGCATGTCGATCATGTCAAACGGTGCCTTGCCCGCGTGGCTGCTGGCAAAGGATGAATGGCCCTGCGGGTGCCAGTCCTGCGTCAGGATGGTGGCGTCAAAGTCGCCCATCATCGCGTTGATCTGCGGGATGATCTGATCCCCCTCGGCCACTGCCAGCGCCCCGCCGGGACAGAAATCATTTTGCACGTCGATGACGATCAGGGCGTTGGGCATGGGGGTTCCTCCTGTTGGAAAGGATCGTTAAAAATCCAGATTTTCCACATTCAGCGCGTTGGTCTGGATGAATTCGCGCCGCGGCTCTACCACGTCGCCCATCAGTTTGGTGAACAGATCGTCGGCCTCGGCCACATCGTCGATCTTGACTTGCAGCAGCACCCGCGCTTCGGGATCCAGCGTGGTTTCCCACAGTTGATCGGGGTTCATTTCACCCAAGCCCTTGTAGCGTTGCAGCGACAGGCCTTTTTCACCCTCGGCCAGAATGGCATTCAGCAGGTCGATCGGGCCGAAAATCGGTATTTCGCGATCCTTGCGAACCAGTTTGGCGGGTTTGGAATAGACCTCTTGCAGGGTTTCGGTCATCGACCCCAGCTTGCGCGCCTCGCCCGAGCGCAGCACGCGACCGTCCAATGTGCGCACCTCGTCCACGCCGCGCAACATGCGGGTCAGGCGGATGCCGTGATCCTGCGTCGGGCGCCCCTGCCAGCCGCGTTCGTATTCTTCGGCGATCAGGTCCAGACGGGTGGCAACCGCATCGGCCACGCCTTGCAGATCGGCGTCGGCCTGTCCGGCGACAAAGCCACCGGCGATTGCGGTCTGTTCCAGAATGTGACGCGGGTAAAGCGTCGGAAAAGCATCCAGAATGCGGCGGACCTGTCGGGCCTCGTTGATCACGCGGACCAGATCCTGACCGATGATTTCCTCGCCTGACTCCAGACGCAAAGTGGCGCCATCAACGCCCATTTCGATCAGGTAATCCTCAAGCGAGGCCTGATCTTTCAGATACACCTCGGATTTGCCACGGCTGACCTTATATAGCGGTGGTTGGGCGATATAGAGGTAGCCACCCTCGATCAGTTCGGGCATTTGCCGGAAGAAAAATGTCAGCAGCAAGGTGCGGATATGCGCGCCGTCAACATCGGCATCGGTCATGATCACGATCTTGTGGTAGCGCAGTTTGGAGATGTCGAATTCATCGCGGCCAATGCCGGTACCCAGCGCCATCACCAGATTGCCGATTTCCTGCGACGCCAGCATCCGGTCAAACCGCGCCCGCTCGACGTTCAGGATTTTACCTTTTAGCGGCAGGATCGCCTGTGTCTGCCGGTCACGTCCGGTTTGCGCCGACCCACCGGCGCTGTCCCCTTCCACCAGAAAGATTTCGGTCTTGGAGGGGTCTTTTTCGGAACAATCCTTCAGCTTGCCAGCCAGAAAATTCACATCCATCGCGGTTTTGCGACGGGTCAGTTCACGGGCCTTGCGGGCAGCCTCGCGGGCGTGGGCGGCTTCAAGGATTTTGCTAACGATCATCTTGGCCTCGTTAGGGTTTTCCTCGAACCATTCGCTCAGCTTTTCATTTACAAGGCTTTCCACCACAGGCCGGACCTCGGAGGACACCAATTTATCCTTGGTCTGGCTAGAAAACTTGGGGTCAGGCACTTTGACCGACAACACACAGGTTAGCCCCTCGCGGGCATCATCGCCGGTAAAGGAAATCTTTTCTTTTTTCGCGATACCACTAGACGCAGCGTAATTATTGATCGTGCGAGTCAGCGCACCACGAAAACCCGCCAAATGGGTGCCACCATCGCGCTGCGGAATGTTGTTGGTAAAGGGCAGTACGTTTTCATGATAGCTGTCATTCCACCACATTGCCACCTCGACGGTGATACCGTCTTTTTCGCCTTTGAACGAAATGGGGTCAGGCAACATACCCGATTTGGAACGATCCAGATAGCGCACGAATTCACTAACGCCGCCTTCGTAAAACAGATCCGCCTTTAGTGGCTCCGCAGGACGTTCATCGGTCAGTATAATCCGCACGCCGGAATTCAGGAACGCCAGTTCGCGCAGACGGTTTTCCAGCGTATGGAAATTGTACTCCAGATTTGAAAACGTCTCGGTCGAGGCCATGAAACGCACTTCGGTGCCGGTGCGATCACCGCAATCGCCAACCACCTTTAGTGATTCAACCGTGTCGCCATGTTCAAATCGCGCAACGTGCTCCTTGCCGTCACGCCAGATGCGCAATTCCAGCCATTCGGACAGGGCGTTCACCACAGACACGCCAACCCCGTGCAGCCCGCCCGAGATTTTGTAGGAATTGCTGTCGAATTTACCGCCAGCGTGCAACTGGGTCATGATAACCTCGGCCGCCGAAACGCCTTCTTCCTCGTGAATTCCCACCGGAATCCCGCGGCCATTATCGCTAACCGATACGCTGGAATCCGCGTGGATGATAACGGTTACGGCGTCGGCGTGACCTGCCAAGGCCTCGTCAATGCCGTTGTCCACGACTTCGTACACCATATGGTGCAGGCCCGAGCCATCATCGGTATCCCCGATATACATCCCCGGGCGTTTGCGAACCGCTTCTAACCCTTTGAGAACCTTGATAGAATCCGCACCATATTCTTCGGGATTCTTATTGTCGTCAGCCATACGCGCAATCCTTGTTCGTTTGGCTGATTTATACGGGGTTTACCGGCCAGACACAAGATTTAGGGGGTGGAAATGCGCGTCACAGCCGAGATTGCATTTTCATCGGTCACTTGCAGATACATCGCCCGATCCCCCAGCGCCGTGAACAGTTCCGCGCCGGTGCCTGTCATCCATGCTTGCGCGCCCAAGGCGCAGATTTCGTCGTACAACGCGGCGCGGCGGTCGGCGTCCAGATGGGCGGCGACTTCGTCCAGCAGCAGGATTGGCGGGGCGCCCACCTGTGCCTTTAGCGCCCGCGCGTTGGCAAGGATCAGAGACACCAGCAGCGCCTTTTGCTCGCCGGTGGAGCAATCACGCGCGGGCACGCCCTTGGCGGTGTATTCGGCAAACAGGTCGGCGCGGTGCGGGCCGGTCAGGGTGCGGCCTGCCATCAGGTCGCGCGGGCGGCTTTGGGCGAAAGCATCCAGCAGCGATGTTTCGTCCATCAACGCGTCCGAGCCTTCGGGGTGGATCAGGGTCAAGGTGGCTGTGGGAAAGGATGTTTCGGCCATTGCCTGTGCGGATACCAACTGTTCCAGCGCGGCCATCCGGTTGGCGTGGATTTCGGCCCCTGCACGGGCCATTTGCGTCTCTAACGCGGCGTACCAGCCCGCATCGCGCTGCCCGTCCTTCAGCAGTCGGTTGCGTTCGCGCATGGCTTTTTCATAGGTCAGAACGGCCTCGGCGTGGAATGGCTCGAAACTCATCGTCATGCGGTCCAGAAACCGCCGCCGCCCCTCGGCCCCTTCAGTCCACAGCCGGTCCATTGACGGCACCAGCCACAGCACCCGCGCAATGCGGCCCAGCGCCACTTGCGGTGCGGTTTTGCCGTCAATCCGCACGTTGCGCGATGCCCCGCCCTCGGACCATGTTTCAACCTCGTGCATCTGGTGCAGGCTTTGCAGTGTTGCAGTGATCTTCCAGCCTAGCGCCTCGGGCTTGCGGGTCATTTCATCGGCGGTGGCGCGGCGCAGGCCACGACCGGGCGACAGCATCGACACCGCTTCCAGAATGTTGGTTTTGCCCGCACCGTTCGGCCCGTAGATCGCCACGGGCCGCACATCCAGCGCCAGAACCAGCGCCTTGTGCGAACGGAAATGCGAGAGCTTAAGCTCTTTTACACGCAGCTCTGTCAAACGCGCATCGGCATCACGACATAGACGGCCGAGGTATCATTTCCCTCGCGCATCAAGGTCGGGTCACCGGAAGAATTAAACATAAACACAGCATTTTCGCGATCAACCTGCGAAGCGATTTCCAGCAGGTATTTCGCGTTAAAGCCAATCTCCAGCGGCTCGTCCCCATAGGCCACAGCCAGTTCTTCCTCGGCGGCACCGCTGTCTGGCGCGTTGACGGACAGGACCAGACGGTCTTCGTCCAGTGACAGTTTCACGGCGCGCGAGCGTTCGGATGAAACAGTAGCCACACGATCAACCGCTTTGGCGAATTCGGCGGCGTCCACTTCCAGTTTCTTGGTGTTGCCGGTGGGGATAACACGGGTGTAATCGGGGAATGTGCCGTCGATCACCTTGGAGGTCAGGGTGATGCCCGGCGTGGCAAAGCGCACCTTGGTTTCCGATACGGACACGGCGATTTGCACGTCGTCGTCTTCCAGCAGTTTGCGCATTTCGTTCACGGTTTTGCGCGGCACGATCACGCCCACCATATCGGCGGCACCCTCGGGCAAGTCGGCATCGACACGGGCCAAACGGTGGCCATCAGTGGCCACACAGCGCAGCACCTTGCCGCCTTCGGCATCGGCCACGTGCATATAGACGCCGTTCAGATAGTAACGGGTTTCTTCGGTGGAAATGGCGAATTTGGTTTTGTCGAACAACCGGCGCAGAACATCGGCCTTGGCCGAGAAGTTGGCGGCATATTCGGACGATGCCATCACGGGGAAATCTTCTTTAGGCAAAGTCGCCAGCGAGAAATTCGAGCGCCCCGCCTCGATCGTCAAACGGCCCGAGGTGCTGTCATCGGTCAATTGTACCAATGCCCCGTCCGGCAGTTTGCGCACGATTTCGTGCAGCATCACGGCAGAAACCGTGGTGGCCCCGGCGCGTTCGACCTGACCGGCGATTTTGTCCACCACCTCGATATCCAGATCGGTGGCGCGGAAACTGACGGTTTCGCCTTCGGCCTCGATCAGCACATTTGCAAGGATCGGAATGGTGTTGCGCCGCTCAACAACAGATTGCGCCTGTGCGACAGCCTTTAGCAGGTCTGCGCGCTCGATACTGATTTTCATTCCCATCGCTCCTACAGGGTATCGGGGCGACGAAATTACCTGATTTCGTGCCCCGCTCAAGTCTTTTGTTGGAATGTCAGCCGTATTGGCCTGCGCGTCAAGCGTTTAGGCCTCTAATGCGCGCCTTAACAGGTCCAGATCGTCGGAAATCTGGCTATCCAGCGCCTTTAGCTCTTCGATCTTGCGAACACCGTGCATAACCGTGGTGTGATCGCGCCCGCCAAAGCGGCGCCCGATCTCGGGCAGGGACCGCGATGTCAGCTTTTTCGCCAGATACATTGCGATTTGACGCGGGCGGGCCAGATTGCGCATCCGGCGCGGGCCAATCAGGTCACTAAAACGGATGTTGTAATGTTCGCTGACCTTGCGCTGGATTTCCTCGATGGTGATTTTGCGATCCGAAGCCCGCAGCACATCGGCCAGACAATCCTGCGCCAGTTCCAGCGTGATTTCGCGACCCACAAGCGAGGCAAAGGCGAACAGACGGGTCAGCGCCCCTTCCAGCACACGGACGTTGGTGGAAATGCGATGCGCCAGAAATTCCAGCACCCCGTCGGACATCACCAGATCGTCATTCTTGGCGCGATAGGCGTCAACCTTGGTTTGCAGGATGCCAAGGCGCAGTTCGTAATCAGTCGGGTGCAGATCGACCACCAGACCGGATTGCAGACGCGATTTGATCCGTTCCTCAAGCCCCTTGATTTCACCCGGCGCGCGATCGGCGGAAATGATGATCTGTTTGTTCTGATCCACCAGCGCGTTGAAGGTGTGAAAGAATTCTTCCTGTGTGCTGTCCTTGCCGGCGATAAATTGCACATCGTCCACCATCAGCACATCGACCGAGCGGAACAGCTGTTTGAAATCCATCATCTTGCGTTCACGCAGGGCCTGCACAAAGCGATACATGAATTGTTCCGCCGACAGATAAACCACGTTCAGATCGGGGCGGCGAGTTTTCAGTTCATGGGCGATGGCGTGCATCAGGTGGGTTTTGCCCAGACCGACGCCCCCATAGAGGAACAGCGGGTTAAAGCTGACCGGGCCACCTTCGGCCACACGTTTGGCGGCGGCATGGGCCAGCTCATTCGGCTTGCCGACAACGAAACTGTCAAAGGTAAAGCGCGCGTCCAGCGGGGCGCCGGGCAGCTCACCTGCGGGTTTTGGCGCGGATGTTTTTGCGGTTGCGGCCTGTTTTGCAGGCGCACGCTTGGACACGGCAAATTCGATGCGCGTCACAGCGGAACCCGCAGTGGTCATCAGATGTTTGATCTGGTCGGCAAAATTGCGACGCACCCAATCGCCAATAAACTGGGTCGGCACGGCAAAGGTGGCAACGCCATCTTGCAGACTAGAAAACACCAGCGGCTCGATCCAGGTTGAATAGTTATTTGCCCCCACCGATTCTTGTAGCTTCTGTCGTACCTGGCCCCACAACTCATCCGTCATTCTGTATTACCCGTTTTCAAAACTCTAACTGCCAAACCGGACAAGAGACGGCATTTCTGCCAACCCACCCGAAGCTACGTGCCCCTCACAAACCGCCATTGCTACCGCACAGCCCACAGGCCGATACACCGAATAAACGGTGCACATAGCGGTGCGTTTACTGGACATGTCCGGCACCAAAGACCAATCATAATACCGATCGGTCCGGCACCTTCGCTCCGGCATCCCTCAGCCTGCATACGGCCAGAAATCCGAACATCAACCAAACGCCCTGTTTGCGGATTGTTCAGCGCATGATCCTGAGCAATCAGGCCTCTGCGCTTTCCGTTTTCCAAGGCTTGCCGGGTTGCATGTCCCCCCAAGACGATGTGAATCGCTTGGGTAAGCTAGCAAGGTCAAACGGGACCACGCAACAGAACTTCTGTCTTGACTCAAAGATTGTTAAATCGAATCTGTTGTGGTGATATTTTTTCCAATAAATCCGGTGAAACAGTGTCCTTTGGAAAACACAAAAGGACGCAAACCCGAGGCTTGCGTCCTTTCAATTGTAAAGAATCGGCGGATTACCCCAAAGCCTTTACCCGCGACGACAGGCGCGACATTTTGCGCGCTACTGTGTTCTTGTGAAAAATGCCGCGGGAAACACCGCGCATCAGCTCCGGCTGTGCCGCGCGAAGGGCAGCCTGCGCTGCTTCTTTATCGCCGCTTTCGATGGCTTCTTCTACTTTGCGCAGGAAGGTGCGAACGCGCGTACGGCGGGCTTTGTTGATTTCATAACGGCGCTCGTTCTGGCGGGCGCGTTTCTTTGCTTGGGGCGAATTTGCCATGTGTCGGTTTCCCTTTCAGGGGTCAGTTTACTATTTCGTTCGCGCAAAAAGCCCCGTCCGAGTTTATAACCGGTCGTTCCGGCCAAAGCGGGCCTCTCACGCATGTATCGCGGCCTAATAGGATAGAATCACCCAAATTGAAAGGCCAAATTTCAACCCGCCCTATTTGCCGCGGAACTGTGCCTCGCGCTTTTCCAGAAAGGCGTTCATACCTTCTGACTGATCCTCGGTGGCGAACAGCGAATGGAACAGGCGGCGTTCAAACAGCAGCCCTTCGCGCAGGCTTGTTTCATAAGACCGGTTCACGGCCTCTTTGACAGCCATTGTCGTCAGCAGGGATTTTTCGGCAATCTTTTGCGCTGCGGCCATTGCCTCGTCCATCAGCTTTTTCGCAGGCACCACGCGGCTGACCAGGCCCGAGCTTTCAGCCTCGGCCGCATCCATAAAACGGCCCGTCAGGTGCATTTCCATGGATTTGGATTTACCCACGAACCGCGTCAACCGCTGGGTGCCGCCGATACCGGCGACCACGCCCAGATTGATTTCGGGCTGGCCGAATTTCGCATTGTCCGCTGCAAGGATGAAGTCACACATCATCGCCAATTCACAGCCACCGCCCAGCGCATACCCTGCCACAGCGGCAATCACGGGTTTGCGCATTTTCAGTAACTGTTCGGTTTCGGTGCCAAAGAAATCGGACATGAACATATCGACAAAGCTTTTGTCGGCCATTTCCTTGATGTCGGCCCCGGCGGCAAATGCCTTTTCCGATCCGGTGATGACAATGCAGCGCACCTTTTCGTTTTCATCCGCAGCCTTCAACGCATCCGCCAATTCCCCCAGCAGTTGGGAGTTCAGCGCATTCAACGCTTCGGGGCGGTTCAGTTTGATAAGGGCAACGTGGTCTTCGGTTTCGACGATTAGGGTCTCGTAAGCCATGGAATCATGCCAAGTTGTTTCTGTTAGGAACGATTCCCTAGCATTTCTGACCAAGGGTTCAAGTTATCTTTGGCATTGCGCACAATAGAAAGTTGAGCGTCCCCCTTGCGTGATTCGCCGGATTTTACCGTTACAGCCCTTGGTTACACAGGGTTCCCCCTCGCGCCCGTAAGCGCGAAAGCTGTGTTGAAAATATCCCAGTTCGCCATCGGTCTGACGATAATCCTTGAGGGATGATCCACCCGATTCGATGGCTTCATTCAACACATCTCGGATGGCCGGCACTAGGGATCGCACCCTCATTTCCGATAGCTGCCCCGCCTTGCGCGTCGGGGAAATCCCTGTCCGCAACAGCACTTCGCAGACATAGATATTGCCCAGACCCGAAACGATTTTCTGGTCCAGAAGCGCGGTTTTAATCGGGCTGTTCCTGCCTTTTAACCGGTCCAGCAGATAAGCTTCGTCAAAGCTGTTGCCCAATGGCTCCGGCCCCAGGCTGGCCAGCAGTTTGTGCCCTTCGGCCTGTTCGGTGGCCACCAGATCCATCGCCCCGAAGCGGCGTGTATCGTTGAACACCACGCGGGCATCGTCCTGCATATGAAACACAACATGGTCGTGTTTTTGGATGTCGGGATGATCGCCTTTGGAAATCAACATCCGCCCCGACATGCCCAGATGGATCAACAGGGTTTCCCCCGAATCCAGATCGGCCAGAATATATTTCGATCGCCGCCGCAGCCGTTCCACCCGCTTGCCCGTCAACCGCTGTTCCATCCCGTCGGGAAACGGCCAGCGCAGATCAGGGCGGCGCACCTGCGCACGAATGATCTGTTTGCCCTCCATCACGGGGATCAGCCCGCGACGGACTGTCTCGACTTCGGGTAATTCAGGCATATGCGGCTCCGTCTCATTGTATCGGGCGACAAGGGTATTATAAGGGGGTCAAGTATCAAGGATGATCCGACAATGAGCAACAGCAACGAAAAAACCACCCACTTCGGTTTCCAGACCGTCGCCGAGGATGACAAGGCCGGAATGGTTCACGGCGTGTTTTCCAATGTCGCCAGCAAATACGATGTGATGAATGACGCCATGTCGATGGGCATCCACCGTATCTGGAAAGACGCGATGATGGATTGGCTGGCCCCGCGGGCGGGTCAGAAACTGCTGGATGTGGCTGGTGGAACCGGCGATATATCCTTTCGCTTTCTGAAACGGGCCGGACGGGCACATGCCACAGTGCTGGACCTGACCGAACCGATGCTGGTCGAGGGTGCCAAACGGGCCGAGGCCGCACAACTGGCGGACCAACTGGATTGGGTCGTGGGTGACGCGATGGCGCTGCCGTTCAAGGACAACACCTTTGACGTTTACACCATTTCATTCGGCATCAGGAACGTAACCCGCATTGCCGACGCCCTGTCTGAGGCTTTCCGCGTGTTGCGCCCCGGCGGGCGGTTGATGGTGCTGGAATTCAGTCAAATCCCCAATGACATGATGCAAAAGGTTTACGACCTCTATTCCTTTAACATCATCCCGCGTCTGGGTCAGTTGATTGCTAATGACCGCGACAGTTATCAGTATCTGGTCGAATCCATCCGCAAGTTTCCCGATCAGGAAACCTTTGCCCAAATGATCCGCGAGGCCGGATTTGACAATGTAAAATACCGCAATATGTCGATGGGCATCGCAGCGCTTCATTCCGGGTGGAAAATCTAGCAGATGCGCGGACCTCACAATATCTGGCGGCTGATCCGCACAGCGGCCACGTTCGAGCGCACCGGCGCCTTGGGTGTGGTGCTGAATGAAATGGATGCGCCCACCCCGATCCGTGTCGTGGTGCGGGTGTTTGGCTGGACCATGCGCTGGGCGGGCCTGAAGGGCGATCCCAACATGCCGCCTGTTACGCGGGCGCTGAATGCACTGGGGCCGGCCTATATCAAATTCGGTCAGGTTCTTTCGACCCGCCCCGATCTGGTGGGCGGTGATCTGGCGACGCAACTGCGGGTGCTACAGGACAAACTGCCACCGTTTCCAACAGATGTGGCCAAGGCCACTGTCGAAGAAGAGCTGGGAAAACCTGCGGACGATATTTACAGCGAATTCAGCGATGCGGTCGCTGCCGCTTCGATTGCGCAGGTGCATCATGCGCGGCTTATCAGCACTGGTGAAGAAGTAGCCGTAAAGGTGCTGCGCCCGAATATCGAACGCGCCTTTCGCAAGGATATCGACGCCTTTTATTTTGCCGCCTCCGTGATCGAATTCCTGTCGCCATCCTCGCGCCGCCTAAGGCCGCGGGATGTGATCGAGCATTTCGACCACGGTGTGATGAGCGAGCTGGATTTGCGCAGCGAAGCCTCGGCCGCGTCGGAATTTGCCGAGAACACCAAGAACGACGAAAAGTTCCAGGTTCCGCTGGCCAACTGGGAATTTTCCAGCCGCCGGGTGATGACACTGGGCTGGGCCGACGGGTTGCCGTTGGGGGATAATGATGCACTGGACGCCGCAGGGCATGACCGCGTGGCACTGGCCCAGCGCGTGTTGCAACTGTTCCTCAGCCATGCCTTGCGCGACGGATTTTTCCATGCCGACATGCATCAGGGCAATATGAAGGTTGCCGCCAATGGCGATATTATTGCCTATGATTTCGGAATCATGGGTCGTATTGATGAATACACCCGCCGTGTTTATGCCGAAATCCTGATCGGCTTTATCCGGCGCGATTACAAACGCGTTGCCGAAGTGCATTTCGAGGCAGGCTATGTTCCCGCCGATCGTGATGTTGATGAATTTGCCTCGGCCTTGCGGGCTGTGGGCGAGCCGATTTTCGGCATGGATGCCTCGCAGATTTCAATGGGGCGGCTGTTTCATTATCTGTTCGAGGTAACCGAACGTTTCGGCATGGAAACCCGCACCGAGTTGATCCTGCTGCAACGCACGATGGTCGTGGTCGAAGGCGTGGCGCGATCGCTGGACCCCTATATCAACATCTGGGAAGTGGCGCGGCCCGTGGTCGAGGATTACATCAAATCCAACCTTGGCCCCCGCGCCATGATGCAGGATTTAATTAAAACCGCGCGGGTCTTGGCGCGGTTCGGGCCGGAACTGCCCAAAATGGCCGAAGCTGCCTTGATTCACCATTCACAACCACCCGCAAAACCGCAAACGACATCCCCTTGGAGGCCAGCAATTTATATATTTTTAGGGGCTGCAACAGCTTGGACGGGGTTCCTTCTTGCGTGGGCGATAATGCCCTAAACCGGGTCACGCAGGCCGGATACAGCCGAAGACGGCACCTCGATCCCGCCGGAAAGCACCAGAATTGTTTCCCCGTTCCGGCTTTTGGCTTCAACTATTTTTGAATATACCTCGGCCTTGGATGTGGAAATCAACTCATCCCCCTTATAGCTTTCTACCTCGAACGAATACAGGCCGTTTGCAAAGGCCGTACCGTCACCATTTACACCTGCCCACTGGATTTTACCTGTCGACGGAGTAAAATCCTGCCGCTGAACCACATCCCCGTTGGTATTTTTTACTAGCAATATCGCATGGTCCGCAGAGGCCGCCGGAGCGGGGTAAATGGTGACAGGGCTGCCGTCAAAATTGGCAGGGGCTGCAGCGCGGCCTTCTAACCCGATCCAACTGGCCATTTGCCCCATACCCATCAAGCTCATCTGGGCGCCGAGTGATTGCAGCAGATCGTTGGTTTTCACTTGCTGCTCGACCCCGGAAAACTGCGCCAACTGGCTGGAAAAATCATCCGACTTCATTGGGCTTAATGGATCCTGGTTCTTGATCTGTGCGGTTAGCAGCTTCAGAAAAACGTCATAATCCGAACTGGCCGGTTTTTTACCGGTATCCGCATTCTGGGTTTGAGCTGCTGCCTGGGGTTGATTTGCGGTGGTTACTTGCATTAATCATTTCCTTTCAAAGACGTAGATCAAGGCCGGTTGAAGGTTCCAGCGATAGCTTGGCAGGTGTTCTGCTTTCTATTTCCGGCAATGCGACAAGTATCGGTGATTGTGGGGCGTGCGCATTATTGTTCCCCTTGGCATCCTCTTGGCTATGCTGAGAAAACTGGAATCCGACATCTGCATACCCCATATCGTGAAATTCTTGTGCCAGCGTTTCAATATGGCGACGCATCAGGTCCATTGTTTCGCCCCGCTCGGCCAAGACAGCAACATTGATGCCCCCGTCTTTCAGGGTAAACGTTAGACGAACCCGACCCAGATCATCCGGATGCAAGGTTAATTCCACTGGCCGTTCGGGCATGTGCCGCGCCACATTCGCCAATTGCCGCGCCACATGACGCGGGATGTCGGGCTGCGTCGAAACCGAACCGTGATGCGAAAGCGTTAGGCCTGTATGATGGGAATGGGCGGTCGGCACACCCGAGAATTCAAATGCGTCTCGCAATTCCGGCGATACTGAATCCTTAGTACTTGTTCTGGTGGCCATTATATCAAGAGGAATGACCTTTGCCGGCTGTGGAGCTGGTTCCGTTTTAGCTGCCGGTGCTTCCCGTAACATTCCTGCCGGCATTGGTTCCAACTTTGTTCTTTCAATCCTTTTAGTGGCGGATCTTTCAGTATCTGACGATAAAACCGGACTTGTCGTTGTCTTTGTTGATTTCCGAGTAGGCGCAACAGTAGCCGCTGGGCAGGTTTTAGCAGGGCT
>WFNH01000059.1 GCA_015488685.1 Marinosulfonomonas sp.
CATACCGTTCATACCGGACATGCCGTTCATGCCTGACATACCGTTCATACCTGACATGCCGTCCATGCCTGACATACCGTTCATACCTGACATGCCGTCCATGCCCGACATACCGTCCATGCCCGACATACCGTTCATGCCCGACATGCCATTCATGCCTGACATTCCGTTCATGCCCGACATTCCGTTCATGCCACCCATGCCGGACATCCCTGACATGCCGCTCATGCCGGACATTCCGCCATAGCTCCATTGGGTGCAGACCCAATTAGAGCCGCCGTTGCCGGACATCCCTGACATGCCGTCCATGCCCGACATTCCGTTCATGCCCGACATGCCATTCATGCCTGACATCCCGTTCATGCCCGACATTCCGTTCATGCCCGACATACCGTTCATGCCTGACATACCGTTCATACCGGACATACCGTTCATACCTGACATGCCGTTCATACCTGACATGCCGTTCATACCTGACATGCCATCCATGCCCGACATCCCTGTTTGCGTGTCAGCAACAGCTGCGCCCGCAATAAGAGACCCCGAACACAAGATGGCTGCCAAAGTTGATTTTACCGTTTTTGTCATACTTTAAGCTCCTCTTTAGATAATTGGCGCCATGTTGCAGTTGAATTACTGTTAACGTGCGCCGCTTCCCCGGGGTGTCCCGGAAACTGGTGAAAGGATGGAAATTCGCAGGCTCATTCCTGTTTGTGCCAGCCGCGAATGTCATATGGATCAAGCATCCCGGGATGGATGAACGGGGTGAACCACGCCCCCTGATCCTCGAGAAAGCGCAGGCTGGCCGGGTAGGGCGGGATTACCCCTGTCAGCGCTTTGGAATACCACGCGCCATCCTTTTGGAATTCTGTAATAACCGGCGCGCCTTCGGGCCGTTGCGATGGCTTGACCCCGGCAATGAACTGGGCCGCAGCGGGAAGTGCTGCTGCCATCTGTCCGGCGATTGCCAATGTCAAAAATAGAGTCCGATACTGCATATTTCCCCCATTTTTCAATGCACGGGGCGGACTGTGATCTTTCAGCCGGTTTTCCTGCTGCCTGATCCGGTTGCCCCCCGTTTCGACTCTTTGATTACCATATTGTCGCAGTAAAAAATTAAATAAATTAATGATAATAAGATGTTAGACGGTGTTTTGCGGAGTTTTAACCTGACAGAATGTCCGGTGCTATTTTGTAATTAGTCGCGTGATGAGGAATTTCAGGGGCCATTGATGGTGACAAATTGTCAGGGTGTTGGCAGAAATGGCAGGTGTGGCAGGTTGTCGCACCCCCTTTGGCCTAAATCCGGTGGTTGACGATTGACGCGGGAAGGATTTGATAGAGGATATCGAATTCACCTGTTTCAAAAGGAACGCTGCATGTCCGTCACCACTGAAGAAATCAAAGGCCTGTTGGCCGGTATCAACCACCCGCGCACAGGGCAGGATCTGATCACGGCCGACGTGGTGCGGGCGCTGAAAGTGGAGGCGGGCCATGTGCAACTGGTGCTGGATGTTCTGGCGCAGGATGCGCAGGCGATGATACCGGTGCGCGATCAGGTAGAAGCCGTGATTGCGGCACTGGACGGAGTGGAAAATGCATCCGTGTTGCTGACCGCCGAGCGCAAGGATGATGCACCACCTGACCTGTCTGCGCATCGCGCGCCACCACCGCCAGAGCAGGTCGAGGGGGTGAAACACATCATCGCCGTTGGCTCGGGCAAAGGCGGGGTTGGAAAATCGACGGTTTCGGCCAATCTGGCATTGGCGCTGGCCGATCTGGGGCTGAAGGTGGGGATATTGGACGCCGATATCTATGGCCCTTCACAGCCCAAACTGATGGGCAGTAACGGGCGGCCCGTGGCGATGAATGAACGGCTGATCCCGATTGCCGCGCACGGGGTCAAGGTGATGTCGGTGGGGTTCCTGATGGAGGAAAACCGCGCGCTGGTCTGGCGCGGGCCGATCCTTGCGGGGGCTTTGCAACAGATGCTGCACGATGTGGCCTGGGCGCCGCTGGATGTGCTGATTGTCGATCTGCCGCCGGGCACGGGCGATGTGCAGATTACCCTGACCCAGAAAACACCGATCACCGGCGCGGTGATCGTCACCACCCCGCAGGACGTGGCCCTGATCGACGCCCGTCGCGCGCTGGATATGTTCCATCAAACCGAAACGCCGGTTCTGGGGTTGGTGGAAAACATGTCGACCCATATCTGCACATCCTGCGGCAACGAAGACGACGTGTTCGGCCACGGTGGCGGCGAGGCCGAGGCCAAGGCCCAGGGCATCCCGTTTCTGGGCGCGCTGCCTTTAACGCGGGTGTTGCGCGAAACGTCCGATAGCGGCACGCCAATTGTGCGGGCGATGCCGGAAGGCCCCGAGGCACTACGCTTTGTTGAAATTGCACAGAAGTTGAAGGATCAGCTGGCGGCGCTGTAAGCCTTTGTTATTGCGACTATTCAGCGGGCCAATTTGTCCCGTTGACCTATGCACTCTGTGCTGAAAAACAGGGCGGGTAAAGGGCGCGCGGCCCAACGATATCAAGGTGTGAAATATGTTCATCCCGCCCAAACCCGTTTCTGATTACCCGTGGTATATCCGGCTGTTTTTCTGGAAGCAGAAAAAGACATACGGCAAGGTGTTGGAGCCGGGAATGCTCTGGGCGCGCTCGCCTTCGGTGTTTATCGGGGTGGCGCTGCTGTATGGTGCGCTGAACCGGCGTAAAGGGCGGATTGATCCGGCGTTGCGGTCCCTGGTGACAGTGCGGGTGTCGCAGATCAACCATTGCGAATTCTGCGTCGATATCAACGCCACAACCTTGATGAAACGCGGGGTTAGCGAGGAAAAGGTGGCGCACCTGGCTGGCTGGAAGGATAGCGATCTGTTTGACGTCCGCGAACGTCTGGCGCTGGAATTAACCGAGGCGATAACCTATTCTGATCAAGATGTTACTGCGGATCTGATGGACCGGCTAAAGATGTACTTTGATGAAGATACTCTGGCCGAGTTATGCGGCCTGATCGCATTCCAGAACATGTCGAGCAAATACAACGCCGCACTGGATATTCCGGCGCAGGGATTTTGCCAGATGCCGCTGGTGGTGATCAACAAGGAAAATGCTTAGTTCTGGCTGCGCCATGCGGCCCAATCCTGTGGTGTATCCAGATCGGTGATTGCGTGGGTGTCGGGCAGGGGCACCAATCGCACCCGTTCGGCATGTTGGCGCAATAGATGGCGGGCACCCGCATCACCAGTGAAAACGCTTGGGTCCGTTAATGCCCAGCGGGGCAACAGAACGGGGTTTCCGGCGATGCCATCAGCACTGGCTGCACGGTGAATATTAGCTTCAAGATCATTCAGGAACACATTGATAAGGCATAAATAATCATCAGTGTTGACATCGGGCATATCGGCCAGCGCGACAAGCAATCCTGTGGCCTCAACCGGCAATGCCCCCAGACCCGCGCGCAAGGATGCTGCCATACCACTTTCAGCATCCATGACCTCCAGAATGGTGACACCCAGCCCCTCAAGCAGTTTGCGGCGGGTCTGGTTGCCCGCGGGCAAAGCCACCATCACCGGACAGCCCGTTGCCACGGCGCGGCGGGTGACATGGCGTAGCAGGGGGCGGCCGTGGACATCTTCCAACAGCTTGTCGCGGCCCTTCATACGGGTCGAGGCACCGGCAGCGAGGATCAGGATCGGGATGGTCATGGTGTTGTGCTTTCCCGCGCCGCCAGCAAACTGCCGAATTCGGCCATGGCGCGGATCACCTGTTCCGCTTCTCGACCCAGATCGGTCAATGTGTATTCGGTTTTTGGTGGCACGGTCGGGTAGACTTTGCGTGTAACCAGCCCCTCGGCTTGGAGCATCCGCAACCGCGCCGCAAGGATTTTCGGGCTGACCCCCAGCAATGCATATTGCAGTTGCGAATAGCGCCGTGTGCCTGCCAGCAATTCGCGAATGATCAGCGTGGTCCATTTGCCGGATAATATATCGGCGGACAGTTTGACGGGGCAGTCGGGGGTGCAATCAACACCGGGTTCCATAGCGTCCATATCAGATAGTCACTTTCATATAGGTAACTACTTCCCAAAAGGAAGTTATGGAAATATGTCTGCCTTTCAAGAATGTTTCAAGCAAAAAGGCACAAGATATGACGTACTTCAAGGCTCTCTGTTATTTCATCGGTGTGGTCCAGCTGGTGCTGGGCGCGCTATACCTGTTCGCCCCGCAGTTCTTTATTGCGTGGCAGGGGCTTAGCGAGATCGGGCAGGACATCAATTACCCTCTGGCGATGCTGGCCGGGCGCTTTCTGGTTTATGGTGTCGGGATGTTCGTGATTGCCAGCGACCCCGTGCGTTACCGGATATGGGCGGATGGAATGATTGCCATTCAGGTGATCGACCTTGCGACGGGTCTGTTTTACACCGGCACGGGGGTGGTTTCGCTTGAACAGTCGGGATTTCCCATGTTCAACGCAATGTTGTTTATCATTGGACTAAGCTTGTTACGGCGTAGCGTTTCGCGCCCTGCAATGGCTGCCTGATATATAGTCGGGCAAGGGGGGCTTGCCCGATTACCCGTGCTCTTCGTTATTGTCGGCCAGTCGGCTGGACAGCAGTTCGCCGGTGTCGCGCAGGATGGAATAGGCGACCATCGACACGGCAGTATTGATCTGTTTCAGCGCCCGCAGGGTTTCCTGATGGATATTGCTGGTCTCGATGCTTTCGGTGGTGCCTTTGCGCAAGCGTTCCAGATGGCGGCGCTGCAATTCTTGCTCAACGTCACGCACAGCTTCCTTTTCCTCGACCAGCTGGCGCGCCGCATCAACGCTGTTGGTCATCAGAACATTCAGTGACAGCTGCACATTCGACAGTACCCGATCATGGAAATCGCATAGTTCGCGCCAACCCTGAGGCGAGAATTTCAGCCCCTTGTCATGCACCTTATGCGCCATCCCCAGCAGGTTTTTCGAGATCACATCGCCTGCGGCCTCCAGGTTAATCGCGACCGAGGACAGCTCCATACTGCGATGGGCAATCTTTTCGGGAATCTGTTTCTGGTGCAATTTGGCCAGATACAGTTTGGTGTCGAAATACATCGTGTTCACTTCGGATTCGTTGTCCCGAATGGCCTTGGCAATAGCATCGTCCCAGGTTTCATACAGGCCCAGAACGGGGGAAAGCATCGCCTCGATCCTTTCACCGATATGCAGCACTTCGCGAGAGGCACCGATCAGGGCGCGATCGGGATCATCCAGCGCGGTTTCATCCAGAGCGCTGATGCGATCAATTTTGACGGCATCGGCGGAAATCGGGTCGGCCAGTATCCGGTCCAGAAAACGGGTGAGGGGGGTGATTAACGGCAATGACAGCAGCACCACAATCAGGTTATAGGCCAGATGCAGGTTGATTGTCTGACGTTGGGCTGATCCGCCCAGAATATCCAGCGGAAATACCGAAAAGTGCAGCATTAACAGAGCTATGATAGCGCCACCACCACGCAACAGCAGGTTTCCGATAACGATGATCCGTGCATTGGCAGGCGCACCAAGGGTCAGGGTAAAGGGAATGAACGACCCCCCCAGATTGGCCCCCAGAACCATCGCCATTGCGGCCGTGGCGGGTAACAGCCCCTGAGCGGCAAAAGTGACGAACATCAGCACCGAAGCCACGCTGGAATGCATCGCCCAGGCCAGCAAGGCACCAACTATAAAGGCGGAAAAGACGTCTTTGGCCAGATAGCCTGCAAAAGGTGCAATCGCGGCGCTGTCGCGGATCGGCTCGGTGGCCATGCGGATCATATCCAGAGACACCAGCACCAGCGCAAGCCCAATCAGGATACGGCCCGTCTGGCGAATCTTGGGCTGTTGGCCTTTCAGGAACATCGCCACACCGATCAGCAACAGCAGCGGGATCAGCCATGCGGCACGCACCAGCAGGATCTGGGTGACAATGGACGACCCCAGATCGGCGCCAAGGAACATCGCCAGACCAACGCCAACCGCGATTGTGCCTTTTGAGGCAAAGTTGGTAACCAGCAGCGCCACAGCGGTCGAGCTTTGCAGCAGTATCGCGGCGATCACGCCGGTTCCGGCAGCCAATGGCGGGTTGCCCGAGGAGCGGCGCAGCCATGTGCGCAATTCGCTTTTGAAGGCCCGCTGCACGCCGGTACGGATGATGCGGACCGACCACAACAACAGTGCCGCTGCCCCTGCCAGATTTAGTATAAATGTTAGCACTGCTGCCTCGCTGCCCTTAATTTAGTGCGCCTAACTAGGCCCGCGATGTCCTGTTTGCAAGCGCATTTGGCGTCATGTCGCTGTAACATTGTTAATATAACAGGCGGTAAGCTACTGAAAAAACCTTGCAAATTCGCAATGTAACGGTAGCGTAACAGTTATATGACAAAAATCTGGGAGGATTAAATGCACATTAAAAAACTTTTTTCGACGGCCGCCGTGTTGGCTGCTTTTGCTCTGGGATCAAGTGCTGCTTGGGCGCAGGATTGTCCGCACGGCGATCTGGATTCGCGGTTTTGTGATCGCGACGGCGACCTGATTGCCGATACCCCGACCGATCCGGCCGAGCAGATTGATCCTGATACACTGATCTTTGCCTACACACCGGTTGAAGACCCCGCTGTTTACAAAGAAGCGTGGTCCGATTTTCTGACCTATCTTGAGGAAAAGACAGGCAAAAAGGTTATCTTTTTCCCGGTTCAATCCAATGCGGCCCAGATCGAGGCGATGCGTTCTGGCCGTCTGCATATCGCGGGTTTCAACACCGGATCAAACCCGCTGGCGGTGAATTGCGCGGGCTTTAGCCCCTTCACCATCATGGCCAAAGAGGATGGCAGTTTCGGCTATGAAATGGAAATTCTGACCTATCCGGGATCGGGTATAGAAAAGGTCGAAGACATCCGCGGTAAGCAGTTGGCCTTTACTTCGCCCACATCAAATTCGGGCTTCAAGGCGCCCTCGGCGATTCTGAAGGCAGACTTTGACATGATCCCCGATCGTGATTTTGAAGCCGTCTTTTCGGGCAAGCACGACAATTCGATCCTTGGGGTGGCCAACCACGATTATCTGGCGGCCTCGATCGCCAACTCGGTGCGTGACCGGATGATCAAACGCGGGGTGATCACTGCGGATCAAACTGTTTCGATCTATAAATCGCAAACCTTCCCGACCACCGGATTTGGTGTAGCTTATAACCTGAAGCCGGAATTGCAGGACAAAATCCGCGACGCATTTTTCAGCTTTGACTGGGACGGCACCAGCCTGCAGGAAGAGTTCTCGAAATCGGGCGAAGCCCAGTTCATTCCGATGAACTACAAGGAATTCTGGGCGGTGATCCGCAAGATCGACGCGGCAAACGGCGTTAGCTATTCCTGCCAGTAAGATTGGCAAAATCTGATAACGACGGTGGCCGGCAACGACTGGCCGCCGTTACTGTATTGTTTTGACAGGGGCGGGGAATGCTGAAGCTTATTAAGCTTACGAAAACTTATAAGACGGGCGATCAGGCGCTAAAGGCAGTTGATCTGGAAATACCGTCGGGGCAGATGCTGGCACTGATCGGGCCATCGGGGGCTGGGAAATCGACCTTGATCCGCTGTATCAACCAGTTGGTCAAACCAACATCGGGACAGGTTATTCTGGACGGGGTGGAAATTACCGCGCTGAATTCGGCCGGATTGCGCCGTGAACGTCGCCGCATGGGGATGATATTTCAGGAATACGCGCTGGTGGAGCGGTTGACAGTGATGGAAAATGTGCTGTCAGGCCGGTTGGGCTATGTCGGGTTCTGGCGATCGTTCTTTCGCAAATATCCGCAATCGGATGTGGACGAAGCGTACCGCTTGCTGGACCGTGTCGGTCTGTTGCACATGGCTGACAAGCGCGCCGATGAACTGTCGGGCGGGCAACGCCAACGGGTCGGGATTGCACGCGCACTGATACAGGATCCGGCACTGTTGCTGGTGGACGAACCCACGGCGTCGCTGGACCCGAAAACCAGCCGTCAGATCATGCGGCTGATTGTGGAGCTGTGCAAGGAACGCGGGCTGGCAGCGATCATCAACATCCACGATGTGGCGCTGGCGCAGATGTTTGTCGAACGGGTGGTGGGCCTGAAACTGGGCGCGATGGTGTTTGACGGCGGGCCGGATGATCTGGCTCCTGACGTGCTGACCCAGATCTACGGCGAGGAAGACTGGGAAGCCACCATCGAAAAAGTCGAGGACGAAGAAGAGGAGGCGTCCATATGAGTGCCGAACTTACTTCTGTCGTTGGTCAGCCGTGGAAAAAGCCTAATTTCATCAAGAATCCGCTGCTGCGCTGGGGGTTGTTGCTGCTGGCGGTGGTGTACCTGTACTTTGCCTTTGTCACCATCGACGTGAACTGGGCGCGCATCTATCGCGGGCTGGATCGGGGCTGGCAGTTTATTGTTGGCTTTGCCAATCCGGATTTTACCTCGCGTTGGAGCGACATATACGAAGGGTTCATGGAAAGCGTGGTGATGACCATCGCGTCCACCGTCGCGGGTATTGCCATTTCCATCCCAATCGCGTTGGGGGCCGCGCGCAATATTGCGCCGCTGCCGATTTATATGGTGTGCCGGTTCATCGTTGCCATATCGCGGGCATTGAATGAAATCATTGTCGCTATCATTCTGGTAAAGATTTTCGGTTTTGGGCCGCTTGCCGGTTTTCTGACACTCAGTTTTGCCACCATCGGATTTTTGTCCAAACTGCTGGCCGAAGAAATAGAAAGCATGAACATGGTTGCGCCCGAGGCAATCCAGTCCACCGGTTCCAGTTGGCTGCAATGGATCAACTATGGCGTTCAGCCTCAGGTGATGGCACGTCTGATCGGTTTGTCGATGTATCGGCTGGATATCAATTTCCGCGAATCCGCTGTGTTGGGACTGGTTGGCGCGGGGGGTATTGGTGCCACCTTGAACACCGCCTTTGATCGCTACGAATTTGATTCCGTTGCCGCCATTCTGATGATCATTATCCTGACCGTGATGACGCTGGAGTATATCTCCGGCATGATCCGCGAAAGGATCCAGTAACATGCCAATGATTGAAAAAAATGGCCAGAAGGTCTGGCAGGTTCGGAACCGCAATGCGCAATTGCTGCGGTGGGCCGGATGGTTTGTCGGGGTGATTGCCTTCCTTTGGGCATGGAGGTTCATTTCGGATGGCACCGAATGGTATTACGTTTGGACTGCACCCGAGGCGGCACATGACATTCTGACCCGCGCGGTGCCGCCGAAATGGTCCTATATCAACAAACTATGGGGGGCAATCTGGGACACAGTGAACATTGCCACCCTTGGCACCTTGTTCGCACTGATCATGGCTGGCCCGATTGCCTTTCTGGCAGCGCGCAACACCACGCCCAGCAAATGGGTCATCCGGCCAATCGCCCTGTTGATCATTGTTGCCTCGCGGTCAGTCAATTCGCTGATCTGGGCGCTATTGCTGGTGTCAATCGTTGGTCCCGGTGTCTTGGCCGGTGTGGTGGCGATCTCGATCCGCTCGATCGGGTTCTGCGCCAAACTGTTGTATGAGGCAATCGAGGAAATCGACGAAGTGCAGGTCGAGGCAATCAAAGCCACCGGCGCGCGTCCGTGGCAGGTGATGATTTACGGCATTGTGCCGCAGATTATGCCGTCCTTTGCAGGCATTGCCGTGTTTCGCTGGGATATCAACATCCGCGAAAGCACCGTTCTGGGGCTGGTCGGGGCAGGGGGTATCGGTTTGCAACTGAATGCGTCGCTCAACATCCTTTCGTGGTCCCAAGTCAGCCTGATCCTGTTGGTGATCCTGTTTGCCGTTGTGATTTCCGAGTGGGTCTCGGCCAAGGTGCGCGGTGCGATCATTTAGGATTCCGAAAAGCCTGAATAAGATGTCTGTAACCCTAGGGCGTAGACCTAAAAATTGGGTAAGATTTTTTGGCCGGTAATAACCTGAGGCATAGTTGCGTATGCCTGATGCGTCAGAAATGCCGGGCATATTCGAGAATATTTACTTGCAGAGTTTCCCCATATACAAATGATTGACGCACCTCATGGTGGCCGGACCTTTGACCGGAATGGAGAGCCGATGACAAGACCGACGACCAAAGACCTTGCAAAAGCCGCTGGTGTAAGTCTGGCAACCGTTGACCGGGTTTTGAACCGCCGTAGCGGGGTGCGCAAGGTGACGGTTGAACGGGTTACCCGCGCGATTGCCGATATCGGATTTGTGCGGGATATGTCAGCGGCCAATCTGGCGCGGGGCAAAGAATACCGGATGGTTTTTCTGTTGCCTGATCATGATGATGAATTCATTGATCTGGTTTGCGATTCAATCAATGAGGCCAATCGCGCACTTCACAGTGAACGCACCAGCGCCGTGGTTATCAGGGTGCCGGCCAATGATCCGCACCGTATTGCCGCCCGACTGGATGAACTGTCGGCGGATGGGGTGGATGGCGTGGCCATCATGACCCCCGAAAGCCCGCAGGTGCGGGATGCCATATCGCGCCTTGATAGTCGTGGAATTGCGGTTGTCGCCTTTGTTTCCAACCAGCCAAACGCCGATAACGCCTTATTTGTCGGGGTAAACAACGAGGCTGCAGGGCGCACGGTGGGGCAGTTAATGGCGCGGTTCACGGGTGCGCAGGCTGGTGTGGTGCTGGTTCTGACCGAAACCATCCAGTCGCGAGACAGTCAGGAACGACGTCTGGGATTTGATGTGATCATGGCGAAATACGCTGACCGCCTGACAGTGCGCCCGACGATGGAAACCTATGGTGATCCACAGCGCACCACCCGAATTATCCACACAGCTTTGCAGGGCAGGGAACCCGTCGTCGGCATCTATCTGATGCACCACGACATCGGCGAAACCATGCGGGCGATCGAATCCGAGGGTGGAGCGGGCGAGATGGTGATCATCGGTCACGAACTAACCCCCGATACGCGCGCGCGCCTGATCGACGGCACGCTGGATGCGGTGATCACGCAGGATGTTGGCCATCTGGTGCGCAGTTCTATCAGAATCCTGCGGGCCAAGGCCGAGCAGGTGGGCACAATTGCCTCGCAGGAACGGATTCGGATCGAAATCACTTTGCGGGAAAATATGCCTGAATAGACCCGTCACGACCCCTTGACGAGCCATAAAAATATGCCAACCCTTTGATTTGGCGATATATGAGGCACGCACCTCAAAAATCAATTGACTTGAGGTGCGCACATCCCCTACGCTTTTGCTCATAAAGTGGCGCAAAGGGGGGCTGCTGGCCCGCTTTTATTTCTAGGGAGAGAATAATGAAAACATCCAATCTGATGATGGCAACCGCTATGGCGACGATCTCGGCTTTTGCCGCGACGGGCGCTTCGGCCGAGTCCATGACACTGTGCTGGGCCGCTTGGGATCCGGCAAACGCTTTGGTCGAACTGTCCAAGGATTTCGAGAGCAAGACTGGCGTGAACATGGAATTCGAATTTGTTCCGTGGCCCAATTTCGCCGACCGTATGCTGAATGAGCTGAACTCGGGCGGCAAACTGTGCGACCTGATGATCGGCGACAGCCAGTGGATTGGTGGCGCGGCCGAAAACGGTCAGTACCTGAAACTGAATGATTTCTTTGATGCCAACGGCATTTCGATGGACGATTTCCTGCCTGCAACCGTGACAGGTTACGCCGAGTGGCCCAAGGGCACGCCAAACTACTGGGCGCTGCCGGCCTATGCCGATGTGGTGGGCTGGACCTATCGCAAGGACTGGTTCTCGCGGCCGGAGCTGCAAAAGGAATTCAAAGGCAAATACGGCTATGATCTGGGCATTCCTGCGGATCTGTCCCAGCTGAAAGACATCGCGGAGTTTTTCCAGGGACGCGACATTGACGGCAAAACCGTTTACGGTGCCGCGATCTATACCGAGCGTGGCTCGGAAGGGATCACAATGGGCGTGACAAACGCGCTGTATAACTACGGCTTTGAATACGGCAATCCGGAAAACCCCTATGCCGAACTGGACGGCTATGTAAATTCCGACGGGGCTGTGGCCGGTCTGGAGTATTACAAATCGCTGTATGATTGCTGCACCCCTCCGGGATCATCTGACTGGTATATGTCCGAAGACATTGACGCCTATAAATCGGGTCAGGTCGCGTTGCAGATGAACTTTGCCTTTATCTGGCCCGGTGTGAATGCCGATCCGAACGTGGGCGGGGACCACACCGGTTACTTTGCCAATCCTCCGGGTCCGGCTGGCCACTATGCGCAGTTGGGCGGACAGGGGATTTCCGTTGTTGCCAACACCGAGCACAAGGACGCAGCGCTTGAGTATATCAAGTGGTTCGCACAGCCTGAAATTCAGGCCCGCTGGACAGAAATGGGCGGTGCATCGGCGCTGCGTGCAGTGGTCGAGGATCCGGCATTCCCGGATGCCCAGCCCTATAACAAGGCGTTCCTAGAATCCATGGCGATCGTCAAGGATTTCTGGGCCGAACCATCCTATGCATCATTGCTTTTGGCGATGCAGGACCGCGTTCATAAATATGTGGTCGCTGGTCAGGGCACAGCCAAAGAGGCGCTGGACGGGCTGGTCAAAGACTGGACCGAAGTGTTCCAGGACGAAGGCAAGATTTAATCCTGCAAAACGGCCCCGCTCGACAAACGGGCGGGGCCATGAAACACCGGCAGAGCAAGCGGTATGCCTGCTCTGCCAGAATAACCACCTGAAATCCAAGGAATTCCCATGGCCGACAAAGCGATGGACCGTATTGCCAAGGCGACCCCGCCGGGCATAACCAAACGTGTCAGAGGTCTGTCCGACAGGACAATTGCATGGATATTCGTCGCCCCGTCGATATTCCTGCTGCTGGCGGTCAATATTTTCCCGCTGATCTGGACGATCCGGCTAAGTTTCACCAATTTCCGCGTCAACCGGATTAATGCCGATGTAAAATGGGTGGGTCTGCGCAATTACGAACGTATCCTGAATGATCCAGATATCTGGCAAACCATGCAGGCCACGGCGCATTTCCTGATCTGGACGATCTTTTTTCAGGTGCTGATCGGCTTTACGCTGGCTTATCTGATCAACAAGAAATTTCGCGGTAACGATATGTGGACCACCATTATCGTGCTGCCGATGATGCTGTCACCGGCGGTGGTCGGCAACTTCTGGACCTTCCTGTACCAGCCGCAAATCGGGCTGTTCAACTATGTTGTCAGCTTCTTTTCCGGCGTTGATCCGGCGTCGTTTTCGATGATCGGGTCGGTCAATCTGGCCCCTTGGGCGATTGTGATTGTGGATACATGGATGTGGACGCCCTTTGTAATGCTGATCTGCCTTGCGGGGCTGCGCTCCATCCCCGGTTCCATCTACGAGGCCGCCGAATGTGACCGCGCCAGCAAGTGGCGTCAGTTCTGGACCATCACCATCCCTATGGTGCTGCCGTTCCTGATGATGGCGGTGCTGTTTCGCGGCATTGAAAACTTCAAAATGTTCGATCTGGTGGTGCAGTTGACCGGCGGCGGGCCGGGGTCGGCCACCGAGGTCACCTCGATCAATCTGAAACGCGAGGCGTTCGAGAAATGGCGCACCGGATATGCTTCTGCCTATGCGGTGATCCTGTTCGTGACGATCTTCGGGCTGGCTTCGATTTACGTCAAAGCCCTGAACAAGGTAAAAGAAAGATGAGCGGGTTTTCCATCACCGAACCGTCAAACCGGACAAAATGGATCGCCGGTGTGCTGGTCATTTCTTACGCGCTGATCACCATCATGCCGTTGTTGTGGATCATCGCGACAGGGTTCAAATCTCCATCCGATT
The DNA here is from genome assembly GCA_015488685.1 of Marinosulfonomonas sp. GTDB lineage: Bacteria > Pseudomonadota > Alphaproteobacteria > Rhodobacterales > Rhodobacteraceae > Profundibacter. Next base: position 13,844 of record WFNH01000059.1, read on the forward strand.
CAATTGCTTACCCGCCAAAGGTGGTGTTCCAACCCACGCTTGAGGGTTATGTGAACCTGTTCACCACACAAACGCGGATCACGCCGGATATGCAGGACAAATTGCAGCCGCCAACCACATGGTACGAAGAAATCGTGCGCGACAAGGGGATGGTGATCGCAGGGCCGTCCCGCTTTGGCCAGCGGTTCCTGAATTCGGTGATCATCGGCTTTGGCTCGACTTTCTTTTCGGTGTTTCTGGGCACGCTGGCGGCCTATGCCTTTTCCCGCTTCAAAGTGCCGATCAAGGATGATCTGCTGTTTTTCATCCTGTCCACACGGATGATGCCGCCGATTGCGGTGGCGATCCCGATCTTTCTGATGTTCCGTCAGTTGGGCCTGTCGGACACGCATCTGGGCATGATCCTGCTTTATACCGCCGTGAACCTGTCGCTTTCGGTCTGGCTGCTGAAGGGGTTTATCGACGAAATTCCGCTGGAATACGAAGAAGCGGCGCTGATCGACGGCTACACCCGCTTTCAGGCCTTCTATAAGGTGGTGCTACCACAGGCGGCCACGGGCATTGCCTCGACCGCGATTTTCTGCCTGATCTTTGCCTGGAACGAATATGCCTTTGCGGTTCTGCTGACCTCGGGCACGGCGCAAACCGCACCACCGTTCATCCCCACCATCATCGGGGTCGGCGGGCAGGACTGGCCCGCGGTGGCCGCAGGTGCCACGATCTTTCTGATGCCGGTTATGATTTTCACCATCCTGCTGCGCAAACACCTGTTGCGCGGGATCACATTCGGGGCAGTGCGCAAATGAGCGGATTTTTCAAAGGGTTACTGAACTTTCGTCGCGGCGCATGGGAAATGCTGGCCTCGGTTCTGATTGCATTGGGGGTGTTCCTGATGATGCAATCCTTCTGGATGGTCGCTTTTACCTATTCTTTCATCGTTACACTTATTGGCACGGTGATGTTCATCATCGTCAGCCATTTTCCGGAATAGATCATGGCGCAGATAATAATTAAAAACCTTCGTAAGGATTTCGGCGATTTCACCGCTGTGCAAGAATCCAGTTTCACCATCGAGGATGGCGAATTCTTTATGCTGCTTGGCCCGTCGGGCTGCGGTAAAACCACCACTTTGCGCATGATTGCAGGGCTGGAATTGCCCACCTCGGGCGAGGTGTTCATTGACGGCGAGGAGGTCAGCCAAAAACCGGCGCGCGAACGCGATATTGCCTTTGTTTTCCAGATGTTCGCGCTCTATCCTCATATGAATGTGCGCAACAATATCAGCTATCCGCTGAAAAGTCAGGGTATGCCCAAGGCGCAGATCAAACAGAAGGTCGCCGAAGTAGCGCATATTCTGGGGATCGAGGATATTCTGAACAAACCGGTTGGCGGTCTGTCCGGTGGCGACCGTCAGCGCGTGGCGCTGGGGCGGGCGATTGTGCGCGACCCCAAGGCGTTCCTGATGGACGAACCACTAGGCGCGCTGGATGCCGAGTTTCGCGAGCACATGGCCGAGGAATTGCGCGCCCTGCACGACCGTATGGGCGCCACCACCATCTATGTTACCCATGATCAGTTAGAGGCGATGCAGATGGGCGACAAGATCGTAGTGATGAACCACGGTGTTGTGGAACAATTCGGCGTGCCGCAGGAAATATACGACTGGCCTGCAACCATGTTCGTGGCTGATTTCATCGGCTCGCCCAGCATGAATTTTCTGCATTTTCAGGGGAATGTAGAAAAAGGCGACCGCACTGTTCATCTGGACGGCCACAGTTTCTATGTGCCGGAACAATTGCAGGGGGCATCCGGTGATCTGGTGTTTGGCATCCGGCCCGAAAACATAACCCTGAGTGATGACTCGCCTTATCGGGCGCAGGTTCTGGCGACCGAGTATCTGGGCACGACCCAGATTATCACGCTTGAAACCGCCAATGGCACCATCAAGGCACGGGTGCCCTCGACCAAACCGGTCAAGATGGGGGATGCCGTTGGGCTAACCTTCAACCCACGCAATGTGACGCTGTTTGACAAGGGCACCGGCAAGGCGCTGATTTCCGAAGGCAACAAAGGAGTGCTGGATCATGGCTGAAGTCAGCTTGAAAAACATATCCAAATCCTTTGGCAAACAGGTGGCTTTGGACAATGTGACAATGACGGTGCCTGACGGATCGTTCGTCGTGCTATTGGGGCCGACAGGTGCCGGTAAAACCACTACGTTGCGCCTTATTTCAGGGTTGGACAGGCCCGACAGCGGGCAGATCCTGATCGATGGTGTGGATGTGGCCAGCCTATCACCCGCGCAACGCGATGTGGCGATGGTTTTCCAGCAATATTCGCTGTATCCACATCTGTCGGTGCGCGATAATCTGGCCTTTCCGCTGAAATCGCCCGTGTTGCGCACGCCGCCCGATGAAATCAATCGCAAGGTGGACGAGGTGGCGGCGGTTTTGCAGATTTCGCATAAGCTGGATAATAAGGCGACCGAACTGTCCGGCGGCGAGATGCAGCGGGTATCGATTGGCCGCGCGCTGGTGCGTAATCCGCAGATTTACCTGATGGATGAGCCGCTTAGCTCGCTGGATGCCAAACTGCGTTCGGATTTGCGCATCGAACTGAAGCGTATTCAGGCCAGTCTGGGCGCGACATTGCTGTATGTCACCCACGACCAGATCGAGGCGATGACCATGGCCACCCATGTCGGCGTGCTGGATCAGGGCCGGCTGGTTCAATTCGGCACCCCGCGACAGGTTTACGAGGATCCGGTCAGCATCTATGTGGCCAGCCGGCTTGGCTCGCCGAAAATCAACATTCTGCCCGCTGATCTGTTCCCCGATGCCCCGGCGGGGGCTGTGAACATCGGTTTGCGGCCCGAACATATCCACATCGGGGCAGGGGTGCAGGCCACAGTGGTTCGGGTCGAACATCTGGGCGATCAGACCCGTTTGCATCTGGAAATTTCCGGCACCCTCCTGATCACCCTGACCGAGGCCCACACAACACTGACCAAAGGCGACAGTATCGCCATCACCCCCGAAAACCCCCTGTATTTTAACGCCAGCGGCGACCGCTTGAAGTAAGGAGAATTCTTATGGCCCAGTTTATCAACAGCAAAGAAACCCTTGTAACCGAGGCCATCGACGGTGTGCTGCGCACCGCCAAGGGGCGGTTGTCACGGCTGGACGGCTACCCGCATATCAAGGTTGTGGTGCGCAACGACATCGACAAATCCAAGGTGGCACTGGTGTCGGGCGGTGGCTCGGGCCATGAACCGGCGCATGTGGGGTTTGTCGGGGCAGGGATGCTGACAGCGGCGGTGTGTGGTGATGTGTTTGCTTCGCCCTCGGTGGATGCGGTGCTGGCGGGAATTCTGGCGGTGTCGGGTCCGGCGGGCTGTTTGCTGATCGTAAAGAACTATACTGGCGATCGGCTGAATTTCGGGCTGGCAGCGGAACGGGCGCGGGCCTATGGCATCAAGGTGTCGATGGTGATCGTGGACGACGATATTGCGCTGCCCGATCTGCCACAGGCGCGCGGTGTGGCGGGCACGCTGTTCGTGCATAAAATCGCAGGGGCACTGGCCGAAGCGGGGGCCGATCTGGACACGGTCACCGCTGCCGCCAAACGGGTGATTGGCAATGTGGCCAGCCTTGGCATGTCGCTGGACACCTGCACCGTTCCGGGATCGCCCAAAGAAGCACGTATTGCCGAGGGCAAGGCCGAGCTGGGTCTTGGTATCCACGGTGAATCCGGTGTCGAACTGGTTGATTTCAGCACTGCCGCCAATGCGATTGCCATTGTGCTGGAACGTCTGAAACCCTTTGCCGGTGATGGCCCCAAGGTGGCGATGCTGAACAATCTGGGCGGGGCAACTCCGCTGGAAATGGCCGTGCTGGCCGAGGAAATGGCCAAATCCGATACCATCCCCGACATCCGCTATCTGGTTGGACCGGCGGCGATGATGACCTCGCTGGATATGCGCGGGTTTTCGGTGTCGGTGCTGCCGGTGAATGATCAGGAACTGGCACTGTTGCAGGAACCGGTCGCGATACGCGACTGGCCCTGTTGCTGTGAACTGAACGCACCGGAGGTGCTGCCCATTCCCGATGGCCTGACACCGATCAAACCGATCCCGTCCGCAGATGCGCAAATGGGGGCTTTTATCACCCGTTGTTGTGATGTATTTCTGGAGGCCGAAACCGACCTGAACGCGCTGGATGCGCAATCGGGCGATGGCGATACAGGGTCGACCCTTGCAGGTGCGGCACGGGCTTTGAAAGGGGTGCTGGATCAGTTACCGCTTGCGGATTCCACCCAGTTGTATCGGGCTATCGCGCTGGAACTTAGCCAGACGATGGGCGGATCATCCGGCGTGTTGCTGGCGATCTTCTTTTCGGCGGCAGGGGATGCCGCATCCAGTGGCAAGAACCACGTCGAGGCCCTGAAAGCAGGCCTTGAGCGGGTGCAGGAAGTGGGCGGCGCGCATCTGGGGGATCGCACCATGATCGACGCCCTTGCGCCCGCGCTTGATGCCTTGCCAGAGGGCTTTGCTGCTGCCGCCGCTGCCGCCCGCAAAGGGGCGGATCATACAGCCCAGATCGTCAAGGCCAAGGCAGGCCGCGCCAGTTATATTTCCGAGGACCGGCTAAGTGGCCACAATGACCCAGGCGCCGAAGCGGTGGCGCGACTGTTTGAGAAGTTGAGCCAATCCTGACACGCATAGGATTTCGGGCCACCCTGTAAAAAGGGTGGCCCGTATTTTATGCCCTAACGCGCCAGATGATAGGGAATATACAAGGCCAGATCCTGCCAGAACCACAGCAAGACCGCTGTTGCCAGCATGATCCCCGCAAAGGGTAGCGCCCCTTTGGCGACCTCTTGCAAGCTGACCTTGCCCACGGCCTGAATGACAAACAGGTTCATCCCCACAGGCGGGGTGATCAGCGCGGTTTCGATCAGCACCACAAAGAAGATGCCGAACCAGATCGGGTCGATGTTCATATTGAACACGGCAGGCAGCAACACCGGCACCATAATCAGCAGCATCGACAGGCTCTCCAGAAAAAAGCCCATGATCAACAACACCACCCCGACTGCCAGAATAAACAGGTTCGGGTTGCTGATATTCATCGTCAGAAGCTGGCTGATGGATTGCGGGATCAGGTATAGCGTAATGGCAAAGGAAAACACTTTGGCCCCGGCCACGATCAACAGGATCATCACTGTGGTGCGCAAAGCCGCCTCGACCGCCTGTTTCATCAGGCTGAAATTCATCCTGCCCATGGCAAAGGTCATGATCAGAGCAATTACAAACCCCAGCCCTGCACTTTCTGACGGGGTGGCAATACCGGCGTAAATGGATCCGACGATCGCGACCGCCAACAGAACCGTCGGAAACGCCATCAATGTTGCACGGGTCCGTTCGGCCCATGTGGCCTTGGCAATCGGAGTATAAGCGCCTGTCAGTTTGGCAAACAGAATGCCGTAGACAATAAAGGATGTGGCCAGAAATAACCCCGGTCCCACCCCCGCCAGAAACAGTTTCGGAATCGAGGATTCCGAAACCACGCCGTAAATAATCAGCGGGATGGAGGGCGGGATCAAAATGCCCAATGTCCCACCCGCCGCAAGCATTCCCATTACAAAGGAACGGTCGTAACCGCGTTTGGTCATTTCGGGGATGGCCACGGTGCCGATGGTGGCCGCTGTGGCCACGCTGGAGCCGGAAATGGCGGAAAACAGGGTGCAGCTTAGAATGGTTGCCACGCCCAGCCCGCCGGGCCAATGCCCCACCCAGCTTTGCACTGCCGCATACAGGTCGCGCCCAACGCCACCTTTCAGCAGGATATTTGACATCAGTAAAAACATCGGGATTGCCAGCAATTCGAAACTGTCCATCGAACCGTGCAGCCGTTGCGGCACCGCCACCAGCGGCATCCCTTTGAGGGCCAGCAAAATCACCCCCAAACCACCCAGAGCAAAGGCAACAGGTGTGCGCAGCATCAGGATTGCCAGCAGGGCGGTTAATATGAAAAATGCCTCCATTAGTGCGCCCCTTCCAGTATATCATCGGCAGGGATGTCTTCGGTCCAGACGCGGTACAGTTCGACCAGACCCTGCAAGATCAGCAGTAAACTTCCGACCCAGACCGGCGCATGTGTCAGCCATTTTGGCGGGGCCAGATAG
>WFNH01000060.1 GCA_015488685.1 Marinosulfonomonas sp.
CAATCAGACAATCGGCGCGTTTGCCGTTGCTAAGGGTGAATTGCAGCTTGTAGCTGTCCTTTGGCAGGGCCTTGGACACGATATCATTCAACTGGATTTCCCCGAACGCCCCGCGGGTTTGCTTGTTCGACAGGATGTCTTGCAGGCTTAATACATCGCCTGACAGTTTCTCGATATTCTCCTGTGCTTTATCAATTGTCGCCAGCCGTTCCTGCAATTCGGTCAGGCTGCGGGTGGTTTTCACCGATGATCCATACAGCGATTCCTGCATGTTAGCCTGCACCTCGGCCAGCCGTTGTTCCAGCGTGTTCATCAACTGCGATTGCGCCACGGTTTGCGTCTGGCTGACCGTTTGCAAACCACCGGCCAGTTGCGATTGCCCGTCGGTCAACGCCTGCACCCGCTGGCCCAGAAATCCCATCTGTTGCCCCAGTGGTTCGATCATTTTTACCGACCGGCCCGCGCGGCGCACCACCATGATCAGCAGGATGAACAGCAGTAAAACAGCCACCCCCCCTGCCGCCACAACATAGGGCCACAGGTCGGCAAACATATCGTTCAAATCCCCAATTCCCGGCATCAGCGTCCAAACAACCTTTCGATATCTTTCAGTTTCAGTTCCACATATGTGGGCCGCCCGTGGTTGCATTGGCCGGAATGGGGCGTGGCCTCCATTTCGCGCAGCAGGGCATTCATTTCATCGGCCTGCATCCGGCGGCCCGAGCGGATTGACCCATGACAGGCCACGCTGCTCAACACCGCCTCAAGCCGTGCCTGCACCGTCAGGCTGTCGCCCAGATCGGCCAGTTCGTCCAGAATATCAAGGATCATCCCCTTGGCGTTCACATTGCCCAGAATGGCGGGCGTTTCGCGCACCGCAATCGCGCCCGCGCCAAAGGGTTCGACCACCAGCCCCAGCCGCGACAGATCATCCGACATCTCCAGCAGGCGCGCCGCGTCCCCTTCGGACAGTTCCACAATCTCGGGGATCAGCAGAGCCTGCGAGGCCACACCGTTTTCGGCCATCTGCGCCTTCAGTTTCTCGTAAACCAGCCGTTCGTGGGCGGCGTGCTGATCGACGATCACCATGCCATCTCTGGTCTGGGCAATGATGTAGTTTTCATGCACCTGCGCCCTTGCGGCACCCAGCGGTAAATCCGTGAACGCATTTTCCTCAATCGGCGGCTCAAACCGTGCCGAGGGCACGGCAGCCTCGGCAAAGCCCGGCGTTTCCACCTCGGGGGCCTGCATTCGGTAAGCCGTGTTCAACGCCCCCTGCGAAGGGCGATCCATCTGGTAAACGCGCCCCGTGGGTTCCGGCCGAAACGCCCCCAAAGTGGCCCCCGCAACCGTGGTTGAGGCCCGATGACCCGCCTCGGCCAGCGCGTGACGCAGGGCCGAAACGATCAGCCCGCGCGCGGTGCCCGGATCGCGGAAACGGACCTCGGATTTGGCAGGATGGACGTTGACATCGACGCGGTGCGGATCACACTCCAGAAACAGCACCGCCGCCGGATGCCGGCCCCGCGACAGGAAATCGAAATAGGCCCCTCGCAGCGCCCCGATCAACAGTTTGTCACGCACGGGTCGGCCGTTGACGTAGAGGTATTGCATCACGGCTGATCCACGCGAAAAGGTGGGCAATGCGGCGTAGCCGGTCAGGGCAATCCCTTCGCGTTCGGCCTCGATCTTTAGCGCGTTTTCGGCAAATTCAGCGCCCAGCACCTGCCGCAAGCGCCCGTGCAGCGCATCAAACAGATCGCCGGTTTGCGCATCGGCGCGAAAGGTCAGGCGCCCCTCACCGCCACCCGACACATCGCGCAGGGTGAAACTGACAAAAGGTTCCGCCATCGCCAGCCGTTTCACCACATCGCCAATCGCCTGAACCTCGGCCCGATCGGTGCGCAGGAATTTCAGGCGCGCGGGCGTGGCATAGAACAGATCGCGCAATTCAACTACGGTGCCGTTGTTAATTGCCGCCGGTTTCACCGGCTCCATCTTGCCACCGGCCACACGGATCATCGCACCGGCCTCACCGGCCACCCGCGATGTGATCGTCAGGCGTCCGACAGCACCCAGCGATGGCAAAGCCTCGCCGCGAAAACCGAAGGTGTGGATGTTTAACAGGTCCGAGCCGTCGATCTTGCTGGTGGCATGGCGCGACAGGGCCAGCGGCAAATCGTTCGCTGCAATGCCATACCCGTCATCCACCACACGGATCAGCGTTTTGCCACCATCGACGTAGGATATATCAACCCGCCTGGCACCCGCATCCAATGCGTTTTCGATCAGTTCCTTCACCGCCGAGGCCGGACGTTCCACCACTTCACCCGCCGCAATACGGTTGATCGCGGCGTTATCCAGTTGCCGGATAACAGGGCGTTTTTCGCCTATATGGGGGGTAGAAGCGGGCATACCACAATAATTAGCATACCCGCCCCCGATTCGACCACAGGGGTTATTGCGATTACGTTAACCTGTCCCGGACTCGATCCGGGACCTTTCACATCCCACCAGAAGGTCCCGGATCAAGTCCGGGACAGCGCCTCATCCTACTCTGTACTTTCCAGTCCCACAGGTTTGCCAACCACGACGAAATGCAGATCATCCGGCCGCACCAGACGTTTGGCAACGCGCTTGATATCCTCAAGCGTCACAGCGTTCACTTTGTCATTTCGCGTTGTAATATAGTCAATCGGCAGATCATCCATCTGCATTCCAACCAGAATATTCGCAATTGGCCCGTTGCCGTCAAACCGCAGCGGGTAGGCGCCGGTCAGATAGGTCTTGGCCCCTTCCAGCTCCTCGGCTGTGACACCGTTTTCGGCCATCTTGACCCATTCATCCCTGATCACCTGCACCGCCTTTGCCACGCGATCGTTGGCCGAGGCCACACGCCCCATATACAGCGCCGCGTAATCCTTGGGCATCAGGTAGGTATAGACCCCATAGGTTAATCCGCGCTTTTCGCGCACCTCTTCCATCAGACGCGATTGCCGCCCGCTACCGCCCAGAATAGTGTTCATCACATAGGCTGCAAAGAAATCCGGATCATGACGTTCGATCCCTTCCAGACCGAAAGTCACCACCGATTGCGGCGTGTCAAACGGTACCACCGTCATCCCGCCCTTTAACAGATAGGGTGCTTTTTGCGGCATTTCGGCTCCGACCACAGGCAGACCGCCCAGCAGGTCGTCCAGCAGTTTGCCCAGTTCCTCGGGCGTGATGTCGCCCACTGCGCCCACATACAGACGATCCCGCGCCATCACCGCATCCTTTGCGGCAAACAGATCATCGCGGGTCAGGGCCGCAACGGATTCAAGCGTGCCGTTGATCGAGGTTGCATAAGGGTGATCGCCAAAGGCCAACCGATCAAAGGTGCGTCCGGAAATCTTGTCGGGATCCGTAACCGCCGACTGGATGGCCGAAACCACCTGCGCCTTTACCCGTGCGATTGCATCCTCGTCAAAACGTGGTTCTTGCAGGGCCGTGCGCAACAGTGCCATCGCCTCATCACGGTTTTCGGTCAGGAACTGCGCCGAGACAGACATCGCGTCGTCCCCAACATCAAACCCGAAACTGGCTGCCAGCCCTTCGGTGGCGGCGGCAAATTGACGTGCATTTTTGTCCGCAGCACCTTCTTCCAGAAGTCCCACCATAAGGTTGATCGCCCCGCGCTTGCCTTTGGGGTCCAGACTGGCCCCGCCTTTGAACCGGATTTCAAGCGAAGCAAACGGGATCGAGTGTTCCTCGACCAGCCAAGCCTTTATCCCCCCCGGCGAGGTTACTTCCTGAATTTTGACTTCGGCCTGTGCGACCACCGAAAATGTCAGCAGCGCGATAAACGCCAGATAAATCCGTTTCATTGGGAAACCTCCGTCTTGGCCGTATCCTGTGCCGTGGGATTGGTCAGCCATGCGGTAACCGCCTGCCGTTTGTCCTGTAACAGTTTAGCCGCTGTCAACACATCCTCGGGTGCCACATCCTGCAACACCTGCGGCCAGGCCTTCACATCCTCCAGCGTCAGACCCGAAGTCAGCGCGGCACCATATTCATTTGCCAGCGCCTGCACATCGTCACGCTGATAGATCAGGTCGGCTTTCAACTGCATCTTGATCCGCGCGAATTGTTCGGCATCAACACCTTCCTCGATGAACTCGGCCACGGCTTTGTCCAGCGCGGCTTCTCCTTCGGCCAAAGACACCCCTTCACTGGGAACGATCACCAGACCGAAGGTGGTTTTGTCCAGCGAAACACCGTCATAAAATGCCGAGGTATAGATTGCCTTTTGCGTTTCAAATTGCAGTTTGCGCCCCAGAACCGAGGTCTGCCCGTTTCCGCCCAGCAATTCCGACAACATGGTCAGTGCGGCAGCCTGTTTCTGATCCCCCGCATTGCGTTCCGGTGCCAGATAGGTTCGGATCACATAGGGTTGGGAAACACGCGGATCGACATAGGTCATCCGGCGCTCAGACAGTTGCGGCGGCTCCTCTGGGCGGTGACGCGGCTTCAACCCTTCAGTCGGAGCCAGCGGGCCGTAATGTTTTTTGGCCAATGCTAGAACATTTTCAGGATCGACATCACCGGCAACGATCAAAACGGCATCATTGGGGGCGTAATATCGACGGTAAAACGCCATCGCATCATCCAGCGACAAATTCTCCATCTCGTGCTTCCAGCCGATAACTGGAATACCATAAGGGTGATTTAGGTACTGCGCTGCATAACGCTGTTCCCGAAACAACGCGTCAGGATTGTTTTCAATCCGCATATTGCGCTCTTCCAGAATGACATCGCGTTCTGTTGCGATGTCATCTTTAGTCAGGCGCAGGTTACGCATTCTGTCGGATTCCATTGTCATCATCAGATCCAGACGATCTGCCGCGACGCGCTGGTAATAGGCCGTGTAATCCCATGTCGTGAATGCATTATCCGAGCCACCGTTGGCGGCAACCGTATCAGACAGTTCGCCCGCCTTCATATGATCGGTTGCCTTGAACAACAGATGCTCCAGAAAATGGGCAATACCGGAAACACCCGGCTTTTCATCGGCGGCACCGGCCCGATACCAGACCATCTGCACCACCACGGGCGCCCGATGATCTTCGATCACAACAACTTCTAAACCATTGTCCAAAGTAAAATTGCTGATCTCTTGCGCCCAAAGCGGGCGGATCAACAGCGTCAGGGCCACAAGGGCCAGACCTAAAATGCGCATTAAAGTCTCCGATGTACTTCGTGTTGGGCTAATTTAAGCACCACAATGCCCACCGCAAGCCCTGCTATCGGTTTTGTGAGCGAATCCTTATTTAGAACGTTTTGGATCAGGTGGGGCCGAAGGCGTGCGAACGCCAAGGCGCCGGAAACGCTCCAGTTCCCGATGTTGATCCAGCGAAACCTTCTGATAGGCCTTTAGGTAAACGTTGATATTGAACCAGCGTTCAAACACGCGCCCTTTGTGGTTCCGGCGGAATTCAAGGTCTTCGGCGGCCAATGTCTCGCGAATATTTTGGTTCACCCCGAATCGACGGGCGTGGTTCACCAGCCCCCCGTCACCGCGCCCGATAGTATTTGGCCCGCTCGTCGCCACCCGCGCAGGATTGCCGCCCAATGCGGCCACGGCATCGGCCTTGGGCGTTGGATCGGTCAGATTGCTGCCGCCCGGTGTCGGAGCAGGCAATTCGGCGTTGAAATCAGGGGTTTCCAGAGGTTTTCCGGGCAAAATGGTAAATTCATCCGGCCCCGCTGTATTTGAACGGATATGCATCAATCGCAGTTCTTTGTTCCGCCCGCCGCAGGCCGACAACGCCAGAACGGCGATCAAAGCGATGGCGGTAAAACCACGGGCCTTTGGCATTGATGTCTCCTTCACCTCTTATAGCGCTGTTTAACCGATCAATCCGGCAGCGTCACCTAGTCTTCTTTTCTCCAGCGAAAAAGATCAACCCAAATGCGCCCGCAAACACCGCAATATCGGAAATATTGAACGAAAACGGGTTTTCAAAGCCGCAACAGGACATATTCAGGAAATCCGCCACCGCCCCGTACAGAATCCGGTCCAGCACATTTCCCAATGCGCCCCCTATCAGCAAACCCGCCGCGATGTGGGCCAATCGCCCGTGCTTTTCCCGTTTCATCCAGACGATTACCCACACGCAAATCGCCAGCGCCAGTGCAATCAGCACCCAGCGACTGGTGTTCAGCAGGCCGAAATTGATCCCCTGATTCCACGCCATGCGGAAATTCAGGAAGGGGGGCAGGACGTCAATCTCGCCCCGCTGGCGCAGGTTCAGGACATGCACCACAAGGTATTTTGATGCCTGATCCAGCATAAACGTCCAGAAACCGGCCCAAAAGGTCAGCCGCATTATATATTCCTTCCTAATGCCTGAAGTGGCGCATACCGGTGAAGACCATGGCCAATCCGGCATCATCTGCCGCTTTGATCACTTCGTCATCGCGCATTGAACCGCCCGGCTGGATAACCGCTGTTGCCCCGGCCTCGGCTGCACTTAGCAATCCGTCGGCAAAGGGGAAAAACGCATCCGACGCCACGACTGATCCAACAGTCAGCGGCTGTTCCAGCCCCAGAACCTCGGCCATGTCCTGCGCCTTGCGGGCGGCAATACGGGTGCTGTCAACGCGGCTCATCTGCCCCGCACCAATACCGACGGTTGCGCCGTCTTTGACATAGATAATGGCGTTGGATTTGACGTGTTTGGCCACCCGCCATGCAAACATCAGATCGGCCAGTTCCGCGTCCGTAGGCTTGCGTTTGGTCACGACTTTCAGATCGTCCATTGCGATATGGCCGTTGTCCTTGTCCTGCACCAGCATCCCGCCGGATACCTGCCGGTAGGTCAGCGCAGCCGCGCGCGGGTCGGGCAGTGCATCCACTGTCAGAAGGCGCAGGTTTTTCTTTTTGGCGAAAATCTCCATTGCATCGGCATCGGCCCCCGGAGCGATCACGACCTCGGTAAAGATTTTGGATATCTCCTCGGCAGTAGCACCATCTAATCGCTGGTTCAGCGCGATGATGCCGCCAAAGGGCGAAACATTATCGCAGTTGAACGCCGCGCGGTAAGCATCAACCATCGTCTTGCCACGGGCCACACCGCAAGGGTTGGCGTGTTTGATAATGGCGCAGGCGGGACCGTCTGCAGGATCAAATTCCGCCACCAGCTCAATCGCCGCATCGGTGTCGTTGATGTTGTTATAAGACAGCTCTTTGCCCTGATGCTGAACCGCTGTCGCCACACCGGGCCGGTTGCTGCCATCCAGATAGAACGAGGCCGACTGATGCGGGTTTTCGCCATAGCGCAGTTTCTGGGCAATCGTGCCGGCAAAGGCGCGGCGGCGCGGGGTGTCCAGACAGATGGCATCGGCCATCCATGTCGAAACAGCCGCGTCATAGGCAGCGGTGCGGGCAAAGGCAATTTGGGCACGGCGCTTGCGGAATTTCGGGCAGGTTGCCCCGTTATGCTTGCCCATGTCCCCCAGCAGTTTTTCGTAATCCTCGACATCGACAATAGTGGTGACAAAAGTGTGGTTCTTGGCCGCAGCCCTGATCATCGCGGGGCCGCCGATGTCAATGTTTTCAATGCAGGTGTCATAATCGGCACCCTTGGCGACGGTTTCCTCGAACGGATACAGATTGACCACCAGCAGGTCGATCCCCGCTATGCCGTGTTCCTTCATCGCCGCCAGATGGTCGTCATTATTGCGCAGGGCCAGCAGGCCGCCATGCACATTCGGATGAAGGGTTTTCACCCGCCCGTCCATCATTTCCGGAAAGCCGGTTACATCGGCCACATCCGTCACCGTCAGCCCGGCATCGCGTAGCGCCTTGGCCGAACCGCCGGTGGACAATAGTTCGACGCCAAAGTCGGCAAGCGCGCGACCCAGTTCAATTAGGCCGGTTTTGTCCGATACGGACAAAAGGGCGCTGCGGATTGGCAGGTTTTCGGTCATTCAGTTTCCCCATTCGGTGCTGTTTACAGAATATCAATATCATCGCGCGCCAGATCGCGCAGGCTGTCGGGCGTGTCCTGGGCCTTGGCCAAGGTCCAGTGCACACGGCTCTCGTAGCCGATTGCGCGGGAAGTTAAAACAATCTGTTTTGCCGCGCGGGGTTTCAGCCGGTTCTTTTCCATATAAATGCTGTTATCCAGCGATAATTGTGCCGTGCCGTCATGGCGGAAAACCCAAACCTCGCCGCTTTTCAGGGCTAGCGACACTGCGGCCCCGCTCAAATCCAGCGAGGCATCCACGTCGGGGTGCAGATGGAATCGGATGGTGAACGGGATGCCTTGCAGTTTCACGGCATTCAGCGCGGCGTCAAACCGGCGTTTGTCGGCTTTTGATGGTGCCAGCAACGCATCCTCGCCGCTCAGTGTGCGCCCATCTGCGGACAGTTCCAGCCGACGCCCCTGTATCAAACCATGGCTGGCCTGATACCCGTCATGGCCAGCCTCCAGACTGATCAGGTTGCTGTTGCTCTTCAGCTTTGATTCAACGTCTTTCGGGGTGCGCACCAGCACTTCCTGATCTACGCCCCGTCGTTTACCCAGTTGGGACGAAGAAATCCCCTCAAGCCCCAGAACCGAATGGGACGGTGTCGCACGACCGGCCCGCTGCCAGTCCGCGCCAAAGGAAATGCCCGAGCCGCAATTCACGATCAGCGGACGGCGGCCCGAGGTCAGCTCGAAGGCAAGTGTCGAGGCATGGGCACGCACCGAATCCGCGCCCTGCGGTGGGCCCGCCGCATCCACAATCACACTGGTGCGCCCGCCTTTCAGCCGCGCATAGCCCATCGACAACCCATCCTCGCGCGTGCTGCGCACCCCGCTGGCGGCAAGGGCGTGATCCAGCCATCCTTCGGTGCCACGCCCGCCACCGTGGAACCGTGCCAACCCGCCATCGCTGTGGCGCAGCGCCCGCAATGTCGGGGCGATCCGCTCAATCGCGGCCAGATGATCCTTTTGCGTCACCCAGCCCGCTTCGCTAAGGGCGGCAGCGGCCCAGATCAGCAGGGTAAAGACCTCAAGTAATTCTTCGGGGTTGCGGGTCGGAATACCACCTTCGTCATCAATCTGTTCGCGGCATTCCCTGGCCAGTGCCTTGAGCGCCGGTTTCACATGCTCTTCCATGCCGCTAAGCGCCAGACCGGCATAGATCAACCCCGTCAAGGCCTCGAACCGCGGTAGCCCCGAGGATGCCACTTTCCAGCGTTTGCTAAGAAAAATCGTCTGTTGTGCAAGGGATTGGAAATACAACCCGCTGGCCGCACTGTCTTGTCCGTTCAGGATGAACAGCGCATGGTTGATCCAGCGGATCAACCGCCGCCCGGTCAGATCAGGTGTCCAGCCGATACCGCGTCCACGCCCATAGCGTTTGATCCATTCAAACACCCAGTCCTGCGCTGCCTTGCGCGCAGGCAAATCCCCGACTGCGGCCAAATCATCCAGCCAGCGAAACCCGTGCAGCTCTTCTTTGAATTCCTGCGAGGGGGGCGTCAGATCCCACAGATCGGTTTTCTTGTCGGTGATCAGATAGCCCGCAAACTGGTAATTCCCCGCCACCAACTGGCGCCCACGGGCGAATGACCCGATGGTGCGCGGTTCAGGTTGCGAGGTAAATCCGGTGGCCGCCCGCGCCCGCGCACTGCGCCGCGCATGATAGCGGTTCATCCAGCGGGTGCGTCGCGCAGAAAAACTTGTCTGTTGGGCCACGACCTTCTTCGCCTTCTTGGCTGGACGTTAGTGTGACGGGTTTGCTCGACCGTACCATAGGGCGCAGATACGCAAATGTCACCGAAGAATTCAGCGTTCAGTGCGCAGCAAGGCCTGCAAGCCCTCGCGATAGGTCGGATAGCGCAGGGTGACACCCAGTTCGTCCTTGATCCTCTCATTGCGCACCGATTTTGACTCGGCATAGAAACTGCGCGCCATCGGCGTCATTTCGGCTGTCTCGAAATTCTCTTCCGGTGGCACCGGCAGGCCCAGCAGTTCTGCGGCATGGGCAATCACGTCCTGCGGCGGGGCGGGGTTGTCGTCGCAGACGTTGTAAATTCGGCCCGGATCGGGACGATTGATCGAGGCCAGCAGAACCTGCGCAATATCCTCGACGTGGATACGTGAAAACAGCTGGTTCTTTTTGACGATCCGCCGCGCAGTGCCACGGCGCACCTTGGCAAAGGGGCCACGGCCGGGACCATAGATACCGGCAAGGCGAAAGATATGCAGCGGCAGGCCGGTTTCAGTTGCCAGCGCCTGCCATGCGGCCTCGGCCTTAACCCGCAGCTTTCCGCGCTTGGTGGCGGGGGTCAGGGGGGTGTCCTCGTCAACCCACGCACCATCGTGGTTGCCGTAAACGCCGATGGTGGACAGGTAGCCGACCCACTCCAGATTGGGCGCGTTGGCAATGTCATCACGCAGGGCGTTCAGCACGGGATCGCCCGCATCATCCGGCGCGGTTGAAATCAGCAGATGCGTGGCCTGCGCCAAAGCGTCCGACATATCCGAGCCGGGCCAAAGCAGCGCATCGGCCCCCTGTTCGGATATCGCGGGCAGGTTTTCAGCGTCCCGTGTGGTGCCGACCACACGCCAGCCAAGGGGAATCAGCACACGCCCCAGCGCCTGCGCCGAATAGCCGTGTCCAAAGGAAAGCAGAGTGTTTTTCATAAGCGCCACTATTCCCGAAACCCTGCTAAGTGCAAGTTTTCTATATGTTACAAAAATTCAATTGACAGATCGTTTTTGTAACATATTGTCGCAGACAGCAACAACAGGACGGCGAACATGTATTCACAAGGATTGATCGGGGCGGACAGCCGCACCGAGGAAACAGATGAATTTCTGGCTGCTTTTCAGGCGCGTATTGATGCCGAGGAAAAGATCGAGCCGACAGATGCGATGCCTGAAGGGTACCGGCGCACGCTGATCCGCCAGATCGGCCAGCACGCCCATTCGGAAATTGTCGGTATGCTGCCCGAAGGCAACTGGATCACACGCGCGCCCAGTCTGAAACGCAAGCTGGCGCTGCTGGCCAAGGTGCAGGACGAGGGCGGGCATGGTCTGTATCTCTATTCCGCCGCCGAAACGCTGGGTGTCACCCGCGAGCAGATGACCGAGGAGTTGCACAGCGGCAAGGCCAAGTATTCGTCAATCTTCAACTATCCGGCGCTTAGCTGGGCGGATATGGGGGCGATCGGTTGGCTGGTCGATGGGGCGGCGATCATGAATCAGGTCGCGCTGTGTCGCTGTTCCTATGGTCCCTACGCCCGCGCGATGATCCGCGTTTGTGCCGAGGAAAGTTTCCATCAGCGGCAGGGCTATGAAATCATGCTGACCCTGTGCAGTGGCACCAAGGAACAAAAGGAAATGGCACAGGATGCGTTGAACCGGTTCTGGTGGCCAGCCCTGATGATGTTCGGCCCGCATGATGGCGACAGCGCCCATTCGGAACAGTCGATGAAGTGGAAGATCAAGCGATTTTCCAATGACGCGCTGCGCGAGAAATTCATCAACGCCACCGTACCGCAAGCCGAATTTCTGGGGCTGACCGTGCCCGACCCCGATCTGAAATGGAACGAGGAGAAGGGCAGTTACGAGCATGGCGATATTGACTGGGACGAATTCTGGCGCGTGGTCAAAGGCGACGGGGTGATGAACCGCGAGCGTGTGCAGATGCGCAAGGATGCGTGGGAAAATGGTGCCTGGGTTCGGGAAGCTGCCTTGGCACATGCGCAGAAGCGGACGGCCAAAGTCGCCGCTGAGTAGATTTTGAGGGCAAGAGCGGGGGTTTCACACCCCCGCACCCCCGTGGGATATTTTTGGAACAAAGATGAGGATGGGTTGATGGGTGATGTGACACCGCTTTGGGAAGTATTTATCCGGCCCCGCAACGGGCTGGCGCATAAACATGTGGGCAGTCTGCATGCGGCGGACGAGGCTTTGGCGTTAAGTGCGGCGCGCGATGTCTATACGCGGCGCGAGGAAGGGACCTCGATCTGGGTGGTTCGCTCGGAAGCAATAGCGGCCTCTGATCCAGCGCGGGCGGGCGAGAATTTTGATCCGGCCGAGGACAAGATTTACCGCCATCCGACGTTTTACAAGATCCCTGACGATGTGGGGCATATGTGATGGCGCTGTATCGGGCATTGATCGAATTGGCGGATGACCATCTGGTGCTGGGGCACCGGTTGTCGGAATGGTGCGGCCATGCGCCGATGCTGGAGGAGGATCTGGCGCTAAGCAACTTCGCACTAGATCTGATCGGCACAGCGCGGTCATTATACGCCTATGCTGCCGAGGTTGAAGGCAAGGGGCGCAGCGAGGATGATCTGGCCTATCTGCGCAACGAACGCGAGTATCTGAACTGCCTGCTGGTCGAGCGCCCGAATGGCGATTTCGCCCATACCATGCTGCGGGAATTCTATTTTGCCGCCTTTATGGAGCCGTTCTGGCAGGCTGCTCTTTCGTCCGCTGATCCGGTGATTGCCGGGATTGCCGGAAAAGCGGTAAAAGAGATGGCCTATCATCTGCGTCACGCGGGCGAGTGGATTGTAAGGCTGGGCGATGGCACCGAGGAAAGTGCGGCGCGGATGCAGGCGGCGGTTGTTGATTTGCACCCCTATTGGGAAGAGCTGTTTTCTGGCGGGGACTGCGATGCACTGCCGGATCGGGCGGCCATCCAGCCTGCGTGGGAAGCCAGCGTAAAGGTTGTGTTCGCCGAAGCAAATCTGGACTGGCCCGAACCTGTTTACGGCCAGAATGGCGGGCGGGACGGGATGCACTCCGAAGTGTTGGGCCGGATGCTGTCGGACATGCAGTATTTGCAACGCGCCCTCCCCGGGGCGACGTGGTGACGGCGAGTAAAGCATGGGATGTGGCGGCAGCGGTGCCCGATCCGGAACTGCCCTGCGTGACGGTGGCCGAACTGGGCATCCTGCGCGAGGTGGTGATGGAGGGCAACACAGCCGTGGCACGGGTCAGCCCGACCTATTCGGGCTGTCCGGCGGTGCAGTTTATCGAAGAGGTAATTGCGGATGCCCTGTGTGATGCGGGGTATAAGGCGCGCATTGAACGGGTGATCAGCCCGCCGTGGACCACCGACTGGATCAGCGACGAGGGCCGCGAAAAACTGCGCGCCTTCGGCATTGCCCCGCCGCAAAAAGCCAGCAATTCCAAACGGGCATTATTTGGCGAAACCGTTGTGACCTGCCCGCGTTGCGGCGCGACGGACACAGAAAAACTAAGCGAATTCGGCTCGACCCCTTGCAAGGCGCATTACCGTTGCAAGACGTGTCTGGAGCCGTTTGACTATTTCAAATGCATCTGAGGAGAGTTGCACATGGCGTTTCATGAATTGGTGATTTCCGGTGTCCGGCAAGAGGGCGCGGATGCGGTGGCTTTGGAATTTGCAGTGCCGCAGGAACTGGCCGCGGAATTTGCCTATGTGCCGGGGCAGTATCTGACCTTGCGGGCAGATATTGACGGGCAGGATGTGCGGCGGTCCTACTCGATCGCCTCGGCACCGGATGCACCTTTGTGCGTCGGTGTGCGGCAGGTCGACGACGGGGTGTTTTCGACCTATGCGCAGGGTCTGAAGGCGGGGGACACCGTGCAGGTGATGCCGCCAGAGGGGCGGTTTATGTTGCAGGATCAGCAAGATATTTTGCTGATCGCAGCGGGGTCGGGCATTACGCCTATGGTTTCGATTGCCAATGCGGCGCTGGCCAAGGGTGCGCGAGTGACACTGGTTTACGGCAACCGCGACTTTAAACATGTGATGTTTCGCAGCGAGCTTGAGGCGCTGAAAGATCAGTATATGGGGCGCTTTACCCTGATCCATATCCTTAGCCGTGAAGAACAGGATGTACCGCTGTTGAATGGCCGGATCACCGGCGACAAGGTCGAGCGGATGGCCAAGGCCGGTGCGATCGATCTGGATGCCGCTGACGGGGTGTTTCTGTGCGGCCCCGGCGAGATGATAACGGATGTATCGGCAGTGCTGGCAGGTTTGGGTGTGGCCCAAAGCATCATCCATTCCGAACGCTTTACGCCGGATGGCGAGGCGCCGCGCAAACGCTCCAAGGCGGCGCAATCCGTGGCCGAAAGCGGGGTCGAAGTCGAGGTTATTCTGGATGGCAGCCGCAAGAAATTCCGTGTCGAGAAAGGTGACGAAAACATCGTTGCGGCGGCGGCGCGGCAGGGGTTGGAGCTGCCCTATTCCTGCAAGGGCGGGATGTGTTGCACTTGTCGTTGTCGGGTGACCGAAGGGTCTGCCGAAATGGCGGTGAACTATTCGCTGGAGCCATGGGAGCTTGAGGCGGGATTTACGCTGGCGTGCCAGACAAGGCCAACTTCGGAAAAGCTGGTTCTGGATTTTGACGCGGCATAAACGCGGGTTCAGGATTTCAAACGATACCGAAAATCGCAGTGATCCGCGCCTTCCATGATGGTCTGGGTGCGGGTCAGTTCGATGTTGTCGGAAAAACCGATGCAAAAACTGCCATCGCGATTACACGACAGCAGATGGCCGATCTCGCCCAGCCCCATGTTACGATACATGCGGGCGTATTCACAGCGGGTGATATTGTAATCCAGCGCCGTGTCGGTTTCCTGCAGGTATTCCCGTTCCAGCGCGTTGTCCATTTCCCACAGGTGGTGATTTTCGGCCAGATCTGCCAGCGTGGGTTCGTGATTGTATTTCGCCTTGAATTCGCGCCCCTGCGTGATGGCGGAATTGGCCACCGATATGCGGATGATTTCCTGTGCTTCCTCTTTGCCATGACGTTCTTTCAGCACGGCATAGATTTCACCGATAATCTCGGCCTCGATCCGGCGTTTTTCAATCATGGGCATGGGTTTATCAGTCATCGTTCTGATCCTTTCAAAGGCGCGGCGGGCGTTTGTCTCGGTAACGGTATTTGGCAAGGGCCACTGGGGCAACCCGTTTGCCAATGGCATGAAACGGGATTTGGCGCGGGGCGGTGAGGGGGATAGCAAGGTCATCCTGTCCGGCTCCCGTCAGCGCCTTGGCCAGTTCAATTCCCAACGGGATGGTCAAGGCAAGGCCGCGACCGTTGTAGCCGGTAAAGCCGATATAGTTCGGCCCCAGTTGATGAAAGCGCGGAAAAAAGTCGGTGGTAATGCCGACGTAACCGCACCAGATGTGGCTGAAACGGGCATCGGGCAGTTGCGGGAAGGTATCGGCAAGCCGTTTGGCGATATGCCTGCGCAACCGCGCATGGGCGTTGGTTTTGAACATCAGGGCACTGCCGGTGATCAGGCGGTTTTCGGCGTTTTTGCGAAAGAAATGCAGATCGCCCCGCGTGTCGGAAATCGCCGGATTGGCGGGCAGGATGCTGGCGTTTTGTTCTTCGGTTAGCGGTTCGGTTGCCATTTGCCATGATGTGATCGGCACGAACGAACGGCGGATTTTCGGGGCAAGGCGGGCGGCCAACACACCGGTATAGGCGTTGGTGGCCAGAAGGACGGCACCAGCAACGATTGTTGCATCAGGCGTTTTCACCAGCCAGTTCTGGCAAGCGCGTTTGACATCCTGAACGGGGGTATTTTCGTAAATCTTCACACCCGCCTGTTCGCAAACTTCCGCCAGTCCACGGGTGAACATCAAAGGGTTGATGTGCCCGCCGGTGGGGTTGAACATGCCGCCGAACCAGCGGGGTGAACCGATCAATTCGCGGGCCTGATCACGATCCAGCAGGGTGGCCGGTGCGCCACGTTTGGCCCATGCGGTGACACGGGATTGCGACAGGCGCATATGGGCGGCGGAATGGGCGGGCTGGAACCAACCGGTCTGGTTTGCCTCGCAATCTATGTTTTCGCTGCGGATCAGGTTGAACAATGTATCGGCGCTGTTTTGCAACAGGTGGACAAACCGCTCCCCTACCGTGCCATATTCGCGTTCAATCCGGTCAGGCTCGGCCGCCGACAGGATCGGGATCACCTGCCCGTTGTTACGCCCTGAACCGCCATAACCAATTGTGCGCCCTTCAAGCAAAGTGACCTGATGGCCACCGCGCGCCAGATGCAGGGCAGCGGACAGGCCGGTCAGACCGCCACCGATCACAACAATATCAGATTTGGCAGGCTCGGTGAGTGCCGACGCAGGCTTTCGCGGCGGGCTGGTGGTTTCCCAGATCGATTGGGCGGGCTGTTCGGCGGGTTGCATGGTTAAACCGGCAGGGCAGTGGTTTTGAACACGGTGCGCAATGCGAACGAAGATTGCATCTGCGCCACACCGGGCAGCCGCGCCAGATAGCGGCGGTGGATACGTGCGAAATCCTCGGTGTCCTGTGCCACGACTTTCAGGAGATAATCGGCGGTTCCCGCCATCAGGTGACATTCCAGCACATCGGGAATTTTGGCGACTTCACGTTCAAACGCCTCCAGCACTTCGTCGGCCTGACCGGACAGGGTGATTTCCACAAACACCGTCGAAGGGCGGCCCAGTTTACGCGGGTCCAGCAGGGCAACATAGTCTTTGATAAAGCCGTCCGTTTCCAGTCGCTGCACCCTGCGGTGACAGGCCGAGGGCGACAGATTCACCTTTTCGGAAAGGTCCGCATTCGACATCCGCCCGCGTTTTTGCAGGGCCACAAGGATACGACGGTCTATACTGTCCAATTCCGATATTGCGCTCATTTCTTTCACCTATTTGGCCAATAACGGGATAACCTTGCGCAGTTAGCGCTATTCCCACCCGTTCTTTTCAAAGCAATTGCGTGCAAAGGTCAATAGCTTGCGCATATAGGCAAGGAGGAAATGCCATGATTATCGGATGTCCGAAAGAGATCAAACCACAGGAATTTCGCGTCGGGATGACGCCGATTGCCGCCGGTGAAGCGGTGGCGCACGGCCATAAAGTTGTAATTGAAACACAGGCAGGTGTTGGCGCTGGATTTAGCGACAACGACTATATCGCGGCAGGGGCCGAGATATTTGGCACAGCCGCCGAGGTGTTCCAAACCGCCGATATGATCGTCAAAGTGAAGGAACCGCAGGCCGTTGAGCGCAAGATGTTGCGCGAGGGTCAGGTGCTGTTCACCTATCTGCATCTTGCCCCCGATCCCGAGCAGACCCGCGATCTGCTGGCCAGCGGATGCACAGCGATTGCCTATGAAACCGTGACCGATGATAACGGTGGCCTACCGCTGCTGGCACCGATGTCCGAAGTGGCGGGCAAGCTGGCACCGCAAGTGGGCGCGTGGACCCTGCAAAAGGCCAATGGCGGGCGCGGTGTGCTGATGGGCGGTGTACCCGGTGTCGGACCTGCCCGCGTGGTCGTGATCGGTGGCGGGGTGGTTGGCACCCATGCAGCGCGGGTTGCGGCAGGCATGGGCGCGGATGTGACCGTGCTGGACCGTTCTCTGCCACGGCTGCGCTATCTGGACGATGTGTTCGGACGTGATTTTAAGACCAGCTATGCCAGTGCCGGCAACACGAAAGAGTTGGTCTATGCTGCTGATATGGTGGTTGGTGCAGTGCTGATCCCCGGTGCTGCCGCCCCCAAACTGGTCAACCGTTCGGACCTGTCACATATGAAGCCCGGTGCGGCGCTTGTGGATGTGGCGATCGATCAGGGCGGGTGTTTCGAAACCTCGCACGCCACCACCCACCAAGACCCGATTTACGAGGTGGACGGCATCATGCACTACTGCGTGGCCAATATGCCCGGCGCGGTTGCCCGCACATCAACCATTGCATTGGGCAATGCCACGATGCCCTTCATGCTGGCACTGGCCGACAAGGGTTGGAAACAGGCCTGCACCGATGATCCACATCTGCTTAACGGGCTGAATGTTCACGCAGGGCAGCTGACCTATTATGCGGTGGGCGAAGCCTTGGGGATCGACGTGATCTCGCCCTCGCTGGTGATCAAGTAAAAAAAAGGCCCGCCGGAATATTCGGCGGGCCTTTCATTGTTCGCGATTCTAAAAACTTACTTTTTCAGCGAATCTCGGATTTCCATCAGGATGTCCAGTTCGCTCGGGCCTGGATCAGCTGCGGGAGCCTCTTCTTCTTTTTTCTTGGTTTTGTTCATGGCTTTAACCAACAGGAACACCACGAAAGCGATAATCACAAAGTTGATGATCGCCATGATGAATTTGCCATAAGCAAATACAGCCCCATCTTCACCTTCGCTTAATTGAATACCCATGTTCGAAAAGTCTATCCCGCCCATGAACAGGCTGATGATCGGATTGATCAGGTCAGATACCAATGATCCGACGATTGCGGTGAATGCAGCACCGATGATGATACCAACGGCCATATCCATGACATTGCCTTTGGCGATGAAGTCTTTGAACTCTTTAAGCATAGTTGCGTCCCATTTTCCCAGTTCGTTTATGCGCGTTTCATTTTTCTATTGCGCGTGTGCGCACAGCCAATAGCATGAAAATCAACCATTCGGTAACTTTTTATCGGGGAAAAAAGGCTTATGTCTCCCCTGAACCATAACGGAGCACACCATGACCGACCTGTCTGATTTCATGATCGCCAAACGCTGGCCCCCGAAAAACCCCGATGTTATCCAGTATTACGGCCTTCCGACCCCGAATGGCGTCAAGGTTTCCATCATGCTGGAAGAACTGGGCCTGCCTTACGAGGCACATAAGGTCGATTTTGCCGGCGGTGACCAGTTTACGCCTGAATTTCTGTCACTGAACCCGAACAACAAAATCCCGGCGATCATTGACCCAAACGGACCGGACGGCAAGCCGATGCCACTGTTTGAATCAGGTGCAATCCTGATTTATCTGGCCGAAAAGACCGGCAAACTGATGCCCAAGGATCCGGTGGGCCGTTATCGGGTCATTCAATGGCTGATGTTCCAGATGGGCGGTATCGGACCGATGTTCGGGCAGCTTGGATATTTCACCTTCTTTGCCGGCAAAGAGATTGAAGACCCCCGCCCTGCCAAACGCTATATCGAGGAAAGTGCGCGCCTGCTTGAGGTGCTGGACGGACAGCTTGAGGGGCGCGACTGGGTTTGCGGTGAATACTCCATCGCCGATATCGCAATTGCGCCGTGGCTGCGGATTGTGCGTGACCACTACAAGGCGGGCGATCTGGTGGATTGGGATGATCTGGACAATGTGCCGGCCTATCTGGACCGGTTTCTGGAACGTCCGGCGGTCTATAAGGGCCTGCGTCAGCCTCCGCGCGACTGATTTCACGGCTGCCCCGGACTTGATCCGGGGCCTACACCCGAAAATCCGGCGGGTCCGGCCATCAGGTGCGGGACAACATGCTATTCGCGCTGCCGGATCATATCCGCCGCTTTTTCCGCAATCATGATGGTGGGCGCATTGGTATTGCCGCCCACCAGACGCGGCATCACCGAAGCATCCACCACCCGCAAACCGGCCACCCCGCGCACCCGCAACTGCGGGTCAACCACCGCCATATCATCCCGCCCCATCCGGCAGGTGCCAACCGGGTGGTAGATCGTATCCGCCCGCGCCCTGATGTCGGCCTCGTATCCTTCATCGGTTCCGTCCACCGGATACAGCCGCTTGCCCCGCCAAGGGGTCAGCGGTTCGGCCTTTAGCAGACCATCCATATTCCGCGCGCCCCGCACCAGCGTTTGCAAATCGGCAGCATCCGACAGGAACGCCGGATCAATCCGCGGCGGGCTGGCGGGGTTGGCATCGGTCAGCCCGACATGCCCACGGCTTTGCGGACGCAACACACAGACATGGCAACTGAACCCGTGCGCCAGATGGATTTTGCGCATGTGCCGATCCACAATCCCGACCACGAAATGCAATTGCAAATCCGGCCTTTCCAGCGCTGGATCGGACCGCAGAAACGCCCCACCCTCGGCAAAGGGCGTCGTGAACATCCCTTCGCCCGACTTACGCCATTTCAGCCCAGCACAGGCCAATTGTATCAGGCCAATCGGGTTCAGGCCGATCACATCGCGTCGTTTCGATTTATAGGAAATAATGTAATCCAGATGATCCTGCAGATTCTGCCCCACACCGGGCAACTCCTGCACCACCTTGACCCCGTGCGCCTGTAATTCATCCGCCGGACCAATCCCCGATAGCATCAGCAGCTTTGGCGACCCGAATGCCCCCGCCGAAACGACCACCTCGCGTCGTGCCTTTATTACGTGATCCGCTCCCTTTCGCCGGTAGGCAACCCCTGTGGCACACCCGTCCTCGATCACAATCCGCGACACCTCGGCCCGCGTGATCACCGTCAGATTCTTGCGCCCCAGAACGGGATGCAGATAGGCCGCCGCCGCCGAACAGCGCTCGCCCTTCTGCCGCCCCTCTGAAAACTGAGTGACCTGATACAGACCGACACCTTCTTGCCGCGCTCCGTTGAAATCGTCATTGCAGCGGATTTGCTGTGCTTCTGCCGCTTCGATAAATGCCTGTGATATCCCAAGCGGCGCATTCTGGTCTGCCACCTTCAACGGCCCGTCAACACCATGCAACGCGCCACCGCGCGCATTGCCCTCGGCCCGTTTGAAATAGGGCAGCACATCATCCCAGCCCCAGCCATCACAGCCCAGATCGGCCCATTCATCATAATCCTTGGGATGACCACGCAAATACAACATCGCGTTGATCGCGCTGGATCCGCCCAACGTGCGCCCGCGCGGCTGAAACCCGCGCCGCCCGTTCAGCCCTGTCTGCGGTACCGTATGAAACGCCCAGTTGTTGATTTTTGGCCGCCCCGATACCATCGCCGCCACCAGCGCGGGCGCGCGGATAAAGATGTCCTTGCCTGCCCCGCCGGATTCCAGCAGGCAAACGGAAACATTTGCATCCTCGCTTAGACGCGCCGCCAGAACACAACCCGCCGAGCCACCGCCGATAATGATATAGTCAAAGGTCATAAGACCCAGCTTAGGGCAGATCACCCGTCAACACATAGCGCAAAATCTGCACCACTTGTGCCGGCTCCTCGGCCACAGCCAAAGCCGCCGCGTCCACCTCTTTCAAGGCGTGCTGATGGTCCGGCCCGTGCAACACGATCAGGGACTTGCCCAACGCCGCCGCATAACCCGCATCAAAGGCCGCGTTCCACTGCTTGTATTTGTCACCAAATCGCACCACCACAACATCGGCATCCGCAATCCCCTTGCGGGTGCGGATCGCATTCAGTTTGGCACCCTTGTGGTCATGCCAGAACTTGTCAGGCTCGGCCCCCAAAATGGCAACGCCACAATCATCCGAAGCGTCGTGATCGGTCACCGGTGCGGAAAATTCCACATCCAGCCCCTTGGCGCCATCAATAATCTGTTCGCGCCAGTCTGTGTGGATTTCACCGGATAGGTAAACTTTCAGCATGTTCTTTCCCTTCCAAATGGCCCAAATATCCGCGCCGCAGGCAAACCCGAGGCCCCATGCGGGGCCGAGATATAAAGCGGCCCCGTAAAGGGGCCACCATTAACCTACCCCCGCAAGGTGCCGCCGGTTGCCTTGGCTACCTTGGCAATCACCTTGTCAGAAACCGCCGCGATGTCCTCGTCCGTGAGCGTCTTTTCCACCGGCTGCAAGCGCACCGAAATCGCCAGTGATTTCTTGCCCTCGCCCAGTGATCCGCCGATGAATTCGTCAAACACACGCACGGATTCAATCAGCTTTACATCCGCACTGGCTGCTGCATTCACCAGCTTCAGGGCCTCGACACCTTCATCCACCACAAAGGCGAAATCCCGTTCAACCGCCTGCAAATCCCGCAAGGCAAGCGCCGGACGGGTGGCGGATTTGTTGCGCGGGAAGGGCGGCTCTTCAAGGAACACGGTAAAGCCCACCGCAGGCCCCTTTACATCCATCGCCGCCAGCACCTTGGGGTGCAATTCACCGAATGTCGCCAGCACCTTTTTCGGCCCCAGGCAGATGTTGCCCGACCGACCGGGGTGCCACCAGTCCGGTGATCCCCGCAGGATTTGCGCCTTGGCGGGGGCCTTGATGGCAGACAAAACCGCCTCGGCATCGGCCTTGGCGTCATAGACATCCACCGCGCGCCGCTCGCCATGTACATCCTTGGGGCCGGTGTGGCCGATCAGGATGCCGGTGGCCAGCAGATGCTGCTCGCCTGGCTCGCCACCGTTAAAGGCAGGGCCGACTTCGAACAGCGCCATATCGGCAAAGCCGCGCGCCTGATTGCGGGCGGCAGCCTGCAACAGACCGGGCAGCAGATCGGGGCGCATGTGGCTCATTTCCGATGAAATCGGGTTGTCCAGCATGGTGGCGTCATCGCCGCCGCCGAACAATTCGGCGCTGGCCTGATCAATAAAGGAATAGGTCACGCATTCATTATAGCCCAGCGCCGCAATCGTGCGCCGCGCCATGCTTTCGCGCTGCTGCATCGGCGTCAGAATAGGCCGCGCCACGCCTTCGTGGTCACGCGCCATCGGCTTGCCTTGCAGTTTCGTCAAGGACGCAACCCGCGCCACTTCTTCCACCAGATCGGCCGAGCCCTGCACATCGGGGCGCCAGCTGGGCACCTGCGCCATGTCCTTGTCATCCAGAACAAAGCCCAGCGCGGTCAACGTTTCCCGCTGGGTGTCAGGCGCGATCTCCATCCCCACCAGTGATTGCACGCGGTCGGTATCCAGTTGATAGGCGCGCGAGACGTCAGGCACTTCGCCGGCCTGCACCACTTCGGACGCCTCGCCACCGCAAAGATCAAGGATCATCTGCGTGGCCAGCTCCAGCGCCGGGGCGTTGAACAGCGGATCAATGCCACGCTCGTTACGATAACGGGCGTCCGAATTAATTTTCAGCGCACGACCGGTTTTGGCAATCTCGATCGCGTCCCAGAAGGCAGCCTCCAGAAAAACATTCGCGGTGTCATTGGTGCAGCCCGTTTCCAGCCCGCCCATGATACCGGCGATACTTTCAATGCCGTTGTCATCGGAAATCACCACCATGCCGTCAGAAAATGTGTATTCCTTTTCATCCAGCCCGATCAGGGTTTCGCCACCCTGGGCGCGGTGCACCCGCAGGTCGCCCGAAACCTTGTCGGCATCAAACACATGCAGCGGGCGGTTGGCATCAAAGGTAAAGAAATTGGTGATGTCCACCAGCGCCGAAATGGGGCGTAGACCGATTGCGCGCAGGCGCTGTTGCAGCCATTCGGGGCTGGGGCCGTTTTTCACGCCTTTGATCAGGCGACCCATGAACACTTCGCAGCCATTGGTGCGCGTGTCCTCATCAATCATCACCTTGATCGGGCTTTCAAACGTGCCTTTGACATGCGCCGTTTTCGCCGGTTTCAACGTGCCCAACCCACGCGCAGCCAGATCGCGGGCAATGCCGCGCACGCCCAGCGCATCGGGGCGGTTCGGCGTGATGGCAATATCGATCACAGGGTCCACTTTGGCAGGGTCGTTTTGTGCCAGCCAGTCGATGAATTTCTGGCCCACCTCGCCCGAAGGCAATTCGATAATGCCATCATGTTCGTCCGACAGTTCCAGTTCCTTTTCCGAGGCCATCATCCCGTGGGATTCGATGCCGCGGATTTTGCCAACCTTGATGGTCAGATCAAGGCCCGGAATATACATGCCCGGTTTGCACACCACCACGGTGATGCCTTCGCGGGCATTCGGCGCACCACAGATGATCTGTTTTGTGCCCTCGTCGGTTTCCACCTCGCATACGCGCAGACGGTCGGCGTCGGGGTGCTTTTCGGCTTTTTTCACATAGCCAAGGGTGAAATCTTTTAGCGCATCGGCGGGGTTGATCACCTCTTCCACCTCCAGCCCCAGATCGGTGAGGGCATAGAGAATTTCATCGAGGCTGGCCGATGTTTCCAGATGGTCTTTTAGCCAAGAGAGAGTGAATTTCATTTCGCCAGGTCCTTACCATTTCCCGATTGATTAGATGAAACTCCATCTTTTGAGGAATTCTTTTTTTTGTTTTCGTATTGTTCGAATAATTCGTTAATTACTTGCTCAGATTCCTCTTTAGAACCCCCCAAAATTTCTTTACGCGCTAAAGCAAAAGCTTTATTTCTATAATCATTCACCTCTTCCATTTTTTTCCCAGTCCGATCATTTTCTCCATTTTTTTTGTATCGGAGAATTTCCTTTCTATATTCGGTTAACGACTTTGTATATTTCTTACATTCAGTAAGAACTTCTTTGCTTCCAAAAAAAGCAATGTCTTCTTGATCCCGGTAAAGATTACTCATCAATGCTTCGGCTCTCTTCATCGCATCTTGATCTTCTGAAATATCGTAATATGCATTACGAAGATGCGAAAAAAATTCAGATGCGGTTGCAAAGTAATTCCTATAGGATTCTCTCTTTTCATTCTGCACCTGAAGCTTTCTATCCTCTCCTTTTTGCCACCGGTATGTAATAAAACCTAACAAGAACATTACAAATGTAAAAAGCGCGGACATCCAATTCATCCACTCAACCCCCCATGCAACGTCGGCATATCCAGTGCGCTGAACCCGTAATGGCGCAGCCAGCGCAGATCACTGTCAAAGAACGCCCGCAGATCGGGAATGCCGTATTTCAGCATCGCGATCCGGTCGATGCCCATGCCAAAGGCAAAGCCCTGCCATTTGTCGGGATCAATACCGCCGGCCTGCAAAACCTTGGGGTGCATCATGCCCGAGCCCAGAACTTCCATCCAGCCGTCGCCCTCGCCAATGCGTAACTGGCCGTCGACCCATGAACACTGGATGTCGACCTCGGCCGATGGTTCCGTGAACGGGAAGTGCGAGGCGCGGAAACGGGTTTTGATGCCGTCGATCTCGAAAAACGCGGCAAAGAATTCTTCCAACACCCATTTCAGATTGGCCATGGAAATATCCTTGCCAATCGCCATGCCTTCGACCTGATGGAACATTGGTGTGTGGGTCTGGTCATAGTCGCTGCGATACACCCGACCCGGCGCGATCACACGGATCGGCGCGCCGGTTTTCTCCATCGCGCGGATTTGTACCGGTGATGTGTGGGTACGCAAGACATGCGGTGGACGATTGTCGCCCTCTTTGCGGTTCATATAGAAGGTGTCGAATTCCTGACGGGCCGGATGGTGCGGCGGGATGTTCAGCGCGTCGAAATTATACCAGTCATTTTCGATCTGCGGACCCTCGGCCACCTTGAACCCCATATCGGCGAAAATGGCGGCGACTTCCTCGGTCACTTGCGACACCGGATGGATTGTGCCACGGGGGCGGGTGCGTGATGGCAGCGTTACGTCCAGCCATTCGCTGCGCAGGCGTTCATCCAATGCGGCATCGGCCAAAGCGGCCTTTTTGGCGGCGATGGCTGAATTAATCTCGTCTTTCAGCGCGTTCAGTTTTGGACCAGCCACTTGCCGTTCTTCGGGCGTCATTTTGCCCAGCTCGCGCATTTTCAGCGAAACCTCGCCTTTTTTGCCCACAGCGGCGACGCGCAGATCCTCGAGCGCGGCTTCATCCGCTACATTGGCAATGGCGTCGATATATTTCTGTCGTAGCGCGTCCATCAGACATTCCTTCGTTTGGTCACAGCCCTGCTAACACAAAGCGCAGGCAAAGAAAAAGCCGCGAAACCCGAAAAGGGCCGCGGCTTCTTCAAATACATTCCCCGTAAAAGGGGCAGTTTTACGCGAGCGCGGCCTGGGCCTTTTCAACGATCGCTGTAAAAGCAGCCGGTTCGTTCACGGCCAGATCGGCCAGAACCTTGCGGTCAACCTCGATACCCGCTTTGGACAGGCCGTTGATGAAACGCGAATATGTCAGCGATTCGTCATGGCTGCGCACGGCAGCGTTGATACGCTGGATCCACAGGGCGCGGAAATTACGTTTACGCTGCTTGCGGTCACGGGTTGCGTATTGGTTCGCCTTGTCCACAGCCTGTGTAGCTGTTTTGAACAGGTTTTTACGGCGTCCTTTGAAGCCTTTGGCGGCTTTGATGACTTTCTTGTGGCGGGCTTGGGTCGTTGGACCTGAAGTAACTCTCATTGTTCAATCCCTCCTAACGACTATACGGCATCATCGACTTGATGATTTTCGCATCAGGTTCGGACAATGTGGTGGTGCCGCGCGCGTTGCGCAGGAATTTGTTGGTGCGTTTGATCATGCCGTGGCGTTTGCCAGCCTGACCTGCTTTGACACGACCCTTGGCCGTGACCTTGAACCGCTTTTTGCAGCTCGATTTCGTCTTCATCTTAGGCATTTCCGTCTCCTTACAGATGGGCGGTTAAAACGCGACTCGGCATGCCTTACCAGCCGGTCGCGCGGTATCAAGATGCGCCGTATAGGCCGCTTGGGGCCATATGACAAGGGAAAAACGCGGCTGGTTCAGTGCTTAGTTTGTATATTTTCCAATCACACGGGCAAAGGCCTGCGGAATCTCCTGCAAACTATATCCGCTAGGCTTTTGAAGCATGGCAATCATGATCATACCCCCGCCAATCATAATCATAATGGATGCAATTCTCGGTGTTCGGCGGTCAATAAAAGAACTGACAATCGACGGAATGGCAAGACCGCAAACAACCAGACCAATAACCATAAATAGATCCGCATCCATTAATCACTCTCCAATACACTTACGTTAAGGAAGCCATTATTCCTGTTCAGAACGGAAAATCAACCTTTCTTCACAGGGCGCAACCCTGAGGATATTGGTGGTTCCGGGCACATTGAAGGGCACACCCGCAGTTACAACAATTTGATCTTTCTCGGTTGCCAACCCCGAAGCGCGGGCTGCGCGGGCTGCGCTGACGACAGCCATTTTGAAACGATCCACTTCGCTCGAGAAATAGCAGTTCACCCCCCAGCTAAGACAAAGACGCCGCGCTGTGCCGGTTAGCGGAGTAAGCGCGATAATCGGCACGCTGGGCCGTTCACGGGCAGTCAACAGGGCGGTGGTGCCCGATTGGGTAAAGCAACAGATCGCCTTGATATCAGCGGTTTCGGCAATTTCACGGGCGGCAGCGACGATACTGTCGGCCACCGTGCTGCGTTTCAATTTGCGCGAAGCCTCGATCACATCACGATAGATGGGATCATTTTCTACCTCGATCGCCACGTTGTTCATAGTAGATACGGCTTCGACCGGGAACCGGCCTGCGGCGGATTCAGCCGACAACATGATGGCATCTGTGCCCTCGTAAATCGCTGTCGCCACATCCGACACTTCGGCGCGGGTGGGCACAGGGCTGTCGATCATGCTCTCCAACATTTGCGTGGCTACGATCACCGGCTTACCGGCTGCACGACAGCCACGGATCAGCTTTTTCTGGATTGGCGGCACATTTTGTACAGGCAGCTCCACACCCAGATCGCCACGGGCAACCATGATGCCATCAGACACTGCCAGAATATCCTTGAACGCCGTTACAGCTGCCGGTTTCTCGATCTTCGACAGAATTGCCGCGCGGCCCTGCGCCAGTTCGCGTGCCTCGGTCACATCTTCGGGGCGCTGCACGAATGATAGCGCCAGCCAGTCCACACCCAACTGGCAGACAAATTCCAGATCTTTGCGATCCTTCTTCGACAGCGCTGCCAAAGGCAGCACCACATCGGGCACATTCACACCTTTGCGGTTGGAAATTGTGCCCCCGACAACCACGGTGCAGTCGGCGTAGTCCTCGCCACATTCCTTGACCTTCAACTCGATCTTGCCATCATCCACCAGCAGGGTCGCGCCGGGTTTCAGTGCTGCAAAAATCTCGGGGTGGGGCAGATACACACGGTGGTTTTCGCCAGGTGTCTTGTCCAGATCGAACCTGAAATCCTGTCCATCCTCCAGATCAGCCGCGCCAGCGGCAAATTCGCCGCAACGCAGTTTAGGCCCCTGCAAATCGGCCAGAATGGCAATCGGACGATCCACATCCTTTTCGATCTTGCGGATAATCCGGTGACGTTCACGGATTTCCTCATGCTCGCCGTGGCTCATGTTCAGGCGGAACACATCGGCGCCGGCCTCGAACAGGGCGCGGATCATTTCATAGTCGTTAGAGGATGGCCCCAGAGTGGCCACGATTTTTACATTGCGCAGGCGCTTCATACTGCCTCGTTCCTTGTCTTGTTCATCATTTACTGGTGGGCCATGGGTTATATGCCGCAAAAACCCGACTGATACAACTGGCGCTTTGCCAGCCTTGCCCTTATGTGGGGTGTAAAAGTAAAAGCTAACAAGAACATGACATATCATCCCTATCACATCATCGGGGCAGACCGCCCCGCCCGCTGGCTTATCACCGCCGACCATGCCGCAAATACCGTTCCCAACGAGGTGAACGGTGGAAGCCTTGGCCTGCCACCCGCGGAAATGGCCCGCCATATTGCCTTTGATCCGGGATCGGCCGGGGTGACATATGCGCTGGCCGATCTGCTGGACGCGCCCGCAATCCTGTCGAATTTTTCCCGCCTTGTGATTGACCCAAACAGGGGCGAGGACGATCCGACTCTGATCATGAAACTGTATGACGGCACCATCATTCCGGCAAACCGGCATGTGGATGCGGCGGAACGCGAACGCCGACTGAATGCCTATTACCGGCCCTATCACGCGGCATTAGGGAAACTGGCAGGGCGACGCGACGACACGCTATATGTAGCGATCCACAGCTATACCCCGCAGTTGAACGGCTATCCGAAACGTCCGTGGCACATCGGGGTTCTATATGCCGATGACACCCGCCTGTCGGCCCCGCTGGTTGACCGGCTGCGACAGGAACCGGACCTGTGTGTTGGTGAAAACGAGCCCTACGGCGGACATCTGATTGGTGATTCCGTCGACCGGCATGCGATTGCCTATAACCGGCCCAATGTGCTGATCGAAATCCGCAATGACCTGATCAAAACCGACGAACAACAGGTCGCATGGGCCAAACGCCTTGCGCCGATCCTGGAACAGGTGCTTACTGACAGTGGGCTATAGGAGGTTGTCATGCCACATATCATCGTTGAATACGCCGGACATTTGGATGAAACCCACTGCCTGACCGGCGTGTGCCAAACCCTGTTTGATGCTGCCGCCGCGTCCGGTGTGTTTCCTGACGTTTCCGCCATCAAGGTGCGTGCCATCCCCGCCCCCTTCTTTCGCATCGGCACCGAGCCGCAAAGCTTTGCCCATGTTACCATCCGCCTGCTGGCTGGGCGCGACGAGGCCACCAAGGCCGAGTTGACCCGCAATATTCTGGCCGCTCTGGATCAGGCTCTGCCCGATGTCGGCAGTCTGTCGGTGGATATCAAGGACATCGACACCGCCACCTATGCCAAACGAACCCTGAAGGAAAACTGATAATGGACGACCAGACCCGCATCGAAATCGAAGCCGCCGCCTTTCGCCGCCTGCAACAGCACCTGATGCATGACCGCAAGGATGTGCAGAATATCGACATGATGAATCTGGCCGGTTTCTGCCGCAACTGCCTGTCGCGCTGGTATCAGGAAGCCGCGTCTGAGCGCGGGGTGGAAATGACCAAAGACGAGGCGCGCGAGGTCTATTACGGCATGCCCTATTCCGAATGGAAGGCAAATTACCAGACCGAGGCAGACCCCGAAAAGCAGGCCGCGTTCAAGGTGGCTTTTGCCGAGAATGTGGGCAAGGCTGAATAACAAGGATACCCCATGTTCAAGCCCCTGCTGATCGCCTTGATGTCCACCTCGTTAACCGCTTGCGTTCCCGACACCGGCCCGACACCAACGCCCGCCGAAACCGCCCTGACCAAAGAAGCCAAGTATTTCGTCGGCCCGTGGGTTCAGGTCTTGCTGGGCGGGAACGGGTCAGGATTTGAGTTGTTGCCTGATGGCACGGCCAAAGCAATTGACGATCCACAGACCATCTATTCCAGTTGGCGTTTTGCAGATGGCAAACTGTATCTGACCACCGCTGAATCCGTTGGGAATGCTATCAAGACCACGGAACCCAGCCATCGTGTGAAAATCATCGACGAGACCAATTTTCGCATGTTTACCCAAGGCAGCGATTGGCCGCAGGTTTATCACTACAACAGCGCCGATGTGAAACCGCAGTAAAGAGTCGCGGGCAATGTATCCGCAACCAATGTACATAAGAAACAAGGACAGCGCCCGACCCTGGGTGGGCGCATTCACCGGTTTTGAATAATCCTACCTCAAACTTAGCCCTGCACTAATACTTGATCACCACGATGCAAAAGCGCCCTCCCGTGGGGAGGGTCGGGCGCTGTCCGGCTTCGCCGTCCGAGAACAATTGGCTATGTTCAGGTTCGACTTTCTAATGCGGTATTAGATCGCCGCCTTCAGGCTCTCTTCCAGATAAATCTCGCGCAGGCGGGCCGCCACAGGGCCCGGCGTGCCGTCCCCCAGCTTCGCACCATCCACCTCGACCACCGGCATCACGAAGGTGCTGGCCGAGGTGATGAACGCTTCGTCCGCGCCTTGGGCTTCTTCAATGGTAAAGCTGCGCTCCTCGACTTCCATCTGCGCCTCGCGGGCAAAACGCAAAACCGCCTTGCGGGTGATGCCGTGCAGGATGTCGTTGGACAACTCGCGGGTGATGATCTTGCCGTCCTTGACGATATAGGCGTTGTTCGATGTGCCTTCGGTCACCTTACCATCTTCGACCAGCCATGCATCATCCGCACCGGCGGCCTTGGCCATCATTTTACCCATAGACGGATACAGCAGTTGCACGGTTTTGATATCGCGCCGGCCCCAGCGCTGATCCTCGATCGAGATCACCTTGATGCCCTTTTTCGCCACCGGATTATCCGCCAGCCCCGGCTTGTTCTGGGTGAACAACACGATGGTGGACGGCACCTTGGCCGGGTCGGGAAATACGAAATCACGATCATCCGGCGCGCCACGGGTGATTTGCAGATAGATCATGCCCTCGTTGATGCCGTTCAGTCGCACCAGTTCGCGGTGCACCTCAAGCAGATCATCCATGCTGATCGGGCTGGCCATGTCCAACTCGTTCAAGGACCGCTCCAACCGCGCCGCGTGGCCATCAAAATCAATCAGCTTGCCATCCAGCACGCTGGTCACCTCGTAAACGCCATCGGCCATCAGAAAGCCGCGGTCAAAGATCGAAACCTTTGCTTCGCCCTCGGGCATGTATTCGCCGTTCAGATATACAGTTCTGCTCATTGGTTTCTCTCCTGTTCAGCCCCAGAGTTTAGCACTGGGCGGATGCACACCGGCATCATCGAATTTCAAAGGCTCGTCGCGGTCTTCGGCCAGCAACAGCGGTCCGTCAAGGTCTGTATAGGCCACACCCTGCGCGATCAAGGTGGCAGGGGCCATCGCCAAGGATGATCCCACCATGCAACCGACCATCACGCCGTATCCTTCGGCCTCGGCTGCTTGCCGCAAGGCTATCGCCTCTGTCAACCCGCCGGTTTTGTCCAGCTTGATGTTGACGATATCGTATTTGCCCTTCAGCGCGGGCAGGCTGGCGCGGTCATGGCAGGCCTCGTCGGCGCAAACGGGAACGGGGCGTTCCATGCCGATCAGGGCCTCGTCATCGCCAGCAGGCAGGGGCTGCTCTACCAGCCCAACCCCAAGGCGCACGAGATGCGGGGCAAGGTCGGCGTAAACCTCGGCAGACCAGCCCTCGTTCGCATCAATAATAATGCGGGATTTCGGCGCACCGGCGCGCACGGCCTCAAGGCGGGGCATATCGTCAGGCGTGCCCAGTTTGATCTTCAGCAAGGGTCGAAAGGCATTCTTGGCCGCCTGTTCCTGCATCTTTTCCGGCGTGTCCAGCGACAGGGTATAAGCGGTGATTTCCGGTTTCGGGGCGGGCAGACCTGCCAGTTCCCAAACCCGTTTACCAGTCTGTTTCGCCTCCAGATCCCACAGGGCACAATCCACCGCGTTGCGCGCGGCACCAGGGGACAAAGCATCCTGCAAGTCCGCACGGGTGATATCCGCAGGCAAGCCTTCGATCTGGGCCGTCACACTGTCCAGTGTTTCATCATAGCGTGCATAGGGCACACATTCGCCCCAGCCGATCACGCCATCACGCGTGATGCGGACGGTCAGTACCTTGGCCTCGGTCCGCGAGCCGCGCGAGATGGTGAACACCTGCGCCAGTTTGAACACATCAGCGGTAACAGTTATCGTCATTGCAAACCTCCGTTTGGCAGGCAGCCTACAATGCTTCCAGCGCATCCACCAGACGTCCGGGGCCCTGACGGAACGGGTCAACCGCCGGAATACCCATGCGTTTCTCGACCTCTTCCAGATAGGACAGCGCCTGATCCTCGTCAAAATGCTGGGTGTTCACGGAAACACCGGCCACCTGACATTTCGGGTTCACCACACGGGCCAGCGGAAGGGCGGTATCGCGCAACTGCTCCAGCGTAGGCAGGGAATAATCCGGCAGGCCGCGCATATGGGTGCGGGTCGGCTCGTGCGCCAGAATCAGCGCGTCGGGCTGCCCGCCATGGATCAGCGCCATCGTCACACCGGAATAAGAGGCATGAAACAGGCTGCCCTGCCCCTCGATATGATCCCAGTGATCATCATCATTCTCCGGTGTCAGATATTCCACCGATCCGGCCATGAAATCGGCAATCACCGCATCCAGCGGGACCCCGTGGCCGGTGATCAGAATACCGGTCTGACCGGTGGCACGGAAGGTCGATTTCATACCGCGTTTGTTCATTTCGGCATCCATTGACAACGCCGTATACATCTTGCCCACCGAACAATCGGTGCCAACCGCCAACACCCGCTTGCCACTGCGTTTTTTGCCGTTGGCAATGGGGTATCCCACCGAGGGCACCCGGACGTCATGCAGCGTTCCACCATAGGTCTGCGCCGCCGCCACCAGCGGACCTTCATCGCGCAGCAGATTGTGCAAGCCGCTGGCAATATCCATTTCCAGCTCCAGCGCCCGCACCATCACATCACGCCAACTGTCGGAAATATGGCCACCACGGTTGGCCACGCCAATCACCATGGTTTTCACACCGGCCGCCTTGGCCTCTTCCAGCGTCATATCGGTCAGGCCGAGGTCAGCGCCACAGCCCTCCATCCTGAACTGACCCAGCGCGTTTTGCGGTCGCCAGTCCTTGATCCCTTGGGCCACTTTGGCCGCCAATTGGTCCGGCGCGTCGCCGAGAAAAAGAAGATACGGTGTTTCGATCATGATTCTGCCCCTGAAAAATTCCTTGGGGATAATGCGGGATCATCTGCGGAAATGGGTTGCAATAAGCACCAATCACAGGGCTATTTTTAGAATAATCTGCGTTGATAATTCAATTCCCTAGAAGATAATTCCATTCAGCAAGCAAAGATACAAGATTTCTCCGCTCAAAACCCCACCTTGCAATCACACTATGTTTTCCCACCTTGCAGGCGGCCACGCACTATAATATCAAAACCGCAACGCAATCCGAAACATCATTACGCACAGGTCCCATCATGAGCTTTCGCCTTCAACCCGCCGCCCCTGCCCGTCCCAATCGCTGCCAATTATTCGGCCCCGGCTCGCGCGTTGCTTTGTTTGAAAAGATGGCCGCCTCGGGTGCCGATGTGATCAATCTTGATCTCGAAGACAGCGTTGCACCGTCAGACAAGGACAGCGCGCGCCAAAACGTGATTCAGGCCATTGGCGATGTCGACTGGGGCAACAAAACCCTCAGCGTGCGGATCAACGGTCTGGACACACCTTACTGGTATCGCGATGTGGTGGATCTGCTGGAACAGGCAGACGAGCGTCTGGACCAGATCATGATCCCCAAGGTGGGCTGCGGTGCCGATATCTACGCCGTGGATGCCTTGGTCACCGCAATAGAAACCGCCAAAGGGCGCAGTAAAAAGATCAGCTTTGAAGTAATCATCGAGAGCGCCGCAGGCATTGCCCATGTCGAGGAAATCGCCGCCGCCTCGCCCCGCTTGCAAGCCATGAGCCTTGGCGCGGCCGATTTCGCCGCCAGCATGGGGATGCAGACCACCGGCATCGGCGGCACGCAGGAAAACTATTACATGGCACACGTGGGCGCGAAATACTGGTCCGATCCGTGGCACTGGGCGCAAGCCGCCATCGTCGCGGCGTGCCGCACCCACGGGGTGCTGCCGGTGGACGGCCCGTTCGGGGATTTCTCGGATGATGAAGGGTTCATCGCACAGGCAAAACGATCCGCCACATTGGGCATGGTCGGAAAATGGGCGATCCACCCCAAACAGATCGCACTGGCAAACGAAGTCTTCACCCCGTCCAAAGAGCAGGTAAAAGAAGCCCGCGAAATCCTTACCGCGATGGAACAGGCCAAGGCAAAGGGCGAAGGCGCCACCGTCTACAAGGGCCGTCTGGTCGATATCGCCAGCATCAAACAGGCCGAAGTCATCGTCCGCCAGTCGGAAATGATCAACGGCTAACCCTTTCCAAATGGCCTAAATATCCTCGCCGAAGGCATCCCGAGGCCCCTTCACGGGGCCGAGATATAAAGCGCCGCGTCAGCGGCTCATTTTAGCAAGGAAACCGGCTGGCGCAGGATGGTTTTCAACTTGTCCGGCGCGACCTTGCGCGGGTCACCAAGATAGATTTCGTGATGTAATCCGCGCATCTCATATCCGTTGTCGGGGATAAACCGCTTGTGCATCTCCTCCAGTACCGGCCCTTCCGCATCATATGAACCAACATGCAGAACCTGCACCGCCAGCCCTTCGTGAAACCGCCCCAGACGCACGGCCCGCAGGGTTTCCTCATCCGTCGGCGCGTCTTTTTTCTTGGCGGT
The DNA here is from genome assembly GCA_015488685.1 of Marinosulfonomonas sp. GTDB lineage: Bacteria > Pseudomonadota > Alphaproteobacteria > Rhodobacterales > Rhodobacteraceae > Profundibacter. The sequence goes on from WFNH01000060.1 coordinate 34,685, forward strand.
TTTGGCAATGACGCTCTCCTGAACCGCCGCCAAATCTTCCTCTCCCACCCAATCGGGCTGCCGGATCATCATCAGCCATTTCCAGCTGTCCTTGTCGCGCGAGGTAAAGCTGCCCATGTCATCAGCCCACCACAACCCTTCCAAAGGCGGCACCACATGATCCACACCACGGGGTTTGCCGTAAAACTTCAGCCCATAGCTAAGACCATAGAGTGCGGCCACCGCCCGACCATAGGCAGGCACTGTATTCGGATCGCCAACGCCATCAATCTTCAGGAATTTCATCGCGGGCACATCAACCACATCAAACCGTCCCACCTTGCCGGAATACAGCGCCTTGTCCTGCTTTTTGAAATCGGTTTTCAACATGCCCATTCCCCTTATGCCTTAAGCGGCACACAAATATCCGTCAGCAAATCATCCGGCGCTGTATCCATCGGATCATTCAAATAAACCTCAAAACTGGGCGCATCGCGGAATTCTTCGCCAGAATTGGGCAACCCTTCACCGAAAAGATAGTCATACGCTGCATTCAGCCCCGCATATGGCCCCTTATAATGCATGACCGCCATACGCCCATCCGGCACCTGCACATCCTGCAGGTTTTCGGGCATTTCGAAATCATCCCCCACAATCACACCCGCGTGGCTGTTCAAATCCTGTGCCGCAACCGTGGTTGGATCATCATAGTAGATCCCCAGCATCCCTTGCGCCTGCGGCCACAGATTACGTGCGGTGAAAACGCCGGCAACCTTCTGAAATGCGTTGCCAATTTCCAGATAAGGGCCTTTATGCGCCAGCGCGGCCAGACGTCGGGGCGGGGCGGTGATGATTTCAACGGGAAACACGGGGTATTCTCCTTTTCTAAGCTGCAGAAACGGTGATGTCAGATCACCACGCTTGCGGAACTTGCCGGGGGACATGCCGAACAGTTCGCCAAAGGCACGGGTGAAACTTTGTGCCGATGGATAACCGCTTTTCTTTGCCACTTCGGCCACAGGATCATCCGTCTGCACCAGCCAGCACGCCGCCCGATGCAACCGGATTCGCCGGGTGGCCTGCGCGCAGGTTTCGCCGGTCATCGCGTGAAATATGCGGTGCCAGTGAAAACGACTCATTGCCGCCACATCCGCCAGCCTGTCCAGCGACAGATCGCCCGCGGGATTGGCATGGATATATTCCAGCACCCGCATCAGACGTTTTTCATATGAACCGGCCATGTAGCCCCCTGATCAATTCCTGAAATCACCCTGCCACGGGTGGATTTAACAAATCTTGCCATATTGCCCCCGTTGCAAATCCCGCCCCGCATCGTCATATATCACAACAACAAGAATTTCGGAGAGACCCATGGCAAACTACCTCGAATTTGAAAAACCTCTGGCAGAGATCGAAAGCAAAGCCGAAGAGCTGCGCGCCATGGGCCGCGCCAACGAGGAAATGGATATCGAGGAAGAGGCCAAGGCGCTGGATAAAAAAGCCGCCGACCTGCTGAAGGATCTCTACAAAGACCTGACCCCGTGGCGCAAATGTCAGGTGGCCCGCCACCCCGACCGGCCCCACTGCAAGGATTACATCGAAGCCCTGTTTACCGAATACACCCCGCTGGCCGGTGATCGCAATTTCGCTGACGACCACGCCGTGATGGGGGGCTTGGCCCGTCTGGGCGACACGCCAGTTATGGTAATCGGGCTGGAAAAAGGGTTCGACACCAAAACCCGGATCGAGCGCAATTTCGGCATGGCGCGCCCCGAAGGTTACCGCAAGGCAATCCGCCTGATGGAACTGGCTGACAAATTCGGCCTGCCGATCATCACACTGGTCGACACCCCCGGTGCCTACCCCGGCAAGGGCGCCGAAGAACGCGGCCAAAGCGAGGCCATCGCACGGTCTACCGAAAAATGTCTGCAAGTCAAAGTGCCGCTGATATCGGTGATCATCGGCGAAGGTGGCTCGGGTGGGGCTGTGGCACTGGCCACGGCCAACCGTTTGTTGATGCTGGAACATTCGGTCTATTCGGTGATCAGCCCCGAAGGCTGCGCCTCGATCCTGTGGAAAGACGCCGAAAAGATGCGCGAAGCCGCCGAGGCCCTGCGCCTGACAGCGCAGGATTTGAACCAGTTGGGTGTGGTTGACGTGATCGTCAAGGAACCCGTTGGCGGCGCGCAACGCGATCGCACAGCAGCGATTGAAGGGGTTGGTAAGGCCCTGAAGGCAACCTTGAAAGAGCTGGCAAAGAAAAAGCCGAACGCGCTGGTCAAGGACCGCCGCCAGAAATTCCTGTCGATCGGGTCTAAAGGTTTGGCCGCCTAAACAGCCAGATTACCCGTAGGTTTTTGCATGCACCCTGTCTGGCCGCTCCAGATGCGGCACCGCGCCGAATTGCGTCAGGTGCAATTCATCACCGACCAGTTCAAACTTGTGAACCGAGGTATTCATCACCCGCAAAAACAGCTTGGTCTTTTTGACCATATCCAGCCCCAGCGCGATGGCCGACAGGGTGGCAATCACGCCGGTTGATGTGACCAGCACCGTGCGCCCGTCCTGCCCCGCCGCGTTGTGTAGCGCACCCATGATCCGGCTGCAAAAGGCATCATAGGTTTCCAGATCGCCATTCATCCCGCCCTGCCGCCAGACATCCAGAACCTGCGGCACATGCTGGGCGAAACTTTGAATGTCATTGGGAATATCCACGCCGTGACTGGCCTTCAGGCTGGCGGCCAAGCCGAAATAATCCAATTCATTCAGCCGCGCGTCAATGCTGTGATGCACACCCAGCGCCAACCCCTCAGCGGTCTGTATCTGACGTTTCATATCGCCGGAAATGATCCGGTCAAACGGCACCCCGCCTCGCAAGGTTTCGCCCAACCACTGCGCCTGTTGATGGCCAAGGTCGCTTAAGCTGTCATAACTTGCCTCGTCCTGCGCGCCCGTCTGGGCCTGCCCGTGGCGGATCAGCGTCAGTTCTACCACAGTGTTTCCTTTGCGCGGGCGACCCATCCGCGATCATAGGTTTCGCCGTCAAATTCGCCGGATGTCATTTCCTTTAGCATATCGCCAATCGTCGGTAGCCCTTCGGACAAATCGCCATCCTGCCATAGACCGGCCCGCATCACCGCGCGGGCGCATTGGGAATAGATTTCGGCAATCTTGATAATGATCACTGAACGCGGCAGCTTGCCGTCCTTTTCAAACCGCGCGCGCATGTCCGCGTCCGTGGTGATCCGGGCACGCCCATTTACCCGCACCACATTGTCGGAACCGGCAACCATGAACATCAGTGCGATACGATCATCCGCCACCAGATTGCGCAGGGTATCCATGCGGTTGTTGCCACGCCAATCGGGCAAGGCCAGTGTGTGTTCGTCGAGTTCCTGCACCACCGGCCCAACGTCACCACGGGGCGAGCCGTCAACACCATCCGGTCCAACGGTGGAGATAACACAAAACCGGCTGCGCAGGATCCAATCGCGGTAGGTCGGTGTCATCCGGTGGGCCACCTTGACCAACGCGGCCTCGGCCGGTTGGCCGTAAATCGCCTCCAGTTCTTCAATCGTTTTGACATACTCCATTCACTATCCTTTCGGCGCAAATCCTGCTTCGGCCATCAAACGATTCGAGTTTTCCTCGATCACCTGCTCCAGTTCGGTCATGAATTCATCGCGCGGCTTGCCCGCCTTGATACGCGGCAAATATTCCAGCACCGCCACACCCGGCTTGCGATACACCCCGCGTTTGGGCCAGAACACGCCGACGTTGGTTGCTGCCGGAACACAATCCTGTCCGGTCTGTTCATACAACAACCCCGTACCGATCTTGTAAGGGGCTTTGACCCCCGGTGCGATACGGGTGCCTTGCGGATAGATCACCAACTGCCCTTTGGCAATTTTGCCGCTTTTCACATCTGCCATCATCTTGGCAATCGCCCGCCCGCGATCCCCGCGTTTGACCGGCACATTGCCCATGCGATTGCCGAAAAAGTGGAAAATCGGCATCATGTGCAATTCGCGTTTGATGATGAAACGCGGGTTGGTGGCTGTGCTGACAATCAGGATGACGTCCAGAAACGACTGGTGTTTGGCGGCTATCAGGCATTCATCCGTCGGAATTTCACCGCGCACCTCGGTTTTCACACCAGCAATCCAGCCCAGCGTCCAACGGCAATAGTTGGCATAGGCCTTGATAAAAGCGAACACCGCCTTGTAGGTGAAAAAGGCAAACGGTAGGTAAACCAGCGCCATAAGCGGCATCATGATATACATCTGGATGCTGAACAGAAGGCTGCGAAGCCATTGGATTGCATATCTCATCAGGTTAGCTCCTTCAATCTGCGCAGGGCCGCCGTGCGGGTGGCCCAGAAAGCCACCAAAGCCGCCAAGGGCGGTATGACGAAGGGTAATAGCCAATGCCAACCCTGAAAGCCAAGCCCGGTTAGAAAACCGCCATTTTCAGAGGCGGCAGGTAGAAAGGAAACAGCAATCATTCCCACTACGACGCCAAGCAATGCGCCGGACAATGCCCGTAAGGTAAAGCGGCGCACGAAGGCACGAGCGATATAGGCGTCATGTGCGCCGACCAGACGCAACACGCTGATCACTTGCGCATTTGCCGAAAGCGCCGCGTTGGCGGCCAGCGTTATCATTGCGCCCGTGGCGAATGTGATTAGCAGGATTGACAACACCCCCAGAAACCGCAGCCGGTCCGCCGCCTTGATCAGAGGTTTGCGCCATCGGGTATGGTCATCCAGCACCGCCCCCGGCGCTTCGGCAGACAGACGCAGGCGCAGCCCGTCGGAATCATAGCCTGATGAATCCTCTATCACCTCGATCAATTGCGGGACCGGCAGGTTTTCGATCGGCAGGTCGGGGCCGAACCATGGCTCTAATAACTTACGCTGCTGTTCTTGCGAAAGCGCCTTGGCGCTGGCCACGCCTGTTGTGGTGCGCAGCACCTCCAGCGCAGCGCGCGTCTGGGCGTCTATCTGACCTGCCGGCGCCGAAATCCGCACGGTTGACGACCGCGCCAATTCGGACGCCCAGCGATCTGCCAGACGCCCTGTCGCTAGCGAAAGGGCCAGTGCGAAAACGGCAAGAAAAGCCATTGCAGCCGAGGTGAACAACGTCAGTGTCGCCGTATAGCCGCTGGGCGGCACCACCTTGTCTGCTTGCGAGTCACCTTTGAGCAGCGCGATCAATTCAGAGGCATCCAGTTTCACAAATCCGCCCCCGCCAGTTGTAAATGCCTGTTGCTGATCCGTAACACCCGCGCATTTACCTGCGACTTGGCCGTGCGGATCAAATTCAGATCATGGGTGGCAATCATGATGGTTTTACCCATCTTGTTCAGCTCAACCAGTAACGATATCAAACGCTTGGACATTTCCCAGTCCACATTCCCCGTTGGCTCGTCCGCCAAAACCACATCCGGTGACATGATTACCGCACGGGCCAGCGCAGCACGCTGCCTTTCCCCCCCCGATAATTCTGCCGGCAATGCGTCTGCACGATCCTCCAGACCAACCCATGATAGCAGATCCTTCAGATTGGCCTCTTCGGCGCTGGCATCACGGCCGGAAACCCTTATTGGCAAGGCTACATTGGCCGCAATCGACAAATGGTCCAGAAACCGGCAATCCTGATGCACCACCCCGATGCGTTGCCGATTGCGGGCGATTTCATCGCGTCCCATTGTCGCAACATCCTTGCCAAATACCTGCACCCGGCCCGAGGTCGCGGCCAGCTCCATATAACACAATTTCAGAAATGTGGATTTCCCTGCGCCTGATGGTCCCGTCAGAAAATGGAACGATCCTGGGGCCAGTTTAAGCGAAATACCCGACAACAGCTCGCCGCCGCCGTAATTATAGGCCACATTTTGTAGCTCGATCACATACTGCCCTTTCTTTACGAATTGGAGACAGTTGTGCATAAGAATGGAAAATGTTTCAATGGCAACAACGATCAAAAAGATTGATCTTCGCCAATCCATTGATACAACGTAATAGTTAACAGATTACCGAACAACTTAACTGGCAGTGAATGTGGGGACAAACATGCGGTTAATATGCCCAAATTGCGATGCGCAATACGAGGTGGACGATAGCGTCATCCCAAGTGAAGGGCGTGATGTTCAGTGCTCCAGCTGTGGCCATACATGGTTCCAGAAATCGGCAGCCCAGTTGGAGGCCGATGGCGAAACCCCCGTGGATAGCCCAAAACAGGACGCGAAACTAACTGCAACACCGGAAACGGCAGATGCGGCTGATATCGAAACCGCTGATACAAGCGAAACAACAGATCATTCCGATGGAGCCGACGAATCCGACAAGGATAGTGGCGAAGAACAACCCGCCCCCCGCAAGACTGATGAATCTGTTTTAGGAATCCTGAGGGAAGAAGCCGCACGGGAAGCGGCCGCCAGAGCAAAAGACGCCAAAGGCACGCAGAAACCAGAACCGGCAGCTGGGCTTGATCTGTCAAAAACTTCGAGCGACACCGCATCAGAAAATTCAGGTTCTTCAGCACCGCAATCGGACAGCCAATCTATTGATGGCACTGGGGCTTCCCACCGTGACCGTTTGCCGGATATCGATGAAATCAATTCGACCCTGCGGGCGGCCCCGAATGCGCTTGGCGAAATAGCCGAAGATGAGGACGTGCAACCGAAAGGACGGCGCGGTTTCAGGCTTGGCTTCTCGCTGGTGCTGATATTGGCAACGCTGGGGCTGCTGGCCTATATATTTGCCCCTGATATTGTCCAGAGATTCCCTGAAAGCGAACCTTATATGGTCAGCTATGTCGAACAGGTGAACAACCTGCGGGACTGGCTGGATCAGATGATGAAGGCTGCAACGGATAAAATGTCGGGCACCGGCAGTAATTAGAACGCCACAGCACTCCGCGTTTTAATATTTGTCCAACAGGCGTTTCAGATAGTCCAGCTCAATAGCTGGCCGGTCTCTTTCGCCTGACCGGCGGCGCAATTCCTTCAACAATTCCTGCGCACGACGGCGCCCATCCCCGTTCAGCAACATATCGCCCTGGGTTGCGGATGATCCGCGCCCGCTGTTATCGCGCCCCAGCGGGTCACGTCCATTGGCCTGGTCGCGTGATTGCGCTTGCCCTTGTTGGCTGCCGTCCTGTTGACGGTTTTGCGCCAATGCATCGCCCAGATTGCGCATCCCTTCGCGCAGGGCATCCAGTGCTTCGGCCTGATTGTCCAGTGCTTCGGCCATTTGACCGTCCCGCAGCGCTTGTTCTGCCCCGTCCATTGCGCGGCCGGCGCGCTCCAGCGCCTCGCGGGCAGCATCGCCTTCGGGGGTTCCAGCCCCGGGCAGGCCATTCTGTTGGCGCTGCAATTCATCCCTCAAGGCCTGTTGACGATCCGCAAGGCTTTCGCCCTGCCCTTTGCCACCGCCCTCTTGACCGGTCTGGCCTTCGCCACCGCCCTGTCCTTGGTCGCCTTGCCCCGTGTGGCTGCGCCCTTCGCCCTGACCGCCGGATTCGCCACGGTTCTGACCGCTTTCGCCACGGTTGGCATTGGGGTTGAACTGTTCCTGCAAATCGCGGAAGGCTTCGTCAGACAGCCCCTGCTGGTTGCGCAGTGTATCTTTCAGGTCTTCCATCGACTGCTGACCGGGGCTGCCTTCGCCCTTACCGCTCTGGTTTTCGGCCATTTGCAGATTTTCCATCATCTCGTTCATACGCTGCATCAGGTCGGCAGCTTCTTCCATCCGCCCCTGTTCCATCAGCTCCTGAATCCGGTCCATCAGGGCCTGCAATTCTTCCTGCGTAAACTCGAACGTATCTCCATTCTGCGCCTGTTGATCCCCCTGTTCGCCATTCTGGCGTTGCTGTTCGGCAAGTTGGCGCATGTATTCTTTGCTTGCGTCCCGCAACTCTTGCATCAGATCTTGAATCTCTTCCTTGCTCGCACCGTTTTTCATCGCCTCGGCCAGCCGTTCCTGCGCGCGGTGCAGACGTTCTTTGGCGTCCGCCAGCGATCCATCCTCGAAAATCAGTGCAATGTCCCACAGTGCGGATGCAATTTCGTCCTGCAATTCAGGCGTCATACCAAAGGCCGCCCCTGCCTCGAGTCGCCGAATTACAACCCGTAGCATCAGATAGGCACTGTCATTGCGCACAAAGCCTTCGGGCCGGTGCGTCACCGCCCGCAGCACCTGCGCCACGCGGGCACCGTTATCACGCGACCACAGCAAATCGCGGCGCTGTTCGATCACCGCACGGGCCAGTGGTGCGAAAAAACGGCGGCCGGGCATTAGCATATGCATGACTTCCGATTGGCCGGTTTGGCCTGCTGCATCCTCGACCTCAAGCGTCAGCGTAACCGGCAGGCCCGACCACGGGTGTTCGGACAGGTCATCCACCAGTTCTTCGGTAAATTCGGCGCGGCTTCCGGTAATCGGCAGGGGCAGATCAAGGATAACCGGATCGCGCGGATCAGGGTCAACAGCAAGCCCGTAGCGGCGTTCAACCGTTTCCATATCCAGCCGGAATTCTGCTGTGCCTCGGACGACTGCATAGTCATCGCTGGCGGCAAATGGTTGCTTCATCACACCCCGCGCCTCGCGTTTCAATTCGCCATCAAAGCGCACCGATGGCGGCAGATCGGGCAGCAGGGCGATCTGCCATTCGGCACCGCCCTGCCCGTCAATCGCCAGCACCCCGTCCCGCGTTACGGTCATTTCTTGGGAAACAGCCGCAGCATCTTCTGTGGTTTCGTCCGACACGGTTTCGCGCACTGTCAACGCGCCAACTTCGCCATACAGACGCACCGTGATGCGCGAGCCTTTGGGCACGCTTAAAACACCTTGCGGCAGGTCGTTCAGATACAGGCTCGGCTTGCCGGTATAGGCAGGGGGTTCGACCCAGCCTTCCCAGCTTGGCCCTGCGGCCATGGCCGTTCCGCCCGAACCTGTGGCAATATCCGCCACGCTCTGCACACGGTTCAAGGAGCCAAACAGCACCGCCACCAGCAAGGCCAGCACCGCCACATAGCGCAGCGCATAGGGGTCTTTTGCGGAAACGCGCAGGTCGGCGGGGGCGGGTTTGGCCCCCTTGGCCCGTGCCGCCATGCGCGCCACATGCGCCTTCCATACTGCCTGCGAGGCCGCATCATCCGCGCCGATTGCCTGCGTATCGGTCAGCGCTGTAATGGGGTGACCAGGCAAGGTGGCATCCAGCCGCTCACGCGCTTCTTCTTCACTTGGCCAGCGAAACCGCCGCAGCCCGCAAATCAGCGTCCACACACCCGCCAGCGCAAACACAGCCACCGCTGCCATTGCCAGTTTCGGCGGGGTAGAATCCTGCACCCCCAGCATCACCAGCGCAATCGCCAGCATCAGCACCGACCATAACGGCCAGAATGCTTTGGTCGCACGCTCCGCCACCATACCCGCGCGGGTCAGGCGCAGGGGCCATGCCAGCCCTTTCAGGGCGTTGTCCTTTGGGGTGCGATTGTCGCTCATACTGATCCTTTATCGGCCCTGTAAGGTCAGAGCCATTCCGGTATGGTATCGCGGTTTATCATATCTTCCAAGGTCGGGCGGGCCCGAATGACAGCGAATTGATGCCCATCCACCAGAACTTCGGGGATCCTCGGGCGTGAATTATATTCCGAAGCCATCACCGCGCCGTAAGCACCGGCCGAGCGGAACACCACCAGATCACCGGCCTTTTGCGGCGTCAGGTTGCGCTGTTTGGCGAATGTATCACCGCTTTCGCAGATAGGGCCAACGATGTCGTAAGGGGATTGTTCCACCCCTGCTTCAGCCTCGACAACCGGCACGATGTCATGGTGTGCTTCGTACATCGCAGGGCGGATCAGATCGTTCATCGCAGCGTCAACGATCAGGAACTGGCGGTCCTCGCCCTGTTTCACATAGATCACTTCTGCCACCAGAATTCCGGCATTGCCTGCAATCAGGCGGCCCGGTTCGATTTCTATCTCGCAATCAAGATCGCCCAGCACATCCTTAACCATCCGGCCATAATCCATTGGCAGGGGTGGTGCATCGTTGGAACGCTCGTAAGGGATACCCAGACCGCCGCCCAGATCAAGGCGGCGGATATTATGCCCCTCGGCGCGCAATTGTTTTGTCAGGTCGGCCACTTTTTCATAAGCGGCGCGGTAGGGGGCAAGCTGCGTCAGCTGGCTGCCGATGTGAACGTCGATGCCGATCACGTCCAACCCCTTCATCGCGGCGGCTTGAGCATAGACCATTGAAGCCCGTGAAATCGGGATGCCGAATTTGTTTTCCGCTTTTCCGGTGGCGATTTTGGCATGGGTTTTGGCGTCAACATCGGGGTTCACCCGAATGGTGATCGGTGCGACCATATCCAGCGACAAGGCCACTTCGTTCAAGGCAATCATTTCCGGTTCGGATTCGACATTGAATTGCCGAATGCCGCCTTCCAGCGCCATCCGCATTTCCTGCCGCGTTTTACCAACACCGGAAAATACGATGCGATCACCAGGCACACCGGCGGCTTTTGCGCGGGCATATTCCCCGCCCGAAACCACATCCATGCCCGCGCCCATGTCGGCCATCAGTTTCAACACGGCTTGATTGGAGTTGGCCTTCATCGCATAGCAAACCAGATGGTCCGTTCCTTCCAGTGCTTCGTCAAACAGCCGGAAATGGCGGCGCAGGGTAGCGGCGGAATAGAGGTAGAACGGCGTCCCCACCCGTGCGGCGATCTCGGGGATTGCAACGTCTTCGGCATGAAGGATGCCGTTTTGATACAGAAAATGGTCCATCAGTCGGTCGGCCCTGTGCGTAAGTATAAAAATAGCGGCAAGCCGCAGGACACACCGATAAGGAAAGTTGCGGGAATGGCAAGCAGCGGAAGGCGGTTATTTCGCGGCAATGTGTCCGCCAGAACCCAGATCGTCAGCACAAAGGCGGAAATCACCAGATCCCAAAACAGCCCAGTTGCCGCCGCATTTTGCTGCCATGCGGTGATCAACCCACCGATGGACAGGCCGTTTTCCATGATCCACGGGGCAAGATAGCTCATCGGCAATACCGCCCCAACGATCGCCAACAGCAAATATGTTGCGCGCATTTTTGACATCATCGCCCCTAGCTTTTTAATCCACGACAGATCATTTCCAGCGTTGTCTTCATCATGGCTCTGTATCGCTCATCCCCCAACCCGAACATCGCCCGATGTGTCACCATCCCGTCAATCAGCGCTGCAATACTGCGTCCCGTCGCTTTTGAATCAATGTCGCTCCGCACCTCTCCCGTCTGGATTAAATAATCCAGTTGTTGCGCGTTCTGCGCCCCGATACGCTCGAAAAAACCGGCAACCTCGGCGACCACCTCGTCCGAGCCGAAACTGGGACCAAGCACCTCGAAAAACATCCTTGTCTCGATGCGGGTTTCTTCCGTGACATCCAGCGCCATTTTGATCTGCGCCATGTAACCATCCAGCGTTCCGACCGCGCGTTGAGGCATTATCTGCTGTTCGATCCCCTGAAAAATCCATTTTACCAGTGCAGTGGTCAACTGGTCCTTGCTTTTGAAATACAGATAAAGCGTGCCCTTGGCCAAACCGGCCACCTTGGCGATATCGCTCATCTTGGCGGCATGGAACCCTTGGGAGGCATAGCATTGCATCGCGGCTTCCATGATCCGCACCCGCATTGCATCTTTGTCGACAATCTTTGGCATACCCCCTGTTTAATTGGTTTCAGGCGCAGGGCAAGTTATAAATGACTTGACGGTCATTTTAAGCTCACCTATAAATGACCGTACGGTCATTATAAAAGGTATTATCATGTCCTTCGTTCCTTCTGGCTCCCACGCACACGAATATGGCTGGCCCGATGACACCCGCCCGTTTTTCAGACCGGCCGGTAAACTACTCTTGCTGTTGGTGATCACCTTCATCACCCTTGTGCCCGGCGGCCCTGTCGAAACCCGCGATTTTTCCGGCCTTGGCGGACCTGTGTTCTGGGGGTTCAATGTGTTTCTGGTGCTGCTTGGGATAAGCGCCATATCCTCGGCCATCGGCCTACTGCGTGACAGCAAAACGGCCGCGACCGGCGGGATTATTGCCGGATGGGGATATATCTTTGTGGTGTTGCTTGATCTGGGGCATGTGTTTCCCACCACTCCCGATCCGATCCCGTTATTGCTGGGCCTAATCGAAATATTGGACGCAATTCTTGCGGCTTATGTTATCGTTCTATGTCATCGTGGACTGGGACATATATAATGGCTGGCTACACACCTCTGAACACCCTGAAACCCGTCGCTGACAACATCTGGATTGTCGATGGCCCGTCCATCAAATTCTATGGTGTCGGTTTTTCCACCCGCATGACCGTAGTGCGGTTGGACAACGGCGATATCTGGCTGCATTCACCCACCAAGATATGCGACAGCCTGCGCGATGAAATCGCCGCCCTTGGCCCTGTTTGTCACCTGATTGCGCCCAACTGGATTCACTATGCCTATATCACGGAATGGCAAAAAGCCTTCCCCAAAGCCCGCGCCTATGCCGCCCCCGGTGTGGTGAAGCGGGCCAGAAAACACGGGATGACCCTGCGCTTTGACGAAGACCTGACCCAGACCCCGCCCGCCGCGTGGGCTGGCCAGATTGAGCAGATGATTGTTGAAGGCAGCAAGGTTCACCGCGAGGCGGTGTTCTTCCACAACACCTCGAAAACCCTGATCCTGACTGATCTGATCGAGAATTTCGAGCCTGACAAACTGGGCTGGATGTTACGCATCCTGACCAAATGGGGCGGGATACAGGACCCCGACGGCCAGATGCCGCGCGATATGCGCATGACCTTTTCCAAACATCGAAAGTTGCTGCGCACCGAGGTCGAAAAAATGATCAACTGGGGTCCCGAACGCATCATTCTGGCGCATGGGCGCTGGTATAAAGAAAATGGTGTAGCGGAACTGAAACGCGCGTTTCGCTGGGTGTTACAACCCAAGAATTAGATTCACTGGCCCAACCTTTGTGCCCACTGAAGCCGAAGGATGCACACCGCTGGGCGTCACCGTAACACCGGCATTAACCGATGGGCGCACCGGTTCGCCATCCGCGCCGCATGCGGCCAAAGTGGCCAATGTGATCATTGCAAAAACTGCTCTCATTTCAACGCCTCTTTCCAGCGGACGATCTGTTTGCGCACTTCACTGGGTGCCGTGCCGCCATAACTGGTGCGGCTGGCAACCGAATTATGCACGCCCAGCACATCAAACACACCCGCGTTGATGTTTTCATGCACGCTTTGCATATCATCCAGCGACAGATCGGGCAAATCACAGCCCTTGCCCTCGGCCATCGCCACCAGCGTGCCGGTCACATGATGGGCCTCGCGAAACGGCATCCCTAATTCACGCACCAGCCAGTCGGCCAGATCGGTCGCGGTGGAAAATCCGGTGGCTGCCGCGCGCTCCAACTCTTCGACATTGGCGTTCATATCGCTGACCATGCCGGTCATTGCGGCCAGTGCCAGCATCAGGCTATCGGCGGCATCGAACACCTGTTCCTTGTCTTCCTGCATGTCCTTGGAATAGGTCAGCGGCAGGCCCTTCATCACCGTGAACAGCCCCACCATCGCCCCCATGATCCGCCCGATCTTGGCGCGGATCAGTTCCGCCGCATCGGGGTTTTTCTTTTGCGGCATGATGCTGGAACCGGTCGAGAACCGATCCGACAACGCCACAAAGCGAAACTGCGCCGAAGACCAGATCACCAGCTCTTCGGCAAAGCGCGACAGGTGCATGGCGCAAATGGTGCTGGCGGCCAGAAACTCCAGCGCGAAATCCCGATCCGCCACGGCATCCAGCGAATTGGCAGCAGGTGCGTCAAAGCCCAAGGCTTCGGCAGTCATATGCCGATCAATGGGAAAGGACGTACCCGCCAGCGCCGCCGCACCCAAGGGCGACAGGTTCATGCGGTTGCGCGCGTCGGCAAAGCGGCTCATATCGCGGCCGAACATTTCCACATAGGCCATCATGTGATGACCCCATGTCACCGGCTGGGCCACCTGCAAATGGGTGAATCCGGGCATCACCCAATCCGCACCCGCCTCGGCCTGCGCCAGCAGCGCCTGCATCAGCGCTCGCAATCCGTCAATTGCTGCATCCGTTTGTTCCCGCACCCACATACGGAAATCCAGCGCCACCTGATCATTGCGCGACCGCGCCGTATGCAGCCGCCCCGCCGGTTCGCCAATCAGATCCTTAAGGCGGGATTCCACGTTCATGTGGATATCCTCGAGCGCTGTGGAAAATTCGAACTTGCCGCCCTCGATCTCTGACAATACCGTGAGAAGCCCTTCCCTTATCGCCGCCGCATCCGTATCAGTGATGATACCCGCTGCCGCCAACATCGCGGCATGGGCACGCGAGCCTTCGATGTCCTGTTTGGCCATCCGCTGGTCAAACCCGATCGAGGCATTGATTGCCTCCATGATCGCGTCCGGCCCTGCGGCAAACCGACCACCCCACATGGTGTTGGCTTTTGCGTTATCTTTGCTAGTTTCGGTCATCATCGGCACCCGGAGAAATAAAATGCAGTTACGTTCAGTCATCCTATATGCGGCAATCGCGGTCGGCGCAATCTATGCGGCCAGCAATATCGAGGCCGTCAAAGGCGCGCTGGGCCTGCAATCGCCCCCCGAGGAAGTGACCCAAAGCACTGGCCTGAGCGGCCCGCACCCGCTGGCCGAAGGGCTGATGCTGAAACTGGCGTTTCATGAAACCGCCAAACCTGCCATCACCACCCCTTTTACCGATGCGGACGGCAAGGAACACACATTGGCCGAATACAAAGGCAAATATGTGTTGGTGAACATCTGGGCCACATGGTGCCCGCCGTGCCGCAAGGAAATGCCGTCACTGGACCGGCTGCAGAAACAAATGGGCAGCGATAATTTCAAAGTCGTCACCATTGCCACCGGCCGCAATACCGTGCCTGCAATCAAAAAATTCTTTGCAGACGCTGGCGTCACCAGCCTGCCAATCCTGCTGGACCCCAAACAGGCTCTGGCCCATAGCATGGGTGTCCTGGGCCTGCCGGTTTCGGTAATCCTGAACCCCGAAGGTCAGGAGATCGCCCGCCTGACAGGTGGTGCGGAATGGGATACCGACAGCACATATGCGATTATAAAATCACTGACCGCCCCTTAACGCGCCAGTTTTGCCACCCTGTCGTGGCATTCGCAGCCGACCTCGTGGTCGTTCACGATGCCCACCGCCTGCATAAACGCATAAACAATCGTCGGCCCGCAAAACCGGAACCCTGCCTTTTTCAAATCCTTCGATATCTGCACCGAGAGAGGCGTTTGCGCCGGAACCTCGGCCATGGTTTCGAACCGGTTCTGAAGCGGCTTGCCATCCACATAGTTCCATAGAAACGTATCAAACCCCTCGCGCGCCTCGATCACTTGCCATGCCTTGGCATTGTCAATCGTCGCCTCGATCTTGCCCCGATGGCGCACGATGCCTGCGTCCCGCAATAACCGTTCCACATCTTTTTCACCCCATCCGGCGATCACATTGGGGTCAAACCCTTCAAATGCGGCGCGGAAATTATCGCGCTTCTTCAGAATGGTGATCCAGCTAAGCCCGGCCTGAAACCCGTCCAGAATCAGTTTCTCCCACAAGGCGCGGCTGTCGTATTCAGGAACTCCCCATTCATTATCATGATAGGAAATATATATCGGCTCGCGGCCGACCCATGCACATCTGTTTTCCATATTTTACCTGTTTTCCATTCGTTACGCGACATTCAGGCATTTTATTACAATTAGAACAAAATGTGAATCTTTACTTGTTGTTAGGCGCTATGGCCCCATTGTGTCCCTGCACGGGACGGAGAATCAAATGCAATCAAAGACTATTTCTACAAAACCGGAACCAGCCCAGATTTTGGATAACCCGCTGGATTTCGCCATCCGTGAACGTGACAAGGACACTATGCAAATGGTCTGCGACGCGTTGCAACGCAAACAGGTGATGCTGGCCTATCAACCTGTTGTTAGCGCGGTTGCCCCCTATACACCCGCGTTTTACGAAGGGTTGATCCGTGTGCTGGACGATACCGGCCGCATCATTCCCGCTCGTGACTTCATTGAAGTGGTGGAAACTGATGAAATGGGGCGCATCCTTGATTGTCATGCACTTGAATTGGGACTTGAAGCGCTGGCGCAAGAGCCCACATTGCGCCTTTCCATAAATATGTCTGCCCGCTCAATTGGTTACCCCCGATGGATGCAAACGTTGAATTATGGTATATCTCAGGATGAAACTATCGCGGAGCGGCTTATTCTGGAAATTACAGAATCCTCGGCCATGCTGATGCCGGACATCGTCACGGCCTTCATGCGCGATCTGCAAGCACTGGGCATATCATTTGCACTGGATGATTTCGGCGCGGGGTTTACGGCCTTTCGTTTCCTAAAGAATTTCTACTTTGATATCGTCAAAATAGATGGCCAGTTCATCCGCAATATACAAAATGATACAGATAATCAGGTGCTGACACAGGCATTGGTTTCCATTGCGGAACAGTTTGAAATGTTCACTGTTGCCGAATGTGTCGAAACAGCGGAAGATGCCGGTTTTCTTATGGAAATCGGCGTGGATTGCATGCAGGGTTACTACTTTGGCGCACCAGCAACCACGCCACCTTGGCATATCAACGATCAGGAAAGGCGCGCATAATCCAAATTTACACACCTAAAGCGTTTCGACTTATTATTGAAACAGGTATCATGCCCTGCCAGTGAGGCAGTGATTGCGTAGCAATGGCGTGCACTGGCAGGCCATGATCCAATATTAAGTCGAAACGCTATATTGCCGCATTGCATCAAACCTCCTAACACTGGGCGCAACACGGGGGCAAGGCAGGTCTGGCCTCTTTTATGATTTCCAGCAAAGAGGACAGTCAAAATGACAAATATCGTAATCGCATCCGCCGGCCGAACCGCTGTAGGCAGCTTCCTTGGATCCTTTGCCAATACGCCGGCACATGATCTGGGTGCCGCGGTTCTGGAAGGCATTGTCGAACGCGCAGGGATTGAAAAAGGCGAGGTATCCGAAACCATCCTCGGGCAGGTTCTAACCGCTGGTCAGGGGCAAAATCCCGCCCGCCAGGCCCACATCAACGCCGGCCTGCCAATCGAATCCCGCCGCTTGGGGTGTCAATCAGGTTTGTGGCTCGGGCTTGCGGGCGGTGGCATTGGGGGCCCAGCACATCATGCTGGGCGATGCCGAAATTGTGGCGGCTGGCGGTCAGGAAAACATGTCGCTTTCCCCCCATGTCGCCAACCTGCGCAAAGGTCAGAAAATGGGGGACATGCAATACATCGACAGCATGATCCGCGACGGGCTGTGGGATGCCTTTAACGGCTATCACATGGGCCAGACTGCCGAAAATGTTGCCAACCAGTGGCAGATCAGCCGCGAAATGCAGGACGAATTCGCCGTCGCCAGCCAGAACAAGGCAGAAGCGGCGCAAAAAGCTGGCCGATTCGTCGATGAAATCATCCCCTTCACCATAAAAACCCGCAAAGGCGAAACCGTGGTTGATTCGGATGAATACATCCGCCACGGCGCCACAATGGAAGCAATGCAGAAACTGCGCCCCGCCTTTGTGCGTGAAAACGGCACTGTCACAGCCGCCAATGCCAGCGGCATCAACGATGGTGCGGCCGCCGTTTTGCTGATGTCCGCCGACAACGCCGAAAAACGCGGCATCGCCCCGATGGCCCGCATCGCCTCCTACGCGACGGTCGGCGTTGACCCCTCGATCATGGGCGTTGGTCCGATCGGTGCCAGCCGAAAAGCCCTTGAAATTGCGGGCTGGAAACCCGAAGACCTTGATCTGGTCGAAGCGAACGAAGCCTTTGCCGCTCAGGCCTGCGCGGTGAACAAAGACATGGGCTGGGATCCTGAAATCGTCAATGTCAACGGCGGCGCAATTGCTATCGGCCACCCGATCGGCGCCTCGGGCTGTCGCATCTTGAACACCCTGTTGTTTGAAATGGTCCGCCGCGACGCCAAAAAAGGTTTGGCAACTTTGTGCATTGGTGGCGGAATGGGTGTTGCGCTCTGCGTCGAACGCGGGTAAAGGAAATCCATCACGCAAGAATATTGCGTGATGGATAAACCTAGCGCAACTTGATTGCGCGCCCGATTTGGAGACGAACATGACCAGAGTTGCCCTTGTCACTGGCGGCACGCGCGGAATCGGCGCCGCCATTTCCATTGCTTTGCGGGACGCCGGATACAAAGTGGCTGCCACATATGCAGGCAATGACGATGCCGCCGCCGCCTTCACCAAGGACACCGGAATCGCCACTTACAAATGGTCCGTGGCGGATTATGACGCCTGTGTCACGGGTATTGCACAGGTCGAATCCGATCTGGGACCGGTGGAAATTCTGATCAACAACGCGGGTATCACACGCGATGGCATGTTCCACAAAATGACCCGCGAACAATGGCAAGAGGTGATGGACACCAACCTGAACGGTGTTTTCAACATGACCCACCCGGTCTGGAACGGTATGCGCGAGCGCAAATTCGGCCGCGTCATCAATATCAGTTCGATCAACGGGCAAAAGGGGCAGATGGGGCAGGCGAATTATTCCGCCGCCAAGGCAGGCGACATTGGTTTCACCAAGGCCTTGGCACAGGAAGGCGCGTTCAAAGGTATCACCGTGAATACCATTTGCCCTGGTTACATCGGCACCGAAATGGTGATGGCCGTGCCGGAAAAGGTGCGCGACAGCATCATCGCGCAAATCCCCGTAGGCCGCTTGGGCGAAGCCAATGAAATCGCCCGTTGTGTCACCTTTCTGGCCTCGGATGACTCCGGTTTCATAACTGGGTCCACCCTGACAGCAAATGGCGGGCAGTATCTGACTTAGGAACAGTCGGGGCAACGCTGCGCAGGCGCTGCCCCTTTTTCCAATGCCGTAACGACCTTTGGCCGAGCGGTAGAGGAACCCTTGAAAACCACCCGCCAAAACGCGCGGCTGCGCTCTTTGCGACCTTTGGCAACCAGTTCCTTGATTTTCGGATCGGACGTGATCATCAGCATAGCGGCCTCCTGACGGGACAGTTTCATTTAACTTGCCTTAATGTGACACCCATCAATAATCCTTACAAACGAGACTTTTCAGAGCTTCAGATAAGTTATAC
>WFNH01000061.1 GCA_015488685.1 Marinosulfonomonas sp.
AACCGTGACCAACAGCACGCCTGCCCCGACCAACAGCACGGCATAGCGATAGCGCATGTATCCCCAAAGGAGTTTCACCACCACCAAGCCAACCATCGGCGCCAGCAGCACAGCCGCCAGCGTGCCGCCGATCACCAGCGCCAGTGTGGGGCGCCATTTGCGCCTTATCCGCGGCATGGACCCATCCGCACCCCGATGCCATGCACCGTTTCTACCGCATCCCCGCAGCCGACATCGGCCAGTTTGCGGCGCAGGTTGCGCAGATGGCTGTCCACCGTGCGGTCTGACACCTGACTGTTGGCCCCATACATCGCATCCGTCAGCGCCGGTCGCGCCGAAACCTGTGCGGGCCGCGCCATCAGATGTGCCAGCAACGCCATTTCCGAGGCCGTCAAGGCCACCGGCGCGCCGCGAAACAGGCAAAGATGCTGCGCAGTATCCAGTTGCAATTCGCCATGCGACATTTGCCCGCCGGTATCCGCAGCACCGTTCACCCGTTTCAAAATCGCCTTGACCCGTGCCACCAGCTCGCGCGGGGAAAAGGGCTTGGTGACATAATCATCCGCCCCCATTTCAAACCCCAGCACGCGGTCCAGTTCCTCGTCCCGCGCACTCAGGAAAAGCACCGGCACCTGCGATTGCCCCCGCAACCGGCGACAGACCTCAAGCCCGTCCATCTCGGGCAGACCGATGTCCAGCACCACCAGATCGGGCCGTGCGCTGCCAACCAGCGCCAGCCCCGCCGCGCCATCCCCGGCGATCAGGGTGGCATAGCCCGCCTGCTCCAGCCCGATCCGCACCACCTCGCGGATCTGCGGATCGTCATCAATGATCAGGATTTTCTTGCTCATAACGTGTTTTCCATTGCGGTATCCGTTGCAAGGTAACGCCGAACACGCCACTTGCGAAAGCCCCATTCGCGCCAGTTGTCGATTTGGGGATAGGCAGGCATGTTCCATGCCGCACATACGGCCTGTCCGGTTTGCCGGTGATAATCCGCAATCGCGGGCACCGCCATTGGCCCCAGATCGCAAATATAATCACCATCCAGCCGCACCGGCGCACGGCCACCGCCTTGCACCGCATAGACATCCGGCTCTCGCGACAGGTTGAAACGCGCGATCATATCGGCAAAATTCACAAAGCTGCACAGGTACAACACCGCCACCAACAGCGCCGCCATTCGCGCCAGCAGCCAGCCGTTGCCATGCCCGCGCAGCACTTGCCAGCCGATCAGTGCCAGACCGGCCGCGACCATCCCCATCCAGATAAACGCCGCCACCCGCAGATAGGTCAGGCCGTAAGCCTCGACATAAAGGTCCAGCCGCAATACAGCGCCCGCCATCAGAGCCACGTTCTGACCCAGCCATAGCAGCAACAAGACCTGCAACCCGCGCCGCTCAAACACATAGGGGCGCGACACCATTGCAAACAGGCCCGCCAACAGCGCCGTCAAAACCAGCGGATAGGCCCCGCGATGGGCAAAGGCGGCGGGGGAAACACCGTCGGGCAATTCCGCATGGCCCCACAGGTAAACCGCATCCAGCCCGGTTTGCAGCGCGAACATCAGGTTGAACAGCACCAGAGAATTCACCACCGATTGCGGATTGAACAATGCCGGAACCGACAGGCGCGGTGCCACTGGCACAGCGAACGGCACCTGCATCCGCTGGCGCATCTTTTGCAAAACCAGAAACGGCCAGACCAATGCCGCGACCAGCGCCTAGAACATCAAACGGTCCACATCGGCATCGATGCCCGGCAGACTGAACACCAGATTTTCAAACACCGGATTGCCCGCAACGAACAACAGCAGAAAAACCACACTTGCCGCAATTGGCAACCCCCACGCCCGTAACACCCCGCGCATATCTTGCGCCTGAAACACAGCTTTCCCACCGGATCCTGCATCGCGTAGCACCTGCATTGGCGCCAACAACCAAAACCGAACGCCTGCTTGCAGAAAATCCGCCAACCGCCCCTGCCCGTTCAGCGCCACCCAAACCGCAAAACCTGTCAGACTGCCAACGTAGAACAGCATCGACAATCCCTGCACATAATCCAGAATCGGCAACAGCCCCGCACCGAACACCAGCGCCGCCAGCGTATCCCCCCACCGCCATTCACGCCGCCCCACAGCCAGCCAGACAGCCGCTGCCAAGGCGACCCCGAACAACACCAGCGAAACACCCGCGCCATAGCCCCAAAACAACCAGTCCGCCAACAGGATCAAAGCCAGCAGCAACACCAGCCGCGCCGGCACGCGCCGCATGGCCTGCATGTTGCCTTTGGGTTTGTCTACCGGCGGCACCATAGGGGCCTCGCCGCTCATCCACCACGCGTCCATCCGCACCGACGCGGGCACACCGCGCATCAAATATCCTCGCATCTTCACTGCTCCTTACACTGCCCTGCCGCGCCTGTTGGCGGCTTCAAAGACAGTTCTAAACAGCGGATGTTCAGAGCATGATGCCCGTTTCAGCAGATTTTGTGCAGATCGCTCTTGCCCTTCTTCTTGCCATAGAGCATGTCGCACCAAATCGAATTCGCCGCCCCGACCGAACGCATTCGCCATTGCGAACGCTGCCTCGGTCGAGTCGGAGAATGCTCGAATCTGATCAGGTGCGACACGCTCGGAATACCTGCGCCGCAGGCATCCGGCGGGGCAGCCTTAGGTGAACTTGCGGAAAAAACGTGTGCGGTCGAACATTTCTTCCAGCGCTTCCATACGCGGGCGGGTTTCGCCCCATGACTTTTCCTGCACCTCGGCGATCAGGGTTTCCAGCAATACCATTGGTGCCACCAGCGAATCCCATGCCGACGGCACCACAATCCGGCTGGACAAAACGTGCCCTGCAAATTTCGCAACGGGCGAGCGCCACTGATCGGTAAAAAGGATAATCTGCGCGCCCTTTTCTCGCGCCATTTCGGCCAGCTTCAGGGTGGAATTCTCATAGCGGCGAATGTCGAATATAACGATGACATCGCCCTCTTTGATGTCCAGCAGGTAATGCGGCCAGGCGTTTGATATCGACTGGATATGCGTCACATTCGGGCGGATCACCTGCATATGCAGGAAAAAATAGTCCGCCAATGACCGCGTAATCCGTCCGCCAACCACATAAATCGCCCGCGCCGGATCGGCCAGCAAGGCACAGCTTTGATCAAAGCAACCCGTATCCACCTGCGCCAAGGTCTGGCGGATGTTACTGTTCACCGCCTCGGCAAACCGGTTCAGGATATGACCCTCGGGTGCGTGTCCGGACCATGTGTCGAATTTGGCAATCGGGCCGGTAATCTTGGCTTCCAGTTCGTGACGTAATGCAGCCTGAAATTCGGGAAACCCCTTATACCCCAGCTTTTGCACCATCCGCGCCACTGTTGGTGTTGAAACCTGTGCCCCTGCCGCAACCGTGGTGATCGTCCCCAGTCCGGACACGGGATAGTTCTCCAGAATCGAATCCGCCAACTGCCGCTCGGCGCGGGTCAATCGCTCGAATTCGGATTGCAGCCGATCGGCTACGGTGTCACTTGGTCCGGTCACTCGGTAATCCCTTTTCTGATAATATATCAACAAGCAACGCAGGCGTGAAGAATTCTTTTCAGAAACTATATTGACACAAGGGGGGATTGTGAAGAATTCTCTTCATTATTGGAACACAAACGACTCGAGGGGGGACATGGGGCGTTTGACTGAAAAAATCGACCTGAATGGCACACCGGCAGCGGTGCTGCACAATGCCACCGGCAAAGCGCCGGTTCTGCTTGTGTGCGAACATGCCGCAAACCGGATTCCGGCCGCGCTGGACAATCTGGGGCTGGACGAGGCCACCCGCCTTAGCCATGTCGCGTGGGACCCCGGCGCGCTGGCTGTGGCACAGGAAATCAGCCGCATTCTGGATGCCCGCCTTGTGGCCAGCACCGTTTCGCGTCTGGTTTATGATTGCAACCGCCCCCCCGAAGCGCCCGGCGCGATGCCCGAGCGCAGCGAGGTTTTCGACATTCCAGGCAACCGGAATCTGGGTGGCGCCGAAAAATCCGCGCGGGTGGCCGCCGTTTATACCCCGTTCCGCACCCTGCTGGCTGATACTGTCGCATCCAGCTCAACCCCGCCTGTTCTGGTAACAATCCACAGTTTCACCCCTGTTTATATGGGCAAGCCCCGCGATGTGGACATCGGCATCCTGCATGACAGTGACACACGGCTGGCGGATGCCATGCTGGCGATTGCCCCGCAGCACACCAACCTGAAAACCTGCCGCAATGACCCCTATGGACCGGATGATGGTGTCACCCATACGTTAAAGTTGCACGCCCTGCCAAATGGTCTGATGAATGTGATGATCGAGGTGCGTAACGACTTGATCGCAACGACTGACCAGCAACAGGCCGTCGCCAAAATGCTGGCCGAACTGATCACTGACGCCCTTGCCCAAACCTCAGACAAACCGGAGGCCAAATGCCGAGCATAGCCATAAAATATGTCCGCTGGATTGATGCGTTTAACTACCGCCTTGGCCGGTTCATCATGTATGGCATCTTTGCCATGGTCGCGATTCTGCTGTGGTCCTCGATATCGAAATCATTGTTTGATCCGTCCAAATGGACGCTGGAAATTGCGCAATTCTCGCTTGTCGCCTACTACCTGCTGGGCGGCCCTTATTCGCTGCAATTACGGGCAAATGTGCGGATGGATCTGTTTTACGGGGCATGGACCAAACCGACACAGGCCAAAACCGATGTAATCACTGTACTGTTCCTGATATTTTATCTGGTCGTTCTGCTCTACGGGGCACTAGACAGCACCGCCTATTCGCTGGGCTATTTTGGCGGTAACTTCTTTCAGTTCTACTGGGATATGATTTCCGGCGTTACCAGTGACATCGTTCATTTCCGTTTTGGGGCCATCCCCGAGACTGTCAAGGGCATGACCGGCCATCTGGAACAGGGGCCGACCGCCTGGCACCCCTATCTGTGGCCGATCAAGGTGATTTCCTGTATCGGCATTTTCCTGATGCTGTTGCAGACCATTTCCGAACTGATCAAGGACATTGCGACCATCCGCGGTGTCGACCTTCGCGCCGGTGAACCAACGGCCCATCTGCATGTAGAGGAAGACTGATGTCCCACGAAATGATCGCAATCTTCATGTTTGCAAGCATGATGCTGATGCTGCTGACCGGCCAACGGGTGTTCGGGGCCATCGGCGGTGTTGCTGCCTTGGCGGCACTGTCGTTGTGGGGCACGGGCGGGTCCGATCTGCCATTTACGGCTACTATGAAGCTGATGAAATGGTATCCGTTGCTGACCCTGCCGATGTTTATTTTCATGGGCTATGTGCTGTCTGAAAGCAAAATCGCCGACGATCTGTATAAAATGTTCCATGTCTGGATGGGGCCGGTATCAGGTGGGCTTGCGATAGGCACCATCGGGTTGATGGTGCTGATTTCGGCTATGAACGGGCTGTCGGTTGCAGGGATGGCAATCGGGTCAACCATTGCCCTGCCCGAACTGTTGAAACGCGGCTATGACAAAAAGATGGTGACGGGGGTCATCCAGGCCGGTAGCTCGCTGGGCATTCTGGTGCCACCTTCGGTGGTACTGGTGCTCTATGCAATGATCGCACGCCAGCCTGTGGGGCAATTGTGGCTGGCGGGTATCCTGCCGGGCCTGATGATGGCGGGGATGTTCATCCTCTATATCTATATGCGCTGTAAAATCAATCCGGCACTCGGCCCGACGCTGGATAAGGAAGAGCGCAAGCAATACGACAAAGACCTTCCCTTGCGGATCAATTACACCGGCTGGATTATCGGCGCCGCCATCGTGGCGCTGTTCCTGTCGATCCGTAACGGCTATATCGTGCTGCCGAAGACCACCTTTGCCTCGCTTACCTTTCTGGCCATTGTGATAGTCGGTGCGTGGTTGCTTTATACCTTCCGCAAATCCTATAGCCGCTATTTCGAAATCCATATGGCGGAAAAATACCACCTGTTGCTGGCCGGCCTATTACCGTTGATCATCTTCTTTTCGATGATGGTGCCCTTCGTAAATGGCTGGACATCACTGACCGAAAGTTCGGCCGTGGGGGCGATGGTCGCCTTTATGGCTGCTGTGTTGAAAGGCCGTATGAACCGGCAGGTGTTTGAAACATCCGTGCGCCAGACGCTGGCGATTTCCTGCATGTTCATGTGGATCATTCTGGCCGCGATGGCCTTTGGCGCGGTGTTTGACGGGCTGGGCGCGGTACATGCGATTGACCAGCTGTTTACCGAAAAGATGGGGCTAAGCCCCTGGACCATCCTGATCCTGATGCAGCTCAGCTTTTTGATCATGGGCACCTTTCTGGACGATACAGCCATGCTGGTGATCGTTGCCCCGCTTTATATACCGCTGGTGCGCCATCTGGGCTTTGATCTGATCTGGTACGGGGTGCTTTACACCATCACCACCCAGATCGCCTATATGACACCGCCATTTGGCTATAATCTGTTTTTGATGCGGGCGATGGCACCCAAGGAAATTACCATGCGCGACATTTATGGATCAATCTGGCCGTTTGTGTTTGTAATGGTATTGGCGCTTTCGGTGATCATGCTGTTCCCGAATATTGCGCTGTGGCTGCCGCATCTGGTCTATAAGAATTAACAAGAACTCCGGACAGGAGCACGAAAACGGGCGATCCGCTCTGATAAATTAATAACCAACAACCAGGAGAAAATATTATGACAACAAGACGCAAGTTTTTAACCACTGCAAGTGTCGGCGCTGCCGCTGCCCTTGCCGCCCCCGCCGTCAAGGCCGGTGGGCCGAAAATCAAATGGCGCCTGCAAACCTATGCCGGCCCTGCACTGGCTGAACAGGTCATCGTACCGATGGTGAATAAATTCAACGCCATTGCCGGCGATGAAATGCAAATCGAACTGTACACTGCCGACCAGCTGGTGCCGACAGGCGAATTGTTCCGTGCCATGCAAAAGGGCACAATCGACGCAGTGCAGTCGGATGACGACAGCATGGCGTCACCTACCGAGGTTACAGCCTTTGGCGGCTACTTCCCCTTTGCATCCCGCTATTCGCTGGATGTGCCGGTGCTGTTCAACCAATACGGTCTGGATGAAATCTGGAAAGAGCAATACGCTGCCGTTGGCGTGAAACACATCTCTGCGGGCAGCTGGGATCCGGCCAACTTTGCCACCCAGAAACCGATCAACAGCCTTGAGGATCTGAAAGGTCTGAAGATCTTTACCTTCCCCACCGCCGGTCGTTTCCTTGAGCAGTTTGGCGTGGTTCCGGTAACTATCCCGTGGGAAGACGCCGAAGTCGCCCTGCAAACCGGCGAGCTGGACGGTCTGGCATGGTCCGGCATCACCGAGGATTACACCTCGGGCTGGGCAGATGTGACCAACTACTTCCTGACCAACAATATTTCAGGCGCGTGGATCGGCCACTTCTTCTCGAATATGGATCGCTGGAACGAGCTGCCGGACAACTTGAAAACCCTGATGCAGGTCTGCATGAACGACAGCCATTATCACCGTCAGTGGTGGTACTGGGGCGGCGAAGCCAGCCTGCGTGTCAATGGCACAAAACTGAAGCTGACCACCATCCCGGACGAGGAATGGGGCACAGTGGAAGCCAAAGCACAGGATTTCTGGGATCAAATCGCTTCGGAATCCGAGCTGAAGGCCAAAATTGTCGGCATCATCCGCCAATACAACGCCGATATGGTCAAAGCCGGACGCCCATACCGCTACGGATAATCTTGACAAAACGAACCCTTGGGTGCCCTGTCACGGGGCACCCGACCCAGACGAAAAGCGAGTATCACCATGACAGCCCCCCTTACCTTTGATGCGCTAAAGAAACAGGTTGCCGATGGCAGCATTGATACGGTTCTGGCCGTGATGGTCGATATGCAGGGCCGCCTAATGGGCAAACGCATGGTGGCGCAGTATTTCGTCGATGGCGCATGGGAAGAAACCCATTGCTGCAACTACCTGCTGGCCACCGATCTGGAAATGGCCACGCCCGATGGATACGCCAGCACCAGCTGGGAATCCGGTTATGGCGATTATGTCATGAAGCCCGATCTGGATACGCTTCGCCCCGTCCCGTGGCTGGAAGGCACCGCAATGGTGCTGTGCGATGTACTGGATCACCACGGAAATGACGTCACCCATTCCCCCCGCGCGGTGCTGAAAAAGCAACTGGCGCGGCTGGCCGATATGGGCATGGATGCGATGATGGCAACCGAACTGGAATTTTTCCTGTTCGAGAAATCCTTTGATGAAATTCGGGCCGACGGCTTTCAGAACCTGCAACCGATCAGCGCCTACAATGAAGATTACCACATCCTGCAAACCACCAAGGAAGAGCACATCATGCGCCCGATCCGCAATCATCTGATTGCCGCCGGTGTGCCAGTGGAGGGATCAAAAGGCGAGGCCGAGGCGGGGCAGGAAGAATTGAACATCAAATACGGCGCACCGCTGGATTGCGCCGATCACCACACGATTGCAAAACACGCGATCAAGGAAATTGCATGGGCACAGGGCCACGCCGTAACCTTCCTGCCCAAATGGCACCACGAAAAAGTCGGCTCGTCATCGCACGTCCATCAATCCCTGTGGAAAGACGGCACATCGCTGTTTTATGACGCCGACAAACCGCACGGCATGTCCGACCTGATGCGCAGCTATATCGCTGGCATGATCAAATATGCCCCCGACTACACCTATTTTCTGGCCCCCTATATCAACAGCTACAAGCGCTTCCAGAAGGGCACATTCGCCCCCACCGGCACCGCGTGGTCTGTCGATAACCGCACCGCAGGGTTCCGGCTGTGCGGCGAGGGCACCAAAGCCGTGCGGGTAGAATGCCGCATTGGCGGATCCGACATGAACCCCTATCTGGCAATGGCCGCCCAACTGGCCGCTGGTCTGAAGGGGGTCGAAGAAGGTCTGGAACTGGGCGCGCCCCTGTCAGGTGATGCCTATGCCGCCAAGAATGTTGACCATATCCCTGCGAACCTGCGTGATGCAGGCGAGGCGCTGAACGCCTCGAAAATGCTGCGCGAGGCACTGGGGGACGATGTGGTTGACCACTACACCCGCGCTGCTACATGGGAGCAGGAAGAATTTGACAAAGTTGTCACCGACTATGAAATCGCCCGTGGATTTGAAAGAGCCTAAACCATGACACAAACACTGAAATGTATCTCGCCGATCGATGGATCGGTTTTTGTCGAACGCCCTCTGCTCAGCATGGAGCAGGCCAACGCCGCCGTTGCCCGCGCCAAAGCCGCGCAAAAGGAATGGGCCGCACGCCCGTTGCAGGACCGCATTGATCTGGTGATGGCCGGTGTGGCCAAAGTCGGGGAAATGAACGATGTGATCGTGCCCGAACTGGCCAAACAGATGGGCCGCCCCGTGCGCTATGGCGGCGAATTTTCCGGCTTTAACGAACGCGCAAGTTACATGGCCTCGATCGCCAAAGAGGCCCTCGCGCCGCTGAATGTCGAGGAAACCGACGACTTCAAACGCTACATCGCGCGGGAACCTTATGGTCTGGTGCTGGTGGTTGCGCCGTGGAACTACCCCTTCATGACCGCGATCAACACCGTGGCCCCCGCCCTGATTTCCGGCAACGCTGTGCTGCTGAAACATGCCAGTCAAACCCCGCTTGTGGGCGAACGCATGGCCGAGGCTTTCCATGCTGTCGGCATCCCCGAAGATGTGTTCCAGAACGTATTCCTGGGCCATGACACCACGTCGGCCCTGATTGCCGGCAAAAACTTCGGCTTTGTCAATTTCACCGGCTCGGTCGGGGGCGGTGTGGCAATGGAAAAGGCCGCCGCAGGCACCTTTACCGGCATCGGTCTGGAACTGGGCGGCAAGGATCCGGGCTATGTGATGGAAGACGCCAATCTGGACGCCGCCGTGGCCACGCTGATTGACGGTGCAATGTTCAACTCCGGCCAGTGCTGCTGCGGGATCGAACGGATTTATGTGGTTGAAAGTCTGTTTGATGAATTTGTCAAAAAGGCGGTCGAGATCGTCAATGGCTACAAGCTGGGCGATCCGCTGGATCCGGAAACCACCCTTGGCCCGATGGCGCATGTCCGTTTTGCACAAGAGGTCCGCAACCAGACCGCCGAGGCCATTGCCGCCGGTGCCAAACCGCTGATTGATCCGGCCAATTTCCCCGAAGATGATGGCGGCGCCTATCTGATGCCACAGATTTTGGTGAATGTGGATCATTCCATGCGGGTCATGCGCGACGAAAGCTTTGGGCCTGTGGTCGGCATCATGCCGGTTAAGGACGACGCCGAGGCCGTGGCCCTGATGAATGATAGCGAATTCGGTCTGACGGCTTCGCTGTGGACCAACGATGTTGAACGCGCCGAAAAGATCGGCCATCAACTGGAAACCGGCACCGTATTCATGAACCGCGCCGATTACGTCGACCCGGGCCTGTGCTGGACCGGCTGCAAAAACACCGGACGTGGCGGTGGCCTGTCGATCATCGGCTACCACAACCTGACACGCCCCAAATCCTATCATCTGAAGAAGGCCCTTTGATATGACACTGACTGGAAACTGGTCCTACCCCACCAACATCCGTTTCGGCGCTGGCCGAATTGCCGAAATCGCCGATGCCTGCCAGCAGGCCGGAATCGGCAACCCGCTGCTGGTCACCGACAAGGGGCTGGCGTCGCTGGACATCACCACCTACACGCTGGATTTGATGGAAGCCGCAGGCCTTGGCCGCGCCATGTTCTCGGGGGTGGATGCCAACCCGACCGAAAAGAACCTTGATGAAGGCATCATCGCCTTTCGTTCGGGTGGCCATGATGGCGTAATCGCCTTTGGTGGTGGCTCGGCATTGGATCTGGGCAAAATGATCGCCTTTCAGGCCGGTCAAACCCGCCCGATCTGGGATTTCGAGGATGTGGGCGATTGGTGGACCCGTGCCAACCCAGATGTAATCGCGCCGATCATTGCTGTGCCGACAACGGCGGGCACCGGTTCGGAAGTGGGCCGTGCTTCGGTGATCACCGACAGCGTGACACATGTGAAAAAGATCATTTTTCACCCCAAGGTGCTGCCCACTATCGTGATTTGCGATGCCGAACTGACCGTTGGCATGCCGCAATTCTTTACCGCTGGCACGGGGCTTGATGCCTTCGCCCATTGTGTCGAGGCTTACTCAAGCCCGCATTACCACCCGATGTCCCAAGGCATCGCGCTGGAAGGGATGCGTCTGGTCAAGGAATACCTGCCCCGCGCCTATGCCGATGGCACCGATATCGAGGCCCGCGCCAACATGATGTCAGCCGCCGCGATGGGGGCGACTGCGTTCCAAAAGGGCCTTGGCGCCATCCATGCGCTTAGCCATCCGATTGGTGCGGTTTACAACACCCACCACGGCACCACCAACGCGGTTTGCATGCCCGAGGTTCTGAAAATGAACGCACCTGTGATTGCCGAGCGCTTTGATGCGGCAGCGGCCTATCTGGGTATCGAGGGCGGGTTTGCCGGTTTTCAGGACTTTGTGCAGGAATTCAACGACTCGTTCAAAATCCCGCACAAGCTATCGGAAATGGGTGTTGGCACCGACCGGATTGACGAACTGACCGAAATGGCGCTGAAAGACCCCAGCACCGGCGGTAATCCTGTCAAGATGACCTTTGAGAACACCAAAGCACTGTTCGAGGCCATCATCTGAACCGGTTGCAAAACCATAAGTGCCCGCAGCGTGGATATTTGGCCCATTTGGAAGATTAACTGCCGCGATAGGTGGAGTAACCAAACGGCGAAAGCAGCAGCGGAACGTGGTAGTGGGAATCCCGATCCGAGATGCCGAAACGGATCGGGATGATGTCTAGGAAGCGGGGATCCTCGGGCGGGGTGCCGGTGGCGGTCAGGTAGTCGCCGGCATGGAAAACCAATTCATAAGTGCCGGTAGCGAATTCATCGGCGGGCAGAATCTGGCTATCGGTGCGCCCGTCCGCGTTGGTGGTCAGGCTGCGGATATGGCTGCGGGTTTCGCCGTCTATCCGAAACAGGTCAATCGCCAGACCGGCAGCGGGGATGCCGCGGGCGGTGTCCAGAACGTGGGTTGTCAGAAATCCTTTGGCCATTGCGCCCTCCTTGTTGCCCCGCACCCTGCCTGTAATCGCGGCAAAAATCGAGGGGGTTTGTTTGCGATAAGACTTTCAGGAATATTTTGAAAATCTATCAGGATTATCTGTAATATACTAAGGCAAGTTTGAAGGAGCCGGTATGATGAAACGCTATCCACGGGATATGCAGGGATACGGGGCAACGCCGCCCGATCCGAAATGGCCGGACGGGGCCAGGATTGCCGTGCAGTTCGTGGTAAATTTTGAAGAAGGCGGCGAGAACAACATCCTGCACGGGGATGCGGCCTCCGAAGCGTTTTTGTCCGAAATCGTTGGCGCGGCTGCATGGCCCGGTCAACGACACTGGAACATGGAGAGCATTTACGAATACGGCGCGCGGGCCGGTTTCTGGCGATTGCACCGGTTGTTCACGGGTGCGGGGATTCCGGTGACGGTTTACGGCGTGGCGACGGCTTTGGCGCGTGCGCCGGTTCAGGTGGCGGCGATGAAAGATGCGGGCTGGGAGATTGCCAGTCACGGGCTGAAGTGGATCGAGTACAAGGATTACAAGGCCGAGGATGAGCGCGCCGATATTGCCGAGGCCATCCGCCTGCACACCGAAGTGGTCGGCGCGCCACCGCGTGGTTGGTATACGGGGCGCTGTTCGGTCAATACCGAGCGGCTGATCGCCGAACAGGGCACGCTGGACTATGTGGCCGATTCCTATGCCGATGATCTGCCCTATTGGGTGCGTTATGGTGATCGGGACCAGTTGGTGATCCCTTATACGCTGGACGCAAACGATATGCGTTTTGCCACGCCGCAGGGGTTCAATTCGGGCGATCAGTTCTATGCTTACCTCAAGGACAGTTTCGATGCGCTTTATGCCGAAGGGCAGGACGGGCAGGCGAAAATGATGTCTGTCGGGCTGCATTGCCGCCTTGTCGGGCGCCCCGGACGGGTGCAGGCCTTGCGCCGGTTCATCGAGTATATTCAGGGGTTTGACGGTGTCTGGACTCCGCGCCGGATTGATATCGCAAAGCATTGGCAGAAGCATCACCCGGCACCCGCGCCGTGGTCGCGCCCCTCGGAAATGGACCGCGACACATTCGTGGAGACCTATGGCGGTATATTCGAGCATTCCCCTTGGATTGCCGAAGGTGCGCATGCACTGGAACTGGGGCCAGCGCATGACACCGCCATCGGGCTACACAACGCCCTGTGCCGCGTGTTCCGCAGTGCGTCGCAGGATGCGCGTCTTGGGGTGTTGCAGGCCCACCCGGATCTGGCAGGAAAACTGGCGGCGGCCAAACGGCTGACAGCCGAAAGCACCAATGAGCAGGCCAGTGCCGGACTAGATGCGCTGACCGATACGGAACGCGAGACGTTTCAGCGGCTGAACACGGCCTATGTGGAAAAGCACGGCTTCCCCTTCATCATCGCTGTGCGCGATCACGACAAGGCGGGGATCATGTCCGCCTTCCAGACCCGCATCGACAATGACACCGACACCGAATTTGCCGAGGCCTGCAAACAGGTCGAACGCATCGCCCATTACCGGCTAAAGGACATCCTGCCATGAGCTATGCCTTCCCCACCGGCGGATTGCCCGATCAGGCGGACAGCCCCGAAAGCAGTGCCATTTTCACAAGCGCCTATGCCATGATCCCCGCCAGCACCATGCGCGATATTGTGACCAGCGCATTGCCGGGCTGGAGCGGCACGCGGGCATGGATACTGGCCCGCCCGATGACGGGTTTTGCCGAAACCTTTGCGCAATATGCGGTCGAAGTGGCGGCGGGCGGTGGCTCGGACACACCCGAACCGGACGCAGGCGCCGAAGCGGGGCTGTTCGTGGCCAAGGGCGCAATGACCCTGACGGTGGACGGGGTGCAAAGCACGCTGATGGCGGGCGGCTATGCCTATGTGCCGGCGGGCGCGTCGTGGTCCGTGAAAAACGACGGCACCGATTTGTTGGGGTTCCACTGGATCCGCAAACGCTATCAGCCCGCCGTAGGGCTGGCCACGCCCGAGCATTTCACAACGTCCGACGCCGGAACGCCGATGACCCTCATGCCCGATTGCGACGGCAAATGGGCCACCACGCGGTTTGTCGATCCTGACGATCTGCACCATGACATGCACGTCAATATCGTCACCTTCCAGCCGGGCGGGCGCATACCCTTTGCCGAAACCCACATCATGGAACACGGGCTGTATGTGCTGGAAGGCACGGCGGAATACCTGCTGAACAAGGATTGGATCAAAGTCGGCCCCGGCGATTTCATGTGGCTGCGTGCCTTTTGCCCGCAGGCCTGCATCGCCACCGGCAACAGCCCGTTTCGTTACCTGCTGTATAAAGACGTGAACCGCCACCCCGATCTGGTGCTGCCATGACTGTCATCAAGGCCCAACCGCTGACCGCTGACGCCTTCGCCCCTTTTGGCGATGTGCTAGAAGCGACAGGTAAGCCCGACAAGATCATCAACAACGGCTTTTGCGGCCGTTACCATGACCGCGCCAGACTGGATTTCGGCCCCGATGGCCGCGCCGGTATCAGCGTGTTCAAGGCCGAACCGCGCGCCCTGCCCTATACGCTGGACCTGCTAGAGCGCCACCCCGACGGCGCGCAGGCCTTCATCCCGATGAGCCTTGATGCCTATCTGGTCACCGTGGCCGAGGATGCTAACGGCACACCGGCCAACATCCGCGCCTTTATCGCGGGGCCAGGTCAGGGCATCAATTACCACAGAAACACATGGCATGGTGTGCTGACACCACTGTCCGCACCGGGCCTGTTTGCGGTTGTCGACCGCATCGGAGAAACCCCCAACCTGGAGGAATATCAACTACCAATACCACTGACGATCACCCAATAAAACCAACAGCGCGAAACTATAAAAACAGCGCGAACACAACTGGAGAGGGACCCATGTCCAATTCATCGATCGGGACGCCGGAACAACTGCGCGATCCTAACTATACACCCCCGCTGGCCCAGGCGATACCGCTGGGAATCCAGCACGTCATGGCCATGTTTGCCAGTAATATCACCCCTGCCATCATCGTTGCAGGGGCCGCCGGTTTCGGTTTTGGCTCGCCCAATGCCGATATTCCGACCATCAACTATATGATCCAGATGTCGATCCTGTTCGCAGGCGTCGCTACCCTGATCCAGACCATCGGTATGGGGCCTGTCGGCGGGCGCTTGCCCATTGTTCAGGGCACCAGCTTTGCCTTTCTGCCGGTGATGATTCCGGCTGTTGCCGGTGCTGGCGTCGCAGGTATGTCCGGCCTTGCAACAGGTGTGGTGATTGGCGGGCTGTTCCATTTCTGCCTTGGCTTTATCATCGGCAAACTCCGCTTTGCCCTCCCCCCGCTGGTCACCGGCCTGATTGTTCTGATGATCGGCCTGCTGCTGATCAAGGTCGGCATTCAATATGCGGCTGGTGGTGCAGGCAGCTTCAACATGTCCAAACCCACTTGGGGTGGTGGTGCCAACTGGACGATGGCCTTTACCGTGATCATCGTCACCCTTGCCGTCAAATTCTTCTTCAAGGGCTTTATGTCTGCTGCGGCTGTATTGATCGGCCTGATTGCCGGTTATCTCGTGGCGCACTTCGGCTTTGGCCTTGTGGATTTTTCCAAGGTCGGTTTTGCCGCCAATTTCGGGGTGCCGGTTCCCTTCAAATTCGGCTGGGAAATCAACTGGGCCATCGTGATCGGCATGTGCCTGATGGCTTTTGTTTCCGCCGTTGAAACCGTCGGCGATGTCTCCGGCATCACCAAAGGCGGTGCCGGACGCGAAGCGACGGCCGAGGAAATCCAGGGCGCAACCTTCGCCGACGGCCTTGGCACCGCGATTGCCGGTGTGTTCGGCGCGCTGCCCAATACATCGTTCTCGCAGAACGTTGGGCTTGTCGCGATGACCGGCATCATGAGCCGCCATGTCGTCACCATCGGCGCGATCTTCCTTGTGCTCTGCGGCCTCAGCCCGAAAATCGCGGCCTACGTCAACACCATCCCCTATCCGGTTCTGGGTGGCGGTGTGATCGTGATGTTCGGCATGGTCGCTGCTGCCGGTATCAACATGCTGTCGGATGTACACTGGAACAAGCGCAACATGATCATCTTTGCCGTTTCCCTGACTTTCGGTCTGGGCCTGCAACAAGTGCCTGATGCGATGCGTTTCCTTGGTGAATCCGACGCAGGCAAAACCGTCAGCATGCTGCTGGGTACCGGCCTGCTTCCGGCGGCAATCATCGCCATCGTGCTGAATCTGATCCTGCCGCACGAAGGCCTCGAGGACTGATCCAGCTCCAAAAACATCAAAGCCCCCGACCAACAATCGGGGGCTTTTCTTTTGCCTTCTTCTTTTCCTAAATACCTTCGGGGGGAATTGCCGCAGGCAAGGGGGGCCGACAGCCCCCATTCCCGAGCGTCAGCGAGATATAAAGTGTTGCTTTAAGGCGCTTTGCGTTTGATCTGAATCAGCATGATCACCAAACGCCATTGCTCTGGCAATCGCTGCCTCGGCGGTCTGTCTCTTATACACATCTGACGCTGC
>WFNH01000062.1 GCA_015488685.1 Marinosulfonomonas sp.
CACTTGCCTATCCAGCAAGGTTTACCTTGCCTAAGGCGCAATGGTGGGGCAAAAAGGCGCTAAGTTTTATCAACAGGAGATGGCGACATGGCGCTAACGGCAACAAATCGGGTTCTGGCAGAGGTTTTCGGGGCAAGCGAGGGCGCAGCCCTGCGCGCCAAACAGGCCGCGCTGGTGGTTTCTGGAATCGCCGCACTGGCTGTTTCGGCCAAGATCATGGTGCCGATGCTGCCGGTTCCGATGTCGATGGGCACCCTCGCGGTGCTGACAATCGGCGCTGCTTACGGCGCGCGCCTGGGGCTGGTGACGATCATCGGTTATATGCTGGTTGGTATGCTGGGCTTTGACGTCTTCGCCACATCCACCGCCGATCTGAACGGTCTGACCTATATGATGGGCAGCACAGGCGGCTATCTGGTGGGCTTTGTTCTGGCGACTGTGGCGCTGGGTCTGCTGGCGGCACGCGGTTGGGACAGATCACCGGTGAAAATGGCCGGTGCCATGCTGTTCGGCAATGCGCTGATCTATGTGCCGGGTCTGCTGTGGCTGGGCGTTCTGTACGGGTTCGACAAGCCGATCCTGACATGGGGCCTGACACCGTTCCTGATGGGCGATGCGGTGAAACTGGCCCTTGCGGCGGTTCTGCTGCCTGCGCTTTGGAAACTGGTTGGCCGCGCCCGCGGTTAAGATCGGTAAGCGAATGGTTTTCAAAGGGGCGTAGCCGATGGCTGCGCCCTTTTGCTATTGGCCCCCCACCTGCGCGCAAAAATGACAGTGCCCGACCTGGAGGGCGCATTTCGCTTTGGGTTGCGCTTGTGAAACGAGTGTGGGAAACTTTGACGTATCAATCGGCCGCGCCGTTTCATAGCGCCCTCCGTGGGGAGGTCGGGCGCTGTCATTTTTGCAAAATGACGGGCGTGTGCGGGGTACGATGTACACAGCCCTCAATATAAGGAAACCCCATGAAACACGTCGGCTGCCAACATATCCGTGTCTGGGATGATCAGGCCAACATCGGCTTTCCGGTGTTCATCATGTATCCGGCAGAAGATGCCCACGGGACCTACGAAATCGGCCCCTTCAAAGTGACCGCCGGCCTGAACGTGACCGCCGGGCAGGGGCCGTATCCGGTGGTGGTGATCTCGCATGGGTCCGGCGGCAACCGGCTGGCCTATCTGACCTATGCGCAGGCGCTGGCCGAGGCTGGCTATGTAGTTATGATGCCCGAGCATTTCGGCAACAACAAGGATGACAATTTTCTGGAGGGAAAAACCCGCAATCTGGAACTGCGCCCGCGCCATATCACCCTGTGCCTGAACGCATTGGCCGAGAACGACATTCTGGTTGGTGCGGTGCAGACAGACAATGCCGCCCTGCTGGGCCATTCGATGGGCGGCTATACGGGGCTGGCGGTGGCGGGCGGCAAACCGTGGAGCATCACCAAACGCCCCGTGCCGGTCACACCGGATGCGCGCATCAAAGCCCTGGTCCTGATGGCCCCAGCAACGGATTTCTATATGCCGGACGGGTCTTTGGCCGAAGTCACCGTGCCGATCCTGGTCTACCACGCCCAGCACGACACGCTGACCCCGTTCAACAATGTGGAACGTATATTGGATCAGGTGCCGGATAAGAGCAAGATCACCGTCAACCACGTTGAAAACGCCGGACATTTGTCGTTCCTGTCGCCATTCCCCAAGGAGATCGTGACACCCGACTTCATCCCCGCCCAAGACCCCGAGGGCTTTGACCGTGTGGCGTTTCATCAGCGGCTGACAGGGGAAGTGGTGGCGTTTCTGGATGGGGTGTTTGGATGAGGGGAGGTGTGGTGCGTGAATTGTGCACCACATCAATTTCTGGTGAGAATTTTTCTCAGCGTATATTTCCAAAATATACCTGACCACTTTCACCGTTAGAGAGACGGAAAGTGCCAACCATGCGAAGGTGAAGGCCATCACCGCTTAAAATTAAGGTGCCTTTCTTACCATCTGAACACACAAGAGGCACCGTGACTGTAGTTGTTGGTTTAACCATTGAAACACTGGGGGTCCGGAAGGTTCCCTCGCAGATCCAACGCCCAATATTGGTAATGCGTGCAGTATAAACATATCCAGTCGATGGCGTTGTTATTTGCGCTGCCAGTGGTACACCTTTTGCTGTTTTGCCAGCACCTGCAACGGTTCTGGACATGTCAATAGAACAGGCAGAAGTTAAAACCATGATAGCCACATATATTATTTTCTTCATCTTATTTCTCCATAAATGATAATAACCCGTTAAGCCTGTTGAGGGCATGAAAGCTATAAACTCTATCCATTATTTGATGGCAAGAAAAAGGTGAAATCTGATGGTTAAATTCAATCATAGGTTTTGGTTTTAGTCATATGTGATATTGTGAAAGCCCCATTTCATATTGTGATTATTATTCAACTACCCCTCCCCAAACCCCTTCACCATCAACCACACCGCCAGAAAGACCTCGTTCAACACCAACGGGATCACCAGCGCGTCCAGCGGGGCATATTGCACCCCGAACAGTTTGATCACCGTGACCAGCAGCAGGGCAAGGGTGGCGAGGCCTCCCCAGATCGAAATAAACCGCGGCACCGCGCAAGTGCGATAGAGCAGGGCGTAGAAGAACAGCGCCCCTGCGATGAAAAAATAGATGTGGATGTGCTCGTAAATGCCGTTGCGGTAGGGTTCCAGCGCGGGCGACAGGATGAACAGCCCGCCGATGACCATCAACAGCCCTTCGCCAAAGCGGGCGGCCATGTAGGCCATGTTCAGGGCTTTGTGCGCGCGAAAGATCGGCCACATCAGCAGCGGGATGCCGATCACGGATAAGCCGCTGACAATATCAGTGGCCACGCCCAGCGGTTTGCTGCCGTTGATGGTGTAGGTCAGCATGCTATAGGCCAGCAGGATCAT
Organism: Marinosulfonomonas sp.; assembly: GCA_015488685.1. Lineage (GTDB taxonomy): Bacteria > Pseudomonadota > Alphaproteobacteria > Rhodobacterales > Rhodobacteraceae > Profundibacter. Next base: position 2,929 of record WFNH01000062.1, read on the forward strand.
GATGCCGACGGATACGGCCCTTTGTTTGTCGGTGAGGGGGATGAACATGCGGGCCTGTGCTGTTGCTGCCGGTTCATATTCAGGTAGGCGGTGTTGTGGCTTTTTCAAGTGGTTTGGAAATGTGGTGCTGCCCCGCACCTGATGCGGGGCCTCCTGTGGTTTGCCTGTTTGTGGCAGGCCCCGCAGCAAGTGCGGGGCAGCGCGGTGTCACTCGGCCAATGTGGTTTCAATCCGTGACGAATGCAGCAGCGTCTTGTGCACGGGGCATTTGTCCGCGATCTCCAGCAGGCGGTTGCGCTGCACATCGTCCAGATCGCCGCTGATATGGATTTCCCGTTTGAAACAGTCTATTTTCTGCGCCGTTTGCCCCGCCTCGGCATCCTGTGCGTGCACCTTGTCGTGGGTGACATCGACCCAGACGCGCTCCAGCGGCCATTTTTTGCGTCGTGCATACATGCGGATGGTCATCGAGGTGCAGGCGCCCAGACCGGCCGACAGGAACCCGTATGGCGACATGCCGCGGTTGGTGCCGCCATAGGCGATCGGCTCGTCTGCCAGCACGTGGTGGTAGGGGCCGGAGGTGATGTCTTGCAAATAGCCGTCCGGGTCGGCCTCGCGCACGCGCACCACGCCTTCGGGGGCTGTCTCTTATACACATCTGACGCC
>WFNH01000063.1 GCA_015488685.1 Marinosulfonomonas sp.
GATCGTCACCGGCACCAAGGGATCAGCCCCGCGCGGGGCGGGCACGGCGATGCTGGTTTGGGACGGCGGGCAATCGGGCACCATCGGTGGTGGTGCTCTGGAGTTCGAGGCCACGAAACGGGCGCGTGGGATGCTGGCAGATGGCGGCACATCCATGCAGTTGACCGAACCGCTGGGACCGGCGCTGGGGCAATGTTGCGGCGGCACGGTAGCGTTGGTGTTCGAGCGGTTCACGGCGGGCAACCTGCCGGATGAGGGCGCACATGTTTTTGCCCGCCCCATTGGCGGGGAAAAGGGCGATATGCACCCTGCCCTGCAACGCAAGATCGGTGCAGCGGGAAATACGCAAATACCACCGACGCTGATCAATGGCTGGCTGGCGGAATCCCTGTGGCAGGCAGCAACGCCGGTCTGGATATTCGGCGCAGGCCATGTGGGCCGCGCGCTGGCCGATGTATTGGCCCCGCTGCCGGAATTCGCCATCACCCTGATTGACACCGAAGCAGCGCGGATGCCGGCGGACCTGCCCCTTGGCGTTACCCCGCTGATGGCCAAGGACATGGCCGCGCTGGTGAAACATGCCCCCAAAGACGCGCATCATTTCATCATGACGATGAGCCACGGCATTGATCTGGAAATCTGTCATGCGCTGTTGAGCCACCACTTTGCCTATGCCGGTCTGATCGGCTCGAAAACCAAATGGGTGCGGTTTCATTCGCGGCTGGAAAAACTGGGACATTCAGCTGATGAAATCACCCGCATCACCTGCCCGATTGGCGATCCGTCATTGGGCAAGGAACCACAGGCTATTGCAGTCAGCATAGCACACAAGTTATTGCAGGACCGCGCACAAAGAGAATCCCGAACGGACATCGCGCGCGCAACGGGGGAAGAATGACCGACAGATTGCTGACGATTGACGGGCTGACCAAGGCCTATCCGGGTGTGGTCGCCAATGATCACGTGTCCTTTGGCATTGACGCGGGCGAGGTGCACGCGCTGCTGGGGGAAAACGGCGCTGGCAAATCCACGCTGGTGAAAATGATCTACGGGCTGGTGCGCCCCGATGCGGGCGCAATGACCCTGATGGGCGACAGCTTTGCCCCGCCCGAACCCCGTGCCGCCCGTGCGGCCGGTGTCGCGATGGTGTTCCAGCATTTTTCCCTGTTCGAAGCGCTGTCAGTGGCCGAAAACATATCGCTGGGCATGGAAAATCCGCCCAAACACGGGGAACTGTCGGCGCGGATCACCAAGGTTAGCCATGATTATGGCCTGCCGCTGGATCCTGAACGGCTGATCGGGGAATTGTCGGCGGGCGAACGCCAGCGGGTCGAGATTATCCGCTGCCTGCTGCAAGACCCAAAGCTGTTGATCATGGATGAACCCACCAGCGTGTTGACTCCGCAAGAGGTGGAAGTGTTGTTCCAGACCCTGCGCAAACTGTCGTCCGAGGGCACGGCGATCCTGTATATTTCACACAAGCTGGAAGAAATCCGCGACATCTGCGACAGCGCCACGATTTTGCGGCATGGGGTGGTGGTCGATACCTGCAACCCGCGGGAAAAATCGGCGCGCGAGTTGGCGGAAATGATGGTGGGCAGCGCGTTATTGCAGCCGCAGCGGGATGCGGGTGAGTTCGGCGAGGTGGTGCTGGAGGTGAAAGAGCTTTACGTCCCGGCCACCACACAATTCGGCACATCTTTGAAATCGGTCAACATGGCCGTGCGGGCCGGTGAAATTCTGGGGATCGGCGGGGTAGCGGGCAACGGGCAGGATGAATTGCTGGCCGCCCTGTCCGGCGAAACGCCCAGCGCCGAGCAGACTGTGACATTTGAAGGCAGGCCAATTGGCCACCTTGGCCCGAATGCGCGGCGCGAACTGGGGATATTGGCCGCGCCCGAGGAACGGTTGGGCCATGCCGCCGCCCCTGACATGAGCCTGACAGAAAACGCCCTGCTAACCGCTGCGATCCGTGAAAATCTGGTCAGCAACGGGTTTGTGAACTGGGCAAAGGCCCGCACATTCGCCAAAAAGGTGATTGCCGATTTTGACGTGCGCACACCGGGGGCACACACGGCAGCACGGGCATTGTCGGGCGGCAACTTGCAAAAATTCGTGATTGGCCGCGAGGTGTTGCAAAATCCGCGTGTGCTGGTGGTAAACCAGCCGACTTGGGGGGTGGATGCCTCGGCCGCCGCGGCCATCCGGCAGGCATTGATGGACCTTGCGGGCAAGGGTGCTGCCGTTGTGGTGATCAGTCAGGATCTGGATGAACTGATGGAAGTATCCGACAATTTCTGCGCCCTGAACGAAGGCCATCTGACCCGCCCGCGCCCCACCAAGGGGCTGACGGTCGAAGAAATCGGCCTGATGCTGGGCGGAATGGAAGAAGAACAGGAGGTGGCACATGCTTAGGCTGGAAAAACGCCCCACGCCGTCAAAGGCATGGACAATCGCAACGCCGGTTCTGGCCGTGATCGCCACGATGGTGGCCGGTGGCATCCTGTTTGCCATTCTGGGCAAAGACCCGGTAGAGGCGATAAAAATCATCTTTTGGGACCCGCTGTTTAGCGAACAATTCGCCTCTTATTCGCGCCCGCAATTGCTGGTCAAGGCAGGGCCGCTGATCCTGATTGCAATCGGGCTTAGTTTCGGCTTTCGCGCCGGTATCTGGAATATTGGCGCCGAGGGGCAGTATATCATTGGCGCCATCACCGGCGCGGCCGTGGGGCTGGCGTTTTACCCGGCAGGCGGCTGGTATATCTTTCCGCTGATGGTGGTGGCCGGAGCCTTTGGCGGCTGGCTGTGGGCGATGATCCCGGCCATTTTGCGCACCAGATTCAACACCAATGAAATTCTGGTGTCGCTGCTGCTGGTCTATGTGGCCGAACATATCATGTCGGCAATGTCATTCGGCCTGTTGCGCAACCCCGAGGGCCACGGCTTTCCGGGATCGCGCAATTTCAGGGATTACGATGTAGCCGCAAACCCCGAGCTGATAACCGGCACCGGCATGCACTGGGGCGTTGTTGCTGCCTTTATCGCAGTGATTTTCGCCTATGTGGTGATGACGCGTCACATCATGGGGTATCAGATCATCCTTGCGGGCCAATCGCCGCGCGCCGCCCGTTTTGGCGGGGTCAACCCGAACCGGCTGGTGGTGCTGTGTTTTGCCATTTCCGGTGTGCTGTCTGGCCTTGCCGGCCTGTTCGAGGTCACCGGCCCCGCAGGCCAGATCACCACGGATTTCAATCAGGGATACGGCTTTACCGCCATTATCGTGGCCTTCCTTGGCCGCCTTCATCCGGTCGGTATTCTGCTGGCGGGCCTGCTGATGGCGCTGACCTATATCGGCGGCGATCTGGCGCAATTGATGCTAAGCCTGCCCAAACCGGCCATACAGGCGTTTCAGGGAATGTTGCTGTTCTTTCTGCTGGCATTCGACATGCTGGTGAATTTCCGCATCCGCCTTGCAAAATCGGAGGCCGCGTAATGGACCTGTCAACAATCAACCCTGTGCTGCTGATTGCCTCGCTTATGGTTGCGGCAACGCCGATCATGCTGGCCGCTATTGGCGAACTGGTGGTGGAAAAAGCGGGTGTGCTGAATTTGGGCGTCGAGGGCATGATGATCATCGGCGCGATCTGCGGCTTTGCCATTGCGGTGGAAACCGGCAGCCCCCTTCTTGGTTTTGTTGCGGCGGCGGTGGCGGGGGCCGTCCTGTCATTGCTGTTTGCATTTCTGACGCAAATCCTGCTGGCCAATCAGGTGGCTTCGGGTCTGGCGCTAACGTTGTTCGGCCTTGGCCTGTCTGCGCTGATCGGCCAAAGCTATGCAGGCATCAAGCCGCCCCCCACCCCGAAAATCGACATCCCGTTGCTATCTGATATTCCGATTCTGGGGCCGATCCTGTTTGGCCATGACCTGATGGTCTATTTCGCGATCCTTCTGATTGCCGCCGTCTGGGCCGTGCTGAAATACACCCGCCTTGGCCTGATCCTGCGGGCGGTGGGTGAAAACCACGATGCCGCCCACGCGCTGGGCTACAAGGTGGTGCGCATCCGTATCCTTGCCATCATGTTCGGCGGGGCCTGTGCGGGCCTTGGCGGTGCTTACCTGTCACTGATCCGTGTGCCGCAATGGACCGAGGGCATGACGGCCGGTGCCGGCTGGATCGCGCTGGCCATCGTGGTGTTTGCCAGTTGGAAACCATGGCGCGTGATGCTGGGGGCCTATCTGTTTGGCGGCGTCACCGTGTTGCAATTCAACCTGCAAGCGGCGGGTGTGAACATTCCGGTGCAATACCTTGCAATGTCGCCTTATCTGGTCACCATCCTTGTGCTGGTTATCATGTCCTCGAGCAAAGCCCGCAGCGCCATGAACGCCCCTGCTGCACTGGGGCGCATCTTCCACGCAACCCATTAAGGATCGCCATGACCCGCCGCGATGTGATCGAGATACTGGACGGCCACCACGGGCAGGTGGGCCGCCGTGTTGCCTTTGTCTTGCACGCGCTGATCCTGCTGTCGGCCCTGGCGATTTCGCTGGAAACCGTCGAAAGCTTTCCGCCCGCGATACATAATGCGCTGTTCTATTTTGAAATCTTCATCCTGACCGTATTTGTGACCGAATACATCCTGCGCGTCATTTGCTCGGCACGGCCATTGCGTTATATCTTCAGCTTTTGGGGTATCATCGACCTGTTGGCCTGCCTGCCTGCATTACTGTTGATACAAGAGGAATGGCAGGCCATCCGCACCCTGCGCCTGATCCGGCTGGTACGTTTGTTCAAACTGTTCCGCACCTCGCTGGCGTTTGATCGCCTGACCCGCGCCTTTGCACAGGTGCGCGGCGAATTGATCATCTTTGCCATCCTTGCCTCGCTGGTGCTCTATGTCAGCGCTGTCGGCATCTATCTGTTCGAACACGAGACCCAGCCCGACGCCTTTTCCTCGATCCCGATGAGCCTGTGGTGGGCTGTCGCATCGCTGACCACAGTTGGCTATGGCGATCTGGTGCCAATCACCACCGGCGGGCGGATTTTCACAACTTTTGTGCTGTTTATCGGCCTTGGCGTGGTTGCCGTGCCTGCCGCGATTGTCACGGCTGCACTTTTAGAGACACAAACCGCCCCAAAACGGGTAAAGAAGAAAAAGAAGAAGAAACACACCGATTCTGCTTCGGATACACAACAGGGAGACTAACATGGTATCATTCAAATCCATTCTGACGGGGGCTGTTCTGGCTCTTGGCCTTTCAACGGCAGCTTTTGCCGAAGAAAAACTGAAAGTCGGCTTTATCTACGTTGGCCCGACCGGCGATTTCGGCTGGACCTACCAGCATGATCAGGGCCGTCAGGCGATCGAAAAGGAATTGGGCGACGCGGTTGAAACCAGCTTTGTCGAAAGCGTTCCCGAAGGGGCCGATGCCGAACGCGTTCTGACGCAAATGGCGCTGTCAGGCACCAAATTGATCTATGCCACATCCTTTGGTTATATGGACGCGGTGCAGAATGTTGCCGCCAAATTCCCCGATGTGCGGTTTGAACACGCCACTGGCTACAAACAGGCCGATAACGTCGCCACATACTCGGCCCGTTTTTATCAGGGCCGCGCTGTGATCGGCACCATCGCCGGTCGCATGACTAAAACCAACAAGATCGGCTATATCGCCTCTTTCCCGATCCCCGAAGTTATCCGTGGCATCAACTCGGCCTATATCCACGCCAAAAAGGTGAACCCGGATGTCGAGTTCAAAGTGGTCTGGGTCTACACATGGTTTGATCCCGCAAAAGAGGCCGACGCGGCCACCGCTATGATCGAACAGGGCGTTGATGTGATCATGCAGCACACCGATTCCCCCGCTGCCATGACCATTGCCGAAGAAAAAGGCATCTATGCATTCGGTCAGGCCTCCGACATGTCGAAATTCGGCCCGCACGCCCAGCTGACAGCGATCATCGACAACTGGGGCCCTTATTATATCGAACGCACCAAGGCGGTAATGGATGGCACATGGGCCTCCGGCAATACTTGGGACGGCATGAAAGAAGGCATGGTTGTTCTGGCACCGTTCTCGGACGCACTTCCGGATGACGTAAAGGCCGAAGCGCAAGCATTGGCCGACAGCATGGCGGCAGGCACCTACCATCCGTTCACCGGCCCGCTGAACAAGCAGGACGGCAGCGCATGGCTGGCAGACGGTGAAGTGGCAGACGATGGCACACTGGCCGGAATGGATTTCTATGTTGAAGGCATCGAAGGCGACATTCCAAAGTAAGCGCCAATCGCCCTGCCCCTGTGGCAGGGAAACAAAGCAAAGGTCCAGCCCCGGCTGGGCCTTTTCCTTTTGGTCAGACCGTGGCACTAATTGCACATGAAAACCGATATTCTGATCATAGGCGGCGGTATCGCCGGTCTTTCCGCAGCGGCAGCCTTGGCCCGGCACGCATCCGTCACTTTGCTAGAAGCCGAAGATGCGCTTGGCTATCACGCCTCGGGCCGCTCGGCCGCGATGTTCCTGAAGGATTACGGCAATGACGTGGTGCGCGCCCTGAACTACGCCAGTGCGGACCATCACCAAGCCGCCGGCATCCTGTCCCAGCGCGGCATGATGATGGTTGCCCGCCCGCATGAACGCGATGATTTCGTGGCCGAGGCCGCCCGTTTCAACATGCGGGAAATCAGCATAGATCAGGCCCGCGCCCATGTGCCAATCCTGAACCCCGACACCTGCACCTATGCTGCCTACCGTGCCGATGCGCATGATCTGGACGCCGACCGCCTGTTGCAAAGCTATGCTGCGCAGGCGCGGCGTGATGGCGTCAACATCGTGCAAAAATCCCGTGTCAGCGCCATTGCCAAAACTGCCGACCGTTGGCAGGTGCAAGCCGGTGAAGAAACTTACCACGCCACCATCCTGATCAACGCCGCCGGTGCATGGGTTGACGAAATCGCCCGCCTTGCCGGTATCGCCCCGTTGGGGTTTCAACCCTACCGCCGTTCAATGGCCCGCATCCCGGCCCCCGGTGGGCACGATGTTTCGACATGGCCGTTTCTGGATGGGGTGAATGAACGCTGGTACGCCAAACCGGACGCGGGCAAGTGGATCGTCTCGCCATCGGACGAAGACCCGGTCGAGCCGCATGACGCATGGGCCGATGATATGGTTCTGGCCGAAGGTCTGGCCCGTTACGAGGAAATGGTCACCGAACCTGTCACGCGGCTGGAAACCTCGTGGGCGGGCTTGCGCACCTTCTCGCCCGACCGTGCGCTGGTGATCGGGGCCGATGTGACCGATCCGACATTCTACTGGCTGGGCGGTCAGGGCGGCTATGGATTTCAAACCGCCCCCGCCGCAAGCCGCCTGATTGCCGATTTGGTCACAGGGCAGTCGCCGGAAATCGGCGCCGACATCGTTAGTGCCCTGTCACCGTCGCGGTTTTCCTAGGTTTGACGCATCGGGCCGTGGCCTGCGACAGCCCCCAATATCCCGCCATAGACCAGATGCCCGATCAGGGCAGCAATCACCGCCATCATGCCGCCAATGTTGCTCATCAGCACGCCTGCACCAGCGATTGGCATGACAACTACAACTGCCGCCAGCCACAGCAAAACCCCGTAAACCAATCCGCGGAAAAACGGGGTGCCGCCAATCAAGTGATAGAAAAACAGCACATAAACCAACGGGAAAACAATTATCCCCATCACCAGATGCACAATCATTCCGACAGTCCAGCCACCCATCATTCCGCCCAGCATCGCGGCTATATCCATAGGGGCGCCGGTCATCATCGGAGCCATATACATCATCATCAAAGTCATCACGATCGTGCCGATCAACCCGCCTAAAAAGGCCATAGTATTCGTCGGTTTCATATCCATATTCCCTGTTTTATTCCTGTCCCTCTAGGGTGCACACCCATAGGCTGCAAAACAACACATTCTTTTTGCGACAAGAATTTGTGTGACCTTGCGTCAAGCAACAGATCGCAAGCCCTTGCTTTCACATAGAAATACAAAACCGAAAATACTGTATAAAAGCGTTGGAAATATGTGGCTATATGATCTTGGCCGAAGGAACGTCGCAGCCAAACACCCCAATGCCTGGCCGCTACATCCCTTACCCGTCCACGCGAATTGATGCGTTTTTCGGGTCATACGGGCTGTCTTCGACCACCACCGCATCCCACAATTCACGGAACATGCGCACCTTCAGTCTGGTGCCGACCTCGGCCAGTTCCGGCGGGACATAGCCCATACCGATGGATTTCCCAAAGGCCACCGAATAGCCGCCCGATGTCAGCCGCCCGATGCGCTTGCCATCATGGATCAGCGCTTCGCGGCCCCACGGATCGGCATCATCCGGCCCGTCAATCAGCAGGGTCACGCATTTGCTGCGGATGCCTTTGGCCAGCATCGCCTCCTTGCCCTGATACTCTTTGTCCATATTCACAAAGCGGGGCAAATCCGCCTCAAGGGGTGTTGCATCGCGGCCCAGTTCGGTGCCAAACGCACGATAGGATTTTTCCTGCCGCAACCAGTTCTGCGCCCGCGCCCCGACCAGTTTCAAGCCGTATTCCTCGCCTGCTTTCATAATCAGATCGAACAGATAATTCTGCATCTCGATCGGGTGGTGCAGCTCCCAGCCCAGTTCCCCCGTATAGGCCACGCGGATCGCATTGACCGGACACATGCCCAGTTCGATCTGTTTGGCCGAAAGCCACGGAAAGCGTTTGTTGGACAGGGCCGTTTCCGGTTCGGCATCGCTGATGATTTTCTTTAGCACATCGCGCGATTTGGGACCGGCAATCGCAAACACACCATATTGCGTGGTGACGTTCTGGATTTCGATATAGCCGAATTCATCGGCCTTATCGGCGGCACACTTACGCAGGTAATCGGCGTCATATTCGGTCCATGCACCGGCCGAGACCAGATAATACTCATCCTCGCCCTCGCGCACGATGGTGTATTCGGTGCGGGTGGTGCCAGCCGGTGTCAGCGCATAGGTCAGATTGATGCGGCCCACGCGGGGCAGTTTATTACAGGTAAACCAGTCCAGAAACGCCGTTGCGCCTGGCCCTTTAACACGGTGTTTGGTAAAGGCGGTGGCGTCGATCAGGCCAACGTTTTCGCGGATTGCCTTGGCCTCGTCCACCGCATATTGCCACCAGCCACCGCGCCGGAAGGATCGCGCGTCATGGTCGCTGAACCCTTGGGGGGCGAAATAGTTCGGGCGCTCCCATCCATTCACACAGCCAAATTGCGCACCGGCAGCTTTCATCCGGTCATAGCAGGGGGCCGTGCGCAAGGGGCGGCAGGCGGGGCGTTCTTCGTCGGGGTGGTGCAGGATGTAAACGTGCTCGTAACATTCCTCGTTCTTGCGGGCGCCGTATTCGGTGGTCATCCAGTCGCCGTAACGTTTGGGGTCCAATGACGCCATGTCGATCTCGGCCTCGCCATCCACCATCATCTGCGCCAGATAGTAACCGGTGCCACCGGCGGCGGTGATGCCAAATGAAAACCCTTCGGCCAGCCACATGTTGCGCAGGCCCGGTGCGGGACCGACCAGCGGATTGCCATCGGGGGTATAGCAGATCGGGCCGTTGAAATCGTCCTTCAGGCCGGATTCCTCGCAGGACGGGATGCGGTGGATCATCGCCAGATACTGTTCTTCGATCCGGTCCAGATCCAGCGGAAACAGATCGGCGCGAAAACTGTCGGGCACACCATATTCAAACCGCGCAGGCGCGCCTTTTTCATAGATGCCCAAAATCCAGCCGCCGCGCTCCTCGCGCACATAGCTTTGCGCATCGGCATCACGGATCACGGGGTGTTCAGGATGGTCCTTGCGGAACTTAACCAGCGCCGGATCCTGCTCCATCACGATGAACTGGTGCTCTACCGGAATAGCGGGAATTTTGATCCCCAGCAGTTTCGCCGTGCGTTGGGCATGGTTCCCCGTGGCCGTCACCACATGTTCGGCCGTGATCACCACTTGTTCGTCAGAGGGCACCAGATTGCCGCCCTTTTCCACCATCTTTGTGCAGGTCACTTCCCAGGCTTCGCCATTCCAGTGATAGGCGTCCACCTGCATTTTGCGGATAATTTCAACACCGCGCTGGCGCGCGCCCTTGGCCATCGCCATGGTCACATCGGCGGGATTAATATAACCGTCGGTGTTGTGATACAGCGCACCTTTCAGATCATCGGTGCGGATCAGCGGCCATCGGGTCTTGATCTGTTCGGGTGTCAGCCATTCAAACGGCACATCGCAGGTTTCGGCGGTCGAGGCATAAAGCATGTATTCCTCCATCCGTTCCTGCGTCTGCGCCATCCGCAGGTTGCCCACCACGGCAAAACCGGCGTTCAGGCCGGTTTCTTCCTCAAGCGATTTATAGAACTCGACCGAATATTTGTGGATATGGGTGGTGGCATAAGACATGTTGAACAACGGCAGCAATCCGGCGGCGTGCCAAGTAGACCCCGAAGTCAGCTCGTCACGCTCCAGCAGAACCACATCGTCCCAACCAGCCTTGGCCAGATGATAGGCAATCGCGGTGCCAACAGCCCCGCCCCCGACAACCAATGCTTTGACTTGCGTTTTCATAGCCGACTCTCCACCGAATTCATTGTTGCAATGAACATGCCGCATCCTGCAACTACAGGTCAAACAGCACCCGACCCTTGCCAGCCAAAAACGACATCCAAAAACGTCATTTCCACCTTTATTCCTGACGCAACGTGCCTATATTCAATGCAACACCAGAATTTTGGAGCATACGCCGATGAGCAACGACCCATATAGCGCACTCGGCCTCAAGAAATCCGCGACCGACGCAGAGATCAAAAAGGCCTATCGCAAGATTGCGCGCACACACCACCCGGACCTGAATCCGGGCGACAGCACTGCCGAAGAAAAATTCAAGGCCGCCTCGGCCGCCTATGACCTGTTGAAAGACAAGGAACAACGCCGCCGTTTCGATGCGGGTGAAATTGATGCAACCGGGGCCGAAAAGCAGCCTGAACGCAAATTCTACCGTGACTATGCCGAACAGGGCGGACATGGCTATGGCAACACCCATGGCTATGAGGATTTCGGCGATATGTCCGACATTTTTGCCGACATCCTGCGCCAGCGTCAGGCCCAAGGTGGGGCTGGCGGGGCCGGTGCAGGCTTTGGCGGCGGCGGGTTTGATGCCCGTGGCGCCGATGCCCGTTATATGCTCGAGGTCGACTTCATGGATGCAGTGAAGGGCGGCAAGAAGCGCATCACCCTGCCGTCGGGTGACAACCTCGAGGTCAAAATCCCCGAAGGCACCCGCGACGGGCAAACCATCCGTCTACGTGGCAAGGGGGGCGAAGGATACGGCAAGGGGCCGCGTGGCGACGCCTATGTCACCATCAACGTGCGCCCGCACAAGGTTTTCAAACGCGAGGGCGACGATATCCACATCGTCCTGCCGATCACCATCGACGAGGCCGTTCTGGGCGGCAAGGTGCCCACCCCGACCATCCATGGCACCGTGAACCTGACCATCCCCAAAGGGGCCAGTTCCGGCCAGACCCTGCGCCTGCGCGGCAAAGGGGTGAAACGCGGCAGCAAAAAAGGGGACCAGAAGGTCGAGCTGCAAATCAAGATGCCGTCCAATGTCGATGCGGATCTGGAGAAGTTTATGCAGGACTGGCGCAAGGACCACGCCTATGATCCGCGGAAAGGAATGACATCATGACCCGTTATTATTCCGAAGAACAGGTGATCACCACCATCACCCGTCTGACCCCGTCGCGCCTGACCACCTATGTGCAGCATGAATTCCTGTGCCCAGCGCATTCGGAAAGCGGGCCGGTTTACACGGCTGCGGATTTGGCGCGGATCGAACTGATTTGCGATCTTGATGAACAGTTTGATTTGCAGGGCGATGCTCTTGGGGTGGTTCTATCATTGATTGACCAGCTGCATGGGGTGCGTTCCGAACTACGGCGCGTTATGTCCGCGATCGAGGCCCAGCCAGATGATTTGCGTGGCCGGATCATTGCCGCCTTGAAGGAAACGTAGCCCTGAAAATGCGCACCGGCATCCCCGCTTTATAGCGGGGATGCATTCACAACCCTGAATGCGTGAACTGGATAACAGCCTTTTCTATTTCAGGTTTTTCGACTTGGCTGCAATCCGCGCATAAAAAATGTTGCAAATATCCTGTAATAATACTCGCCTCGTGATTGTTTTTCTTTGAATTATCCTCAGGCGGATCAGGTATCGTTTTCGCCCAATTCAGCCGCCGAAATATTCATAACCAACTCATCTGGCATAGACCTTGCCACAGACGGATCAAGACCGGGAATATCAATGTTTTGGGTCCGGTCCACCAGAGCCGCCAGCGCAAAGCTGCCATCCGGGAAATGGCACCCCATCAACAAGCGTTGAAAACTGGCAGGTACCAGATTTTCACCTGTTTCATCAGACAATACAGAATGGATGTGATCAAGCCGGACACACCCATGCGCCTGTACATCCTGAAACGGTTGCGCCAGCAGATTGGCATAACCTGCCCCCCCAGGCAGATCCGCAATTCCACGGCCGACGCTGCTTCGCTCCCAACTCCAGCCATACCATGTGGCATAAGACGACCGGCTTCCGATTTCGACGCAAATCCAGTCATCCTCATGTTTTCGGAAAACCATTAGATAGGGGCGGATCGACTCGAACTCGGGGCTTTCAATATCCCCTTTGGCCTTGGCCCAGCATTGAAATCCGCTTTGAAGCAATGGCGAACCATCCTGCCATAGCTTATCCAGTGAATGCTGTTGCAAATAATAAAGTGGCTCGCCGTTTTCCCCATTAAATGCCATATGCGGCAGGCCATCGCCCTGCCCCGTTTGGTTATCCAGCCAGGCTTCGCTCCGTGCCAGTAATTCCTTGGCCTCTTTCAGCGAACGTTTCCCTGCTTCGGTTAAAAAATACTGGCGTTCTTCTAGCCGGAACAACGCTTCGCCTTTGCGTTCTTCCAGCAAACTGATGTGGCGCCTAACAGTTTGCCGTGTGCTGCCCAGTTCACGCACTGCTTTTGACAGATTCAGGGTGCGTGCAAGCACTGTATATGATCGCAGTAATTCAAACAGAATTGCCTGACTTGAGGATCGACCCATAACCTAATTTTCACACCCTTTATTCATCATTCAAAATACAAAACACCGTTTTGCAAAGCGCACTGAGGTAATAATCGCTTAGGTAGAAGCTTCGCAAGGCGTACAAATAGAGATGGTAAACTTATCACCCATCGACGGTAAAAACGAGATATGAATTGAATGATAAGTAACGAGTTGATAGAAATGTAAAATCCGTATTTCCCCCTTAGCGAGAAACAACACGGAAGAATCAATATGCCACATCCAGTCGACATCCATGTCGGAAAACGCATCAAGGAAATTCGCACTGTCCGCAGCCTGACCCAGTCAAACGTTGCCGAGCAATTGGGTATTTCCTTCCAGCAACTGCAAAAATACGAAACCGGTGCCAACCGCGTTTCTGCCAGCCGTATGTTCGAGCTTTCAAAACTGCTGGAGGTTTCCCCGTCGTTTTTCTTTGAGGGGCTTGAGGGGGAAAGTTATGAAAGCATGCCTGCAATGGACATGGAAACCGCAAGGATCGCGGCAATCCTCTCCAACATCACCAACCAGAAGCTAAAGCGGCGTATCCATACATTGATCAGCGAAATCGCCCGCAGCGATTCGCCCAGCGCGTCTGAATGACGCGGCCTGATATTACAGCTTAATGCCCTGATTATTACCAGAGCCAAATGGCAATTGGCTTTGGTAGCCAAGTCCAGGGTCAGGCCCCTGGAAACCGTGTTTGCAAAAACGCCTTGGCACTGCAATTCTATATATTTTTGCTGTAATCGGCAGCATTTCTATTAATTACCTCTCGTCAAATTTCTTGACAGGCACCAATAAACTTATTTGTATACAAATTAATTTCTACGACACTTGCGCCAGAATTCACCGGCGAAAATCTGTGTGCACGTGATACGATTAACGACAGAAGGCTGAAATACGGCCCGTCGAACCAACACTTAGGGAGAACAATAAATGGCGAAGAAAACATTTCCAACCCGCCGCAAAATTCTGACCGGCATGGCGGCTGTCGGGGCGGCCTCGGCTTTGCCCGACATCACCAGGTTTGCCCACGCTGGCACCGGAGGTGCACCAATCAAGATTGGCTTTCAGGTGCATCGCACCGGTATCGGCGCTGCCTATGGCCGCTGGTATGAGCGCACCACAATGGCCGCCACAAAGGTGATCAATGACGCTGGCGGCATCAATGGCCGTCCCGTTGAAATCGTGGCCGAAGATGACGGCACCGATCCAAAACGCGGCGCCGAAGTGCTGGAGAAATTCGCCAACCAGCATGGCTGTGACATTGCCTATGGCACGTTGTTTTCCCATGTGGTGATTGGTTCCGCCCCGCGTGCGGCAGAACTGAAGATGCCCTATTTCGTGGTTTCCGAAGGGCACCATGTGGCCAGCGGTATGTTGAACCGATACACTCTGCAACCGGGCATCACCGATGTGAAAAGTCAGGTTCAGGCCATGGCGCCGTTTGTTGCCAGCAATCTGGGGAAAAAGGTCACGATGATCTTCCCCGATTTCGCTTTCGGCCATAACCACCGCGATTTCTTTAGTGCAGCAATCGAGGCGCAGGGCGGCGAAGTGGTCGCCAAACTGGCGATCCCGCCAACCGAAACATCATTCACCAAGTATTTCCCGCAGATCCCGCGTGAAACCGAGGTGATCTATCACGTTATGGTCGGCCCGTCTGTCCTGACCTTCGTTAAGGAAATGGGTGAATTTTTCGGTCCCTCTGCACCGCAAATCTTCGGCTTTATCGATTCGCTCGAGGCAGTTGATTTCGCCACACCGGGTCTGGAATTTCTGGAAGGTACCCATTTCTGGGAAGGCATGCCGCGTTACGCGCAGGCCGATCAGACCGAATACGACAAATTCTACCGCGCACAGGTCGGCGTGGATAAAAACGGGGCGGCGGTTGAGGACCCGACAAATGTATCAACCTACGCCCATATGTTCGGCTGCTGGGAAACCCTGTATGTAATCAAACAAGGGATGGAAGCCGCAGGTTATGCCGGTCCAAAAGACCGCACCAAGCTTATCGAAGCGGTCGAGGCAATCACCGATATGCCCGAGAGCAACGAGCATCCGCAAGGGGCCAAGCTGTTCAATGGCAAGACCCATCAGGTGTTCGGCCCGCAGTATATTTCCAAGGTCGTAGGCGGCAAGCTGGTGGTGCAACACACCACGTCGCTTGAGGATGGGTTCTATCCGGACGAAGTGGATTACACCACGCAATCGTTCTAGCACCACTCTAACCCTCCCCCGACAAACGGGGGAGGGAACACCGTTCCACAAAATCAAAGAGCAGTTCACCACAGATGGAATTCGGCCCCCACCTTATGCTTGCCATGCTCGAAGGTCTGGTGCAGGCGTCTGTTCTGACCCTGACGGCTTTGGGCCTGTCGCTGGTTTTCGGCGTGATGCGCGTGGTCAACGTGGCGCATGGCGAATTTTTCATGCTGGGCGCGGTTCTTGCGTGGTGGGTCACCACCATGCTGGGGGGCAATCCCGCGGTTGGGTTTGTCATCGCGCTGGTGGTCGCGCCGCTGCTGGTGGGCCTGATGGCCGCCGCCGCCGACTGGCTGGTGTTGCGGCGGGTCGAATATGACCCAGAACGCACCATCGTCGCCACCATCGGCCTGCTATATATCATCCAGCAAGTCACGCTGATGACCTATGGCCCCGACGCCCATCCGGTGACGCCCCCGTTCAACACCCGTCTGGCCATGCCGTGGTATGAATTCACCGATGCAGGGTTTCAGATTTACTGGCCGTGGGGATTAAGCATCACCAGCTACAAACTGTTCGTGATCGCGGCCGCGATTGTCACCTGTCTGGGCCTGTGGCTGTTAATGGCCCGCAGCAAAATCGGCCTGATCCTGCGGGCAACCCAGCTCGACAGCGAAACCGCGCAGGCCTTCGGCATTCCGGTTGAACGGGTCTTTGCGCTGGTGTTCGGCATGGGCGCGGCACTGGCCGCTCTTGGTGCGGTGCTGGTCGTGCCAATCCAGCAGGCGCATTATCTGATGGGGGGGGACCCGCTGTTGCTGTCCTTCATCGTGGTGATCATCGGTGGGCTGGGATCCTTGCGCGGCACCGTTGTCGCCGCCGTGCTGATCGGCATGAGTGATGGCATCATCTCGGTCTTTTTCACCCCGACACTGGCGAAAATGCTGGCGACATTGCTGGTGGCGATGGTGCTGGTTTACCGCCCGCAGGGCCTGTTCGGAGCCAAACCGGCATGAAACGCGCCCTGCCCCTGCACCTTGGCCTGATTGCCCTGCTGTTCGCGCTGCAATTCGCCCTGCCTGCCTATCACCACGGCAATCTGGCGCGGATCATGGTGATGGCTACCTTCGCGATGGGCTATAACATCATGTTCGGCTACACGGGCTTGCTCAGCCTTGGTCATGCGATGTTCTTTGCTGCTGGCATGTATGGCATGGGGTTGGCGGTGACGCAGTTGGGAATGCCGGTCGGGCCTGCCTTTTTGATGGGCGTTGCCGCCGCTTTCGCCCTGTCGCTGATTGTCGGCCTGCTGGCCCTGCGCACCATCGGCGTGGCGTTTATGATCGTCACGCTGATGTTCTCGCAAACCATATTTCTGACCATCCTCTACTTTGGCTCGATCACCCGCGGGGACGAGGGTTTCGGCATCAAACAGGCCAGCCGGCAGATCATGGGGCTGGATTTAAGCGATCCGACAATCCGCTATTTCGCTGCGTGGCTGCTGTTTTCAATCGTGCTTCTCGGCACGCTCTGGCTGGTGCGCAGCCCCTTGGGCCGTGTGCTGATTGCCATTCGGGAAAACGAGGAACGGGCCAGGATGCTGGGCTATGACACATGGCGCGCCAAGCTGTCCGCCGTGCTGATGTCCGGCACGGTTTCGGGCGCGGCGGGGGCGGCTTATGGCGTGTTGTTCGGCTATGTCGGGGCCAGTTTCGCACAAGTGCCCTATTCGATCTTTCCGCTACTCTGGGTGTTGCTGGGCGGGGCGGGGACTGTCATTGGCCCGCTGATCGGCGCGTTGTTCATGTTCTATCTGATCGACCTGTCC
>WFNH01000064.1 GCA_015488685.1 Marinosulfonomonas sp.
CCAGCAACCACCCCCTGCGCCCCGCCCGCCCGAACAGTGCGTAAAACAGCATACCGGCCAGTACCGCCCCGATGATTGCAGGCAGGAGCACCTCGTTCGCGCTGGCAAAACAATTGCTGAAAGAAAAGTTGCAATCGGACCAGATCAACGCGATCAATGACAAATACCCCGCGAACCCAATCACCACGCCGGACGCAATCACGCGCGTTTTTCGTTGAGGCATGTTGACGCTCCTTACCAATTACCCTGACAAACCAATAGCGCGGAATTTAACAGTTTTTGCGCAGAAGAACAGCAGGGAATGTGCAAAACCTCCCCGCCCCTCTCTTGCACCTGCGGTAAAATTGTTGCACCAACCATTGTAAGCACTGAAAACGAAAAAGAAGCGGACCGATATCATGGACAGCACCACCAAACCCACCGAGGAAATTTCAGTCCGCGAGGTCTTTGGCGTGGACACCGACATGCCCGTCAAAAAATTCGAGGAACGCACCGACCGCGTGCCCGAAATCGACCCGACCTATAAGTTCGATCCCGAAACCACGCTGGCCATTCTAGCCGGATTTTCCCACAATCGCCGCGTGATCATTCAGGGTTATCACGGCACCGGCAAATCGACCCACATCGAACAGGTTGCCGCCCGCCTGAACTGGCCCTGCGTGCGTGTCAATCTGGACAGCCATATCAGCCGGATCGACCTGATCGGCAAGGACGCGATCAAACTGCGCGACGGCATGCAGGTCACCGAATTTCAAGAGGGCATCCTGCCCGCCGCCCTGCGCACCAACACCGCCATCGTGTTTGACGAATACGACGCGGGGCGTGCCGATGTGATGTTCGTGATCCAGCGCGTGCTGGAACATGACGGCAAACTGACCCTGATGGACCAGAACGAGGTGATCACACCGCACCCGTCGTTTCGTCTGTTTGCCACCTCGAACACTGTCGGGCTGGGCGATACCACCGGCCTTTATCACGGCACCCAACAGATCAATCAGGCCCAGATGGACCGCTGGTCGATGGTCGCGACGCTGAACTACCTGTCGCATGACGCCGAAACCGCGATCGTGCTGTCGAAAAACCCGATCTACAACACGGATTCGGGTCGCAAAACGGTCAGCCAGATGGTGACCGTCGCCGACCTGACCCGCACCGCGTTTATGAACGGTGATCTATCCACCGTGATGAGTCCCCGCACCGTGATCAACTGGGCGCAAAACGCCACGATTTTCCGTGATGTGGGCTATGCCTTCCGCCTGTCGTTCCTGAACAAATGCGACGAGTTGGAGCGCCAAACCGTGGCGGAATTCTACCAGCGCTGCTTTGACGAAGAACTGCCGGAAAGCGCGGCGAGCGTGAGCTTGGGGTGATGGGAGTAAAGGCACTGATATGTTTTGCAGTCGCGTTGGCATCATTGCCAAATAGTGCGGTTGCAGAGGTGTTTTTCCTGCCAAAATGTATTGCAGATATCAATACCCTACCCAACCCACCAGTAAAACCGACTTTCTCATCAGAGGAGAGCCACAGTGAGCCACTTGTCTCATGTTATATCTATCACGGGTCAGCGTTTACCATTTATTCAGAACCCGACTTTAGCTCGTTTAAGTCTTCTGCGGTTTTTGAAAGTGGCTCAATCACATATATTGGAGATGAGTTAATCAAAGAGAGCGACACAATATTTGTTGGTGGAACAATCGATCGTCCTTGCCCTAACGGCTATATTCGAGAGCATGTGTATATAAAATATAATCCGAATATATGCAATCTTGATCCAGGGTTGAGTAAATGACCAAACCAACCGACAACCCTGCTGATCTGTTCAAAAAGGCCCTGATTGTACCTACCAAAGTGGTTGTCAAAGGCTCGGGCTTATCATCCGCAACAGATCTACACATGTCGCCCAAACTGTATCAACGGTGCTTTGGTGGAAAATAAATGGGAAATGCAGCATATGTTTGCATTGTTTCGAAAACTGGTTCTTATGATTGGTGTTTTCGCTGCACCAGCCGCTAACGCCGATGCCCTTGGCCAGATTGATCATTTGCAGATTGAATTTGATGATGAAACACAAATACCGCATGATGTTTTGAAACAATGTGGCGGTATCATGCTTTTCACTCTTGAGGACGCTGCCCCCACGATGATGCCAAATGAAGAAATGGGCGTGTTCACCAAAAAACTGGATGCATTTCATGAAAAGCACCAGTTAACGTCCAAGATGAGTGACTATTTCTCGCAAACCTCCGAAAAGATGTTCATCGCCGATGGCATAGATGTTGAAAACGCCAATTATCAAATGGGCATGTCGAAATGGTATTTTGCACAGCAATACCGAGACGCGTATTTGGACGTTTTAGAAACAACGGGGCAACCTTGGGGGGATGACAGCCCTTTTCGCATTGCCTATCAGGCAGACATGGATAAATGCACCAAACTCTATAATATGCAAAAGCCAAAAGGGCCGACGCAATGACCAAACCAACCGACAACCCAGCTGATCCGTTCAAAAAGGCCCTTTCCGAGGCCACCAAAGTGATGGCGGATGACCCCGAGCTGTCGGTTTCCTTTACCGTGGACCCTCCGGGGGCAACGCCCGACACCGTGCGCCTGCCCCAAGTGACCCGCCGGATGACGCATGACGAGGTGCTGCTGGCCCGTGGCACGGCGGACGCTTTGGCCCTGCGCCACAAGCACCACGACATCGCCACCCACGCCCGTTACGCCCCCCAAGGCGAGTTGGCGCGCGGCATTTACGAGGCAATGGAAAACGCCCGTTGCGAGGCCGTGGGCGCGCGCGACATGCCCGGCACTTTGGGCAATATCGACGCCAAAATCGCGGATGAGGCAATGCGGCGCGGCTATGGCGAGATCACCGATCAGAATGAAGCCCCGTTAAACGAAGCCGCCGGTTATCTTGTGCGCCAGCTTGCCACCGGCCGTGACCTGCCGGCAGATGCGCAAAACGTGCTGGACCTGTGGAAAGGGTTTTTTCAGGAAAAGGCCGGCGGCACGCTGGACAGCTTGCAGGATATGCTGGCCGATCAGGCCGATTTTGCCCGCTTCACGCGGCAGGTGATTGCCGATCTGGGCTATGGCGACCAGTTGGGCGATGATCCCGACGCCGAGGATGACGACAGCGAAGATCAGTCCGAGGAAAGCGACGAGCAGGACGACAACCCCGACAGCCAGGGGCAGGATGACGAGCAGGAAGAGGCCGAGGCCTCGCCCGAGCAGTCGCAGGATGAACAGCAGGACCAGTCACAGGCCAGCGTCACGATGGACGACATGGCCGATATGGAGCAGGGCGACGAGGCCGAACTGCCCGAGGGCGAGGCCCCGATGGACCCGCCGCCCCCTGCCCCCGTGTCCGAGGCCGACCCGGACTACAAGGTTTACTGCACCGATTTCGACGAGGAAATCCGCGCCGAGGATCTGGCCGAACCGGCCGAGCTGGAACGCTTGCGGGCCTATCTGGACCAACAACTGGAACCCTTGAAGGGGGCCGTTTCACGCCTTGCCAACAAATTGCAGCGCCGCCTTCAGGCGCAACAGAACCGCGCGTGGGAATTTGATCTGGAAGAGGGGATCCTCGACGCAGGCCGTCTGGCGCGGGTGGTGGCGAACCCGACCACACCACTGTCCTTCAAGATCGAAAAAGACACCGAATTTCGCGATACCTGCGTGACCCTGCTGATCGACAATTCCGGCTCGATGCGGGGCCGCCCGATATCGATTGCCGCAATCTGTGCCGATGTTCTGGCCCGCACGCTGGAACGCTGTCAGGTCAAGGTGGAAATTCTGGGCTTTACCACCCGGGCGTGGAAAGGCGGGCAAAGCCGTGAGAAATGGCTGAATGCGGGGCGCGAACAGGTGCCCGGCCGCCTGAACGATCTGCGCCATATTATTTACAAGGCGGCAGATGCCCCGTGGCGCCGCGTGCGGCCCAATCTGGGGCTGATGATGAAAGAGGGTCTGCTGAAAGAAAACATCGACGGCGAGGCGCTGGAATGGGCGCACCGGCGCATGGTAGGCCGCCCCGAGGCGCGCAAAATCCTGATGGTGATTTCCGATGGCGCGCCTGTGGATGATTCAACCCTGTCGGTCAACCCCGCGAATTATCTGGAAAAACACCTGCGCGACGTGATTGATATGGTCGAGAGGAAAAAGCTGGTCGAACTGCTGGCAATCGGCATCGGCCATGACGTGACCCGCTATTACGACCGTGCGGTGACGATTACCGATGTGGAACAACTGGCCGGCGCGATGACCGAACAACTGGCGTCCTTGTTTGACAGCGATCCACGCGCACGTGCGCGGGTGATGGGGATCAAGCGCGCGTCATAGCGCTGCGCGCGGCAGGTATTTAGGAAAAGAAGAAGGGGTGAGGGATGTTCCAGAGTTTCGAGGTGACATCGACGCCCGATAAGGGGCCGGAACGGCTGGCATTGTTGCGCGAGGAAATCGCGCGCGAAGGGCTGGACGGGTTTCTGGTGCCCCGTGCGGATGCGCATCAGGGCGAATATGTCGCCCCCTGTGATGCGCGGCTGGCGTGGCTGACGGGATTCACCGGCTCGGCCGGGTTTTGTGCCGCTTTGATGGATCGGGCGGGCGTGTTCGTGGACGGGCGCTATCGCACGCAGGTGAAATCGCAGGTCGATCTGGCGCATTTCACGCCGGTGGACTGGCCGGAAACGACGCTTGCAGAGTGGTTGAAGCAGGCGTTGCCCGAGGGTGGCAAGGTTGGCTTTGATCCGTGGCTGCACACCAAGGGCGAAATGGAAAAGCTGGCCGATTGCGGTGTGGAACTGGTGGCCATGGATAACCTTGTGGACCGGATCTGGACAGACCGCCCTGCACGGCCCAGCGGCAGGATCATGGAGTATCCTGTTGAATTTGCGGGGGAAACATCCGAATCCAAGCGCAAACGCATTGTTGCGGATATAAAAGATAGCGGTGCGGAGGCCTGCGTTCTGACCCTGCCCGACAGCATTTGCTGGCTTCTGAACATTCGCGGCAGCGATATCGAGCGCAACCCCGTGGTGCAGGCATTTGCCATTCTGCACAGCGACGGACGGGTTGACCTATTCACAGACCCCGCCAAGGCCGAGGGACTGGCGCTGGACGTGCAGCCTTGGGAAGCATTTGATGCGGCGCTAAAGGCGTTGCAAGGCGTGGTGCGGGTTGATGCCGATACGGCGCCGGTGGCCGTGACGGATATTCTGCAAGGGGCAGGCATCGAGGTGCAGCACAAAGCTGATCCCTGCATCCTGCCCAAAGCCCGCAAGAACGCGGCCGAAATCGCCGGCACCCGTGCTGCGCATTTGCGTGACGGGGTGGCGATGGTGAAGTTTCTGGCCTGGTTGGATGAGGCCGCGCCCAAGGGGGGGCTGACCGAAATCGACGTGGTGAAAAAGCTGGAAGGGTTCAGGCGCGACACCAACGCCCTACGCGACATCAGTTTTGAAACCATCTGCGGCGCGGGGCCGAACGGGGCGATCATCCATTACCGCGTAACAGAAGAAACCAATCGCGAAATCCGCAAAGGCGAATTGCTGCTGGTTGACAGCGGCGGGCAATATCTGGACGGCACCACCGACATCACCCGTACCATTGCCGTTGGTGATGTTGGGGACGAGGAAAAAACCTCTTTTACCCGTGTGTTGCAAGGCATGATTGCCATATCCCGCGCACGGTTTCCAAAGGGGCTGGCTGGGCGTGATCTGGATGCGCTGGCACGGTATCCGCTGTGGCTGGCGGGGCAGGATTATAACCACGGCACAGGCCACGGGGTGGGCACCTATCTGTCTGTCCACGAGGGGCCGCAACGGATTTCCAAGGTTTCGGATGTGCCGCTGGAAACCGGTATGATCCTGTCGAATGAGCCCGGTTATTACCGCGAAGGGGCCTTTGGCATCCGCATTGAAAACCTGATCGTGGTGCAACCGGCTCCTGCCCTGCAAGGTGCGGATGACCGCGATATGATGGCGTTTGAAACCCTGACCTTTGTGCCGATTGATAAACGGCTGATCAAACCAGACATGTTAAGCAACGGCGAGCGCGACTGGCTGAACGCCTATCACGCGCAGACCCTTGATATGCTGTCCCCCCTGGTCACGGGCAAACCCCTTGATTGGTTGACCCGCGCCTGTGCGCCCTTATAACGGGAACGGATTTTTAATGATTTGGCAGGTTTGAATGTTCGGCAGCAGCAAGGTTATATTCGAGTTTCGCGGCGTTTTCGGGGTTCCGGTGCATATCGGCTCCAGCATCATCCTGCTGGTCATGTTGTTCCTGTCTTTTGGGAGCAGCCCCACGCAGCTTCTTTATAATGCGATCTTTCTGGGGATGGTGATCGGTTCGATCTACTTGCACGAGTTGGGCCACGCATGGGCCACATTGATACAGGGAATCCCCGTGCGCCGGATCATGATTTACGGCGGTGGCGGTTTTTGTGAGCGGACCCGTTCAGCCAATAACAAACAGGACGAGTTGATCGTGGCCATGGGGCCGATTGTGAACCTGACCATCTGGGCGGTGGCATCCCTGATCTGGCCCTATATGCCGGAAGGGCTGTTGCTGTGGGCGGTAAATCTGCTGGCCTGGATCAATCTGTTTTTAGCCATTTTCAACATGATTCCGGTGCAACCTCTGGACGGGGGAAAACTGTTTCAACTGTTATTGCTGCGTTTTACATCACCGGGCATGGCCACACGGATTGCCGGCGGGGTTGGACTGGTGATTGCGGTGTTGTGGATACCCGCGATGGTTCTGGCCTATATTAAACTAGGATTTTTGCTGTTTTTCTTTCCGCCGATTGGTCTGCATTGGCAAATGCTGCAACGCAAGATTTAAGCGCAAGGCGGAAAAATATTGCCAACTTGGCTTTGGGACGTGCAAATCGCCTATTAGATGTGTTAGTGTCGGTTCTCACTCAACAAGATAGGGCGCAGCACATGTCGGAACATATCAAGATTCACAAAGCAAATGGCAAATGGGTGGTGCGCGCAGGCGGGGCGATACTAGGTGAAAGCACCAATGCGTTAAAGCTGAGTGAAGGCGATATGAAACCGGTGATTTATTTCCCGCGCGACGATATCGCGATGATTTTTCTGGATGAAAGCGACCACAGCAGCCATTGCCCGCACAAGGGCGATGCCAGCTATTATTCGATCCAGACCAAAAGCACGGTTCTGGAAAATGCAGTGTGGTCTTATGAAAATCCGATCGAAGCCGTGGCGCAGATCAAAGGCTATCTGGCATTCGATCCGGCACAAATAACGGTCGAGGAATTATAGCGTGCTGCCCCGCACCTGATGCGGGGCCTGTCACGTCGGGCTCTATTCGTCACTCCAGCCGTTTTCCTTGTGCGAACCATCGCAAAAGGGCTTGTTCTTTGACATGCCGCAACGACACAGGGCGGTCATCGCCTTTTCCTCGACCTCGGTGCCATCGGCCAGAACAATCGTTTTGCAGTTCTTCACGATATACGGGCCATCCTTGCGGATTTCGATACGGGTTTCTTCGCTCATTTTTTGCGTCTCCTGTTTGCTGTTCTGGATCAACCTAGCTGTTTTTAATCGCTGGCGATAGGGCTACGAATGTTCCTCTTCGGCAATTGCCGCCAATGCCTTGTTGTAGGCTTTCAGCGCATCCACCTGAAACAATGCCCCCCACAGTTCGGGCGTCTCGGCCTCGCTGCCCAATGTGACGACGGGGATAAATGCATGTGTGGTGGATTCAAATATCGGCATTGCCTGCTGCAGGGTTGCGTTGCCGTCGATGTAAACCCCCTGCCCGATCAGATCCCAACAAGCATCATCCGAGGGCGCGCTTTCTGATCCCTTGGCCCGCATCTCGCTGGCGACACCGCACATTGACAGCAAATAGGCCTGCGGCCCCGCCGACAGATGCACCCCTTTGCGTTCCAGAAATGTTAAAAAGAACGAACGATCCACGATCCGGCTGGCAAGTGCGCTGGACAATGATACAGCCACCATCACCGCAATCCCCGTCTGCCAATCGCCGGTCAGTTCGAACACGATCAACGTGGTGGAAATTGGCGCGCCCAGAACAGCGGCTGCCACCGCCCCCATGCCCGCCAGCGCATAGATGGTTTCGGACCCCGACACATTGGGAAAGATCGAGGTCGAGATCAGCCCGAACGCCAACCCCGTCAGCGCGCCGGTCATCAGCGAGGGGGAAAAGATGCCGCCACCCATCCGGCCCGCCATGGTAATTGAAACGGCGATCACCTTGACCACGGCAAAAAGAATTGCTTGCCCAAGCAACAGTTTTCCGGTCAGGGCCAGTGAGGTGGTTTCATACCCCACACCGATAATATGCGGAAAGGAAATCGCAATAACCCCCAACAGGGCACCGGCAACAGCCGGTCGCAGCCAACCGGGCATATGGGTTTTCCGCTGGACATAATTGCCCAGATCATCTGCCCAGAAAACGGATTTCATCAATAACACAGCGATAAGTCCGCTAACCAGACCAAGGATCATAAACGCGGGTAACTCTACATAAAACACAAGTGAGCCTTCGACCGGCACGGTAAATTCTGTCACGTCGCCCAGATAGATGCGGCTGATCACGGTGCCCGCGACAGACGCAATCACAATCGGCGCAAAGGCATGAACGGCAAAGTGGCGCAGCACCACTTCCAGCGCAAACAGCGCCCCGGCAATCGGCGCATTGAACGACACCGAAACCGCCGCCGCCACCGCACAGCCCAACAGATCGCGCCCGGTGATGCCGTTTGCATGAATGCGGTTCGACACCCAGCTGGAAATTACCGAGGCCAGATGCACCACCGGCCCTTCGCGCCCGCTGGACCCGCCCGAGGCAAGCGTAATCATCGAGGCCAATGCACTGGCGATGCCCTCTTTCTGCTCGACCCGCCCTTCGTTCATCGCAGCACCTTCAATCACATCGGCAACCGAACGCACCACCCCGTCATCGGTATAGCGGTTCAGGATCAGCCCCACCACCAACCCGCCGGCAATCGGGATCAGCAGGATCCAGTACCAGTGCAGGGTTTCGGCAAAACTGTGCAGCAGATGCAGGTCTTCGGCCCCGTAGAGCCAGCTTTGCAGCGCCGAAATCCCTTTGCGAAACCCCAGCGCCGCATATCCCGATGCAATTCCAATCATCAGTGCGATGAACCAGAACTGCACTTGACTTGGCCCTTTCTCGCGCATCACACGCAGGCCCGTGCGTAGGGTGTGCAGTCCCTCGCCCAGCTTCTGGGCAATCAGTGTTTTTTCCTCGTTCAGCACAACCAGCGTCCCATCTGTCAAATGCAGGGTTTAACCCCGCGTCACCTTGGCCTATCTTGCGCAAAACAGCTTCGAGGCCCGCAATGACCATCCAAACCGCAATCACCGCTTTGACCACTGTTCTAGGGGATCGCCTTAGTCTGGCCAAGCCCGATCTGGAGGCCCACGGCGCATCCGAAACCCATTTCACCCCCGCCCCGCCCGATGCGGTGGCCTATCCGGTGAATACCGACGAAGTTTCGCAGATCGTGAGGATTTGCAACGAACATGACTGCCCCGTCATTCCCTATGGCGCAGGCACCTCGCTTGAGGGGCACACATTGGCGGTGAAGGGCGGTGTGACAATTGATCTGGCCCGTATGAATCGCCTGCTGGCTGTGAACGCCGAGGATATGGATGTGGTGATCCAGCCCGGCCTGACCCGCGAGGAACTGAACACCGAATTGCGCACAACGGGTCTGTTCTTTCCGGTTGATCCCGGCGCCAACGCCACCCTTGGCGGCATGGCCAGCACACGCGCCAGCGGCACCACGGCTGTGCGTTACGGCACCATGCGTGACAATGTTCTGGCGCTTCAGGTGGTGCTGGCCGATGGTCGCATCATCCGCACCGGCAGCCGCGCGCGCAAATCGTCCGCCGGTTACGATCTAACCGCGTTATTCGTCGGGGCCGAGGGCACCCTTGGCATCATCACCGAACTAACCCTGCGCCTGCATGGCCAGCCCGAGGCGATTTCATCCGCCGTCTGTTCCTTTGACGACATCGGCAATGCGGTCAACGCGGTGATCACCACCATCCAGATGGGCATCCCGATGGCACGGATCGAATTTATCGACGAAGACACCGCGCGCGCCTGCAACGCCTATTCCGGCACCGACATGCCCGAAATGCCGCATCTGCTGGTGGAATTTCATGGCTCAGACGCAGGCGTGGCCGAGCAGGCCGAACGCTTTGGCGAAATCGTGCAGGACATGGGCGGCACCGGTTTCAAATGGTCCGCCAAAACCGAAGAACGCAACGCGCTTTGGGACATGCGCCACATGGCCTATTACGCCTGCCTCGCCCTGCGTAAAGGGGCCACCGCCGTTGTCACCGATGTTTGCGTGCCCATTTCCCGCCTTGCCCAAGCGGTTGAAGAAACCCGTGCCGACATCGCCGCCAGCCCCATTCCCGGCCCGATCCTTGGCCATGTCGGGGACGGAAATTTCCATGCGATCCTCCTGGTGGAACCGGGCAACGAGGCGGAAATGAAAGCCGCCAAAGACCTGTCAAACCGCATGGTTGAACGGGCGCTGGCGATGGGGGGAACGGCCACCGGTGAGCACGGCATAGGCATGGGTAAACTGGATTACATGCAGGCCGAACATGGGCAGGGCTGGGATGTGATGGGGGAAATCAAGCGGGCAATGGACAAGAATGGCATTCTAAATCCCTCAAAGGTTGTGTTTTCTGGAAAATGACTCCCCTTTAACATGCTGTTAATACATCAAAACACTGTGTTTCCGGTTCACAAGTTGGAGCATTTTGATAAGAATGATACTCTGGCAGTATAAGTTAGAGATTTTTCCCTGGGCAATTTGCAAGCATATTTTTTCTTTCCGCCATAACCAGCCGAAAGGAAAATTGCGCAAGTTTGGTTTGGGGGCATAGGGTAACGCGCGGCATGGTAAATAATACGGGTAAAATCAACAGCGAGACTCCGCCCGGGGTACGCGATGATGTGATTGATCGCCTGTACGAAGTCGCCATGGATCCCACCCGTTACGAAGAGCTTCTGGACCATTGGGAGGACATGATCCGCCCCCTTCGCAAAGGCGCGAATGGCACTTTGGTCAATGTCGATCTGGATGCCGAATATGTTAGCCATTTCACCCGTGCCGACAGGTTTCTGGAAAAGCTCGATGATAATTCTTCGACTGGAAATCATTTGTCAAATGTAGACAAGGCGGCAGCATTCCTGATCGGTCGGGATTTACGGATTGTCGATGTGAACAGTCCGGCAATGCAGGTGTTAGGCGTGCAAAAGGGCGACAAGCTGTCGGATCTACCGATTGAACCGGATGATCTGGCAGCGCTGGAAAAACAGGCCGCCGCCATGTTGATGAGCAATAGCGAAACAACGGCTGTTTTCCGCGCCCGCATGACAGACAACAACCGTTTGGTGGTGTTCCAGTTGCAAACCCTGCGGCAGGAAAACGAGCCTCCGCTGGTGGTTGCAATCACATCCGAAGTCAGTTGGCCCGAAGGGTTTGACGCCCTGCTGAATTCCGCCTTTGGCCTGACCACTGCGGAAACCGGCGTGGTGCGGGGGCTTGCCGAATGTCAAAGCCTGCGCGAAATTGCCGATGCACGCGGGCGGTCTGTCGATACGGTTCGGGCGCAACTGAAATCGGTTCTTGGCAAAACCGAAACCCGTTCGCAAACCGAACTGGTCCGCCTGACCCTGTCGATGATGGACATCGCCAGTTACACAGAAGACACGGCGGCACAGGTTTCGGGCGAAAGCACGGGCACCCATAATCTTAAGCCTCGCCCCTTTCATGTGCTTACCCTACGGGACGGGCGGAAAATGGATTACCTGATTTTAGGCGATCCCGAAGGGCGCCCATTGATCTTTTTACCGCAGGACTACGGGCTGGTCCGCTGGCCCGCCTCGGCCGAAGCCACAGCTGAAAAACGGGGATTGAAAATCATCGTTCCCTTGCGCCCCGGATATGGGAATTCCTCGCCTTTCCCAAAGAAAAAGGAATTGGGGCCAACCATTGCTGACGATCTTGTTCAGTTGATGGATCATCTGAAAATCGATCGTTGTCCAATGGTATCTTTGGGCGCAGATGTATTTTATTCCGCCTATTTCCATCAGGCGAACCCAGAACGCATCAGCGCCGTTATCGCCTGTTCGGGGACTTTCCCGCTGGACCGGTCCGCACAATATGAACGCATGGATAAATGGCACCGGTTCATTCTGGCCGGAGCCAGATATACCCCACACCTTCTGCCCTTTATGGTCAAAGCCGGGTTTTCATTGGCTCGCCGGCTGGGAAAACGCGGCTTTGTACATGCGGTTTATGGTGGCTCCAAAGCCGATGTTGCAACTTTTGAAAACCCCGAGGTTTTCGAGGCCATGGTTTGCGGCTCCGAGGTTTGCCTGTCAAAGACACACAGCGCCCACAAACCGTTTTCTATGGAAGTCATCGCACAGGAAACGAGCGATTGGTCACCGGTTCTGGAAAACCTTCAGGGATCGGTTCCGGTGCATTATCTGAATGGCCTGCAAGACCCGCAAGTTCCCGCTGAAACCCTGCGCGAGTTTCAAGAGAAATACCCGTGGATCAATTTTCACACCTACGAGGACGCGGGCCAGTTGGTATTTTTCCTGAAATGGCCGGAAATCATCCCGTTAATTGAAAAATATTTGTAATATTTTCACTGTTTACCCCATATGGGGTATGACGACTCTCTGCCGACCGGTGCAATCTGTATTTATTGAAATACGGTGAACAGGTTACTCGCTGCAAACCCTAAATTCTTTTTTCGGGCAGGCCATCCCCCTTCCGGGGCGGTTTGTTCAAGATATATAAATCCGGGTTACCGGGATTCGGGATGGCTCGTTTGGTGGCAATGACACGCTATATTCAGTGTTAAACATCAGGCGGTCGTCCAGAATTTACTTGTCTGTTATCAATGATTTGGCAGCTTTACGCGCCACATCGGTAACTTTGTCCGCCGACAACATCCGCGCGATTTCGTCAATCCGCGCGGCCTCGTCCAGCGGCACAACCGCCGACGTGGTCTGCCCCTTTGCCACGCGTTTTTCCACCCGCCAGTGATGCGCACCGCGTGCGGCCACCTGCGGCGAATGGGTGACAACCAGCACCTGCGCACCATCCGCCAGCGCGGCCAGACGTCGCCCGACGGCATCCGCAGTTGCCCCGCCCACGCCACGGTCGATTTCATCGAATATCATCGTGATGCCGCTGGTTTGCGCCGTCAAACAGACCTTCAGCGCCAGCAGGAACCGTGATAACTCCCCGCCCGAGGCGATCTTGTTCAACGGTCCCGAGGGCGCGCCGGGGTTGGTGGCCACGGTGAACACCACCGCATCCTGCCCGTCCGGGCCCGCATCACTGGCTGTGATTTCGGTGGTAAACACCGCCCGTTCCATTTTTAGCGGAGCCAGTTCGATGGCCATCGCTTTATCCAGCGCGCGCGCTGCTTTTTGGCGTTTGGCGGTCAGTTTGGCGGCCATTTCACCATAGGTTTTTTCCTCGGCTGCAAGAGCTGCCCGCAGGGTCGCAACATTCCCTTCGCCCTGATCCAGCGCGGTCAGTTTTTCGCGCAGGGTATCGGCAAACCCGCCCAGATCGTCGGGCAATACCTCGTGCTTGCGGGCCAATGCACGGATGGCAAACAGACGTTCTTCGGTCTGTTCCAACTCGGACGGATCAAACGCCAACGCCTCAAGTGTCGCCTCGACCCCGGTCTGTGCTTCGCCCAAGGCATCCAGCGCCCGCACCAATGCCTCAAGCGCACCGGTTAGGCGCCCCTCGGCCTGATCCGCAGCACCCTCCAGCCAGCGGGTGGCATCATTCACCAGCCCCTCGGCCCCCTCGTAACCAATCGCGGCAAGGGCTTTGGACACATCTTCACGGATGCGCTCGGCCCCTTGCATAAGGCGGCGTTTGGCGTCCAGCGCGGCCTCTTCATGTGACTGCGGGTCAAGCGTGTCCAGTTCCGCCACCGCATGACGCAGGAATTCTTCCTCGGCGCGTACTGCCGCCAGATCTGCCTCGGCCTGTTCTAACGTTTTGCGGGCAGATCCTACCGCCCGCCATTGCCGCCGCAAGGCATCCAAATCTTTGGAATGATTACCAAAATCATCCAGCAAGGCCATATGCCCGCGCGGATTCAGCAAGCCCCGATCATCAAACTGGCCGTGTAATTCCACCAATGTATCCGACAGCGCGCGCAGCACCTCTCCGGAACAACGCCGGTCATTGACCCACGCGGTTTTGCGCCCGTCTTTGGTGTTTACCCGCCGTAAAATCAGCTCATCCTCGACCGGCAGGCCCGCCTCTTCCAACACGGCCCGCGCCGCGTGGCCATCGGGCAGATCAAACACCGCCACCACCTCGCCCTGATCGGCACCGTTGCGCACCAGTTCGGCCCGCCCGCGCCAGCCCAGCACAAAGCCAAGCGAATCCAGTAAAATTGATTTCCCCGCCCCGGTTTCGCCCGTCAGCACATTTAATCCGGGCTGGAACGCCAGTTCCAACCTGTCGATAATTAGAATGTCCCGAATATCGAGGCTTCTGAGCATGCGTTCCCCTGACCTTGCCCGATCAGAGCCATTCGCCCTTGATCATCTGCCGATAAATCGTTGCCAGCCAGTTTTTACCGCGCACCTTGGGTTCCAGCCCCTTGCCGGTCAGCAAACGATAGCTGTCTTTATACCATTCGGTCGATTTGAAGTTGTGACCAAGAATGGCGCCGGCAGTCTGTGCTTCTTCGTCCAGCCCCAGCGACAGATAGGCCTCGACCAGACGGTGCAGCGCCTCGGCGGTGTGCGAAGTGGTCTGGAATTGTTCAACCACCACACGGAACCGGTTGATCGCGGCGGTAAAATGCCCGCGTTTCAGATAATAACGGCCAATTTCCATTTCCTTGGCCGCCAGATGATCAAACGCCAAATCGAATTTCAAAATTGCAGATCGTGCGTAATCACTATCAGGGTAGCGTTCGATCACGGTGCGCAGGGCCTGCAAGGCCTGAAAGGTCAGACCCTGATCACGACCGACATCGTCGATCTGGTCGTAATAGGAAATCGCCAGCAGATATTGCGCATAGGCGGCGTCTTCGTCAGCGGGATAGAAGTCAATAAATCGCTGCGCGGCGGCGCGGCTTTCTTCGTATTTCTTGTCCTTGTGATAGGCGAATGCCTGCATAATCAATGCGCGTTTGGCCCATTCCGAATAGGGATACAGGCGCTCGACCTCGCCAAACAGTTTGGTTGCTTCGGTGGCTTTGCGCTTGGTTTCCAACTCGAATTCGGCGCGTTTATACAATTCTTCAGCGCTGTAGGATTCAAGAGGGCGCTCTTTTGCGCGATTGCCCCCTTTACCAGAGCAGCCCGCCGTAATGGCCAAAGCAGCCATCATCCCGATCAGAACCAAGCGTGTTTTACCGCGTGCCATTCCCCGACTACCCCGTCATATGCCTGTACGGACCGCTTTGGTCCCAATTACTTCGACTCTGTCTAGCACAGAAAAATCCGGTGCAAAACGCCTTAACGACGTTTTTTCATCGCTTGTTTATGGGATTACACAGAGGCAGGCAAATCGGCGCGGTGAACGCCGACACCGGGCAAGCGCGATGCAATGCTTTCATCGCATTCCACCATACGGTAGGCCCCTGGGGTGGCAAACAGTTTGCGCAATAATTTATTGGTCATGGCATGGCCTGCACGAACGCCGGTATACCGGCCTAACAGCGGCGCGCCCGCCAGCGCCAGATCGCCCAATGCATCCAGCATTTTATGGCGCACGGCCTCGTCCTTGTGACGCAGGCCACCGGGGGAAAGCACCATATCACCATCCACAACAACAGCATTTTCAACGGTGCCACCAAGGGCCAGACCGTTGGCACGCATCATATCCACGTCTTTTTGCAAACAGAATGTGCGGCTGTCGGACAGTTCACGCACAAAGGCGCCATTGGCCATGTTCAGGGTTTTGTTCTGACGCCCGATCAGATCGGACTGTTCCGCAAAATCAATCTGGAAATCAATATGCAGGGTGTCGGATGGCTCCAACCGGGCCGTTGCCAAACCGTCACTGACTTCGACCGTTTGCAAAACCTCGATTGCGCGGACGGGTGCATCCAGACGGCGCAGACCTGTTGCAACCAAAGCTTCGACGAATTCAGCGGATGATCCATCCAGAACCGGCACTTCGGGGCCATCAATTTCGATTAACGCGTTTTGAACGCCACATCCCGAAAGGGCCGCCATAATATGTTCGATAGTCGAAACCGAGGCCCCTGCCCCGTTCGAAATCTTTGTGCAAAGCTGTGTATCGCTGACAGCATCGTAACGCGCGGGGATCAAACTGTCGCCATCCAGATCGGTGCGACGGAACCAGATACCGTAATGCGCCGAAGCGGGATGCAGTGTCATGCGCACAGGTTCCCCTGTGTGCAGGCCAACGCCGGTAAAGCTGACTGTCGATTTGATCGTTGTTTGCATTCAAGCCCCGTTAAAGGATACGTCGGACATACCTGTTTCCGACGGATTTGAGGTAAATGGTACCGGCGCATTACACAACACACAGATTGTAACGGCTTGAAACATCTTTGTAACAGATGCGCAAGGAACTGCCACAAGTTGAGTAGCGCCAACTTAACCCATTGTATTAAAATAAAAAAGGCCTGCAATAATGCAGGCCTTTTTAAAAAAGATTTGAGCGTTATTTAGTTGGCCTGACGCCGCAGGAAGGCCGGAATTTCAACCCGCTCCTGCTCTGGGTCCGCCTCTGCTTCTACAGCGGGGCTTTGAACCGGAGGCTGCTGACGCATTTGCTGGGCCGGTGTTTCCTGACCTGCTTCTCCATGACCGGTCATCCGGTTGATCAGCGAATTGATCCCGAAACGTGGCTTGTCAGTAGCCGCTTGGCGCGTCTCGGAGGCTTCTTCCCGAACTTCGTGACCGGGAACTTTGTGAACGGCTGCCTGCAAACGCGCCATTGCTTCGGGCGATGGTGTTCCAGGTGTCGGCGCTTGCGGTGCAATGAACTGGGCCACATCTTCTTCAATTGCCTCAATGCTTTCGGCCTGTGCCGGTGCTGCCTCGGTTTCAGGCTGATAGGCCGGAGGGGGCAGATCGTCAGAGGTATCATTGAATTCGTTAAAGAAGTTGTCGGTTTCTTCTGCGGTTGTTGTTTGTGCCGCATCAAAGAAGGATGGCTCGCTCGCTTCGCTGGCCACAGCGGTTGCCGCAACAGCAGCAGCGGACGCTTCACTTGCCTCGGTTACTTCCTCGGGCTGTTTCAGTGGCTCGGCCAGGCTGCGGCGCGGCAGCGGCATATCCGAATTCACATCCACAGCGTCGATGCCGGTGGCAACCACGGACACGCGCATTGCGCCTTCCATCCCGGTGTCCAGTGTCGAGCCAACGATGATGTTTGCTTCGGCGTCCACTTCTTCGCGGATGCGGTTGGCGGCTTCGTCCAGTTCGAACAGGGTCAGGTCGTAACCACCCGTGATGTTGATCAACACACCCTTGGCGCCGCGCAGGCTGATTTCGTCCAGCAGCGGGTTGGCAATGGCTTTTTCGGCCGCTTGTACGGCGCGATCTTCACCTTCGCCTTCGCCTGTGCCCATCATCGCTTTGCCCATTTCGTCCATTACGGCGCGAACATCGGCAAAGTCCAGATTGATCAGACCGGGGCGGACCATCAGGTCGGTCACACCTTTAACGCCCTGATACAGAACGTCATCGGCCATCGAGAAGGCTTCGGTAAAGGTGGTTTTTTCTGTCGCCAGACGGAACAGGTTCTGGTTTGGAATGATGATCAGCGTATCAACGACCTTTTGCAGTGCTTCCACACCGTCTTCGGCCTGCTTCATGCGCTTGCCGCCTTCAAACTGGAACGGTTTGGTCACAACGCCGACGGTCAGAACACCCAATTCACGGGCGGCCTGCGCGATGATCGGGGCTGCACCTGTGCCGGTGCCGCCACCCATGCCGGCGGTGATAAAACACATATGCGCGCCGGCCAGATGATCAACGATGGATTCAATAGTTTCTTCGGCAGCCGCCGCCCCGACCGAGGGGCGCGCACCCGC
>WFNH01000065.1 GCA_015488685.1 Marinosulfonomonas sp.
GCTACGGGGGGGGTAAAGGGGGCGCGGGCAAATGTCAGCGCCTTTTTGCCTTGCCTGCGAATAATTGTCCTGATCTGGCGGGCATGAAAAATGATGGAAAAGTCGGGAATTTGAAACTGTCCGGCTTTGGCGGGGAATAAATCCGTTGGAAATGTTGGAATACTGAAATTCCGATTCCCCCGCCAAAGCCATTAAATTATTTTGTCGCAAAGGCCTAAGTATCTTGCGGTTTGGTTTTTTGGCGTCGCACCAGCAGTTTGTTCAGCGCATTGATATAGGCCCGGACCGAGGCGACAACTGTATCCGTATCCGCAGATTGCCCGACAGCAATCTTGCCATCTTCCTCCATCCGCACCGAAACCGTAGCCTGCGCGTCGGTGCCTTCAGTCACCGCATGGACCTGATATAATTGCAGGCGCGCATCATGCGGGAACAGTTCCTTGACTGCATTAAACGCTGCATCCACAGGGCCGTCACCGGTGGCGGTGGTGGTGCAATCTTCGCCTTCGATTTCCAGCGTCATTTCCGCTGTCTGCGGACCGGATGTGCCACAGACCACCCGCAGGTGGTTCAACTGGATCGTGTCATGTTCAGCATCCGATGTGGTGTCGCGCATCAGCGCGATCAGGTCATCCTCGAAGATTTCCTTCTTGCGATCTGCCAGCGCCTTGAAGCGCACGAACACATCCTTCAACTGGTTGTCGGCCAGATCATAGCCCAGATCGGCCAATTTCGAGCGCAGCGCGGCGCGGCCCGAATGTTTGCCCATCACCAGATTGGTTTCCGACAGGCCCACGTCCGAGGGTCGCATGATTTCAAACGTATCGGCCGATTTCAGCATCCCGTCCTGATGGATGCCACTTTCATGGGCAAAGGCGTTCTTGCCGACGATGGCCTTGTTATACTGCACCGGAAAACCGGACACTGTGGCAACCATACGCGACAGGTTCATGATTTTCGTGGTGTCGATGCCGGTTTTATACGGCATGATGTCATTGCGTACGCGCATGGCCATTACCACTTCTTCCAACGCTGTGTTACCCGCGCGTTCGCCCAGCCCGTTGATGGTGCATTCGATCTGCCGCGCGCCCGCGTCCACAGCGGCTAGCGCATTGGCCGTGGCCATGCCCAGATCATTGTGACAATGGGTGGCGAAGATGATCTCATCGGCGCCCGGCACCCGCTCCAGCAACATGCGGATGATCTTGGCGCTTTCGGCGGGGGCGGTATAGCCGACGGTATCGGGGATGTTGATGGTGGTGGCACCGGCCTTGATGGCAATTTCCACCACACGGCACAGGTAATCGTCCTCGGTGCGGGTGGCGTCCATCGGCGACCACTGGATGTTGTCGCACAGGTTGCGGGCGTGGGTCACGGTGGCGTGGATCACATCGGCCATTTCGTCCATGTCCAGATTGGGAATGGCGCGGTGCTGGGGGGATGTGCCGATAAAGGTGTGGATGCGCGGGCGCGCGGCGAATTTCACGGCATCCCAGCAGCGGTCGATATCACCGACCTTGGCGCGGGCCAGCCCGCAGATCACCGAATTTTTGCTGTTTTTGGAAATCTGGCTGACGGCCTCGAAGTCGCCCTCGGAGGCAATCGGGAACCCTGCCTCGATCACATCCACGCCCATTTCGTCCAGTAGGGATGCGATTTCCAGCTTTTCGTCATGGGTCATGGTGGCGCCGGGGGATTGCTCGCCGTCGCGCAAGGTGGTGTCAAAGATGATTACGCTGTCTTGCGTTGATGTATTGGTCATTTTGGAATCTTTCGTGTTCTGTGTCTTAGCCTAAGGATGATTTGGCGCGATTATCCCCTCTGAGCGGTCGCGCCATATCGGCACGCTCAGAGGCGGCTAAGAAGTAGGATCGACGACAGGAGCAGGCCAAGGGTGCGGGCTGCATCAGCAAGGATATGTCCAAATATCGTCATCACGCCGTGACTATAGGAGCGGGGATTTGAAAAGAAAAGGCCCGTGTCACAAATTTTAGGTCGCGACATTATGTTGCGCGATACATTGGGAATATTGAATGTAATTGCGTTTTTCTATATACACTTTCGGAATGAATACCAAAAATATGTCATCGGGGAGAGAACAATGACACATGTCGTCGTATTGGGGGCCGGCCTTGGCGGGGCCATCCAAGCGTATGAATTGCGCGAAACGCTTGCAAAAAGCGATAAAATAACTGTTATTTCCAATAAATCGTACTTTCAGTTTACACCATCCAACCCATGGGCCGGCGTTGGCTGGCGCAAAAAAGAAGAGCTGATCGTCGAGCTGGAACCCGTGATGTCGAAACGGGGAATCGAATTCATTTGCGACGGCGCAAAGAAGCTGCATCCCGATGAAAACAAGATCGTTCTGGAGAGCGGCCGCGAAGTTACCTATGATTATCTGGTGATCGCCACCGGCCCTGAACTGGCCTTTGACGAGATCGAGGGCTTTGGTCCCGATGCCTATACCCATTCGGTCTGTCATGTCGAACATGCCGAATTATCGGGCAACCAGTGGGACGATTTCTGTGCCAATCCAGGCCCGGTCGTTATCGGGGCCGTTCATGGGGCCTCTTGTTTCGGGCCTGCTTACGAATACCTGCTGACCATCGAAACAGATCTGCGCCGTCGGAAAATCCGCCACAAGGTTCCGATGACTTTTGTTACATCCGAACCCTATATCGGCCACCTTGGTCTGGGTGGAGTTGGCGATACCAAAGGGATGCTGGAAAGCGCGCTGCGGGATCGTGACATCAAATGGGTGACCAACTGTAAGGTCGATAAATTCGAGGAAGGCAAGGTTTTCTTTACCGAGGTAAACGAAGACGGATCGGAAAAGGAAAAGCACGAACAGGAATTCGGCTATAGTATGTTCCTGCCAGCGTTCCGCGGCATTCCGGCATTGATGGGTCTGGAAGGGTTGGTAAATCCTCGCGGCTTTGTCATCGTTGACGAATATCAGCGCAACCCGAAATACCAGAACGTCTTTGCTATCGGCGTTTGCATCGCCATCGCGCCGCCGGTTGCAACGCCGGTGCCAACGGGGGTTCCGAAAACCGGCTTTATGATTGAAAGCATGGTGACGGCGACAGCGCGCAACATACCTGACGTGATTGCAGGCAAAGATCCAAAGGAAATGGCCACATGGAACGCCTTTTGTCTGGCCGACTTTGGCAACCGCGGCTTTGCCTTCCTTGCGATGCCGCAGAACCCGCCGCGCAACAAAAACTGGACGTCCAGCGGACGTTGGGTGCATTGGGCCAAGCTGGCGTTTGAATGGTATTTCATCCGCAAAGTCAAAAAAGGTGTTTCCGAGCCTTGGTATGAAAAACGCATCATGAAGATGCTGAAAATCACCAAGCTGCAGAAATGACAGATACGGGGCCCCATAAGAGGGCCCCGTTTTTAGTGTGGGCAAACCGTTTGTGAAACAAATGCGTTCGGGCCATGGTGTTTCAAAGCCAAGGCGAAATGCTTTTACGGTTACTTATATTCTGCTTTACCCATTATCCCGCCACCTGTTCACAATCGGATACCGGCGGTCCAGCCAGAAGGACCGCATCGTCAGGCGTGGCCCAGGGGCTGACTGGAAGCGTTTGTATTCACTTATATAAAGCAGATGCTCGACTTTTTTCACCACAGCGCGGTCAAATCCATCGGCCACCAGTTCGGCCACCGATTTTTCGTCATCCACCAACCCTGTCAGGATCGCATCCAGAATGTCATAGGGTGGCAGGCTGTCATCATCGCGCTGGTCCTCGCGCAGTTCGGCACTGGGCGGCTTGTCGATCACACGCGGCGGGATCACCTCGCCCGCCGGTCCCGCCATCCAGTCGCGGTGGTTGGAATTGCGCCAGCGGCAGGTTTCAAACACGCGGGTTTTATAC
This sequence comes from Marinosulfonomonas sp., assembly GCA_015488685.1. Classification (GTDB taxonomy): domain Bacteria; phylum Pseudomonadota; class Alphaproteobacteria; order Rhodobacterales; family Rhodobacteraceae; genus Profundibacter. The sequence goes on from WFNH01000065.1 coordinate 3,888, forward strand.
ATGTCTTTCAGCGGGTTATACCCGCCCGCCATATCGCCATAGATGGTGGCATAGCCCACGGCGACCTCGGATTTGTTCCCTGTGGTCAGCAGCATTTCTCCGAATTTGTTTGACAAAGCCATCAATAACAACCCGCGAAGGCGGGACTGGATGTTTTCCTCGGTCAGCCCTTCTTCAGTGCCTTCGAACAAAGGGGCAAGTGTGTTGGTGATGGCTTGGCGCCCCTCGGAGATCGGCACGAAATCATACCGGCAGCCCAGATTTTCGGCGATTTCCTGTGCGTCATCCAAGGAGGATTGCGAGGTGTATTCCGAAGGCAGCATCACACAACGCACGTTTTGCGGCCCCAGAGCGTCAGCCGCGATTGCAGCCACAATCGCACTGTCGATTCCGCCGGACAGTCCCAACAGCACCTTTTTGAACCCCGTCTTGCGTATATAGTCGCGCAAGGCTTCGACCATCACGCGGTAATCCTGCTCCCATTCATCCGGTTGCGGGGCCAGATCGCCTTTGACCGCGCGCCAGCCGTCGGCCCCGCGGGTGAAATCGACATGCGTTACAACCTCTTCAAAGGGCGGCAACAGCACAGCCAGTTCCCCACCGGGGTTCAGCACAAAGGATGCCCCGTCAAACACCTGATCATCCTGCCCGCCAACCATATTCAGATAGACCAGCGGCAAATCGTTTTCCGTCACCCGGGCCACCATAATGTTCATGCGCACGTCCAGCTTGTTGCGAAAATAGGGCGAGCCATTGGGGATCAGCAATATTTCGGCACCGGTTTCGGTCAGGGTTTCGGCCACATCCTCGTGCCAGGCGTCCTCGCATATGGGGGAGCCGATGCGGATATTGCCGATGCTGTAAGGGCCAGCCGGTGCAGCACTGTCGAACAGGCGCTTTTCGTCAAATACGGTTTCGTTGGGCAGGTGGTGTTTCAGCACGCGGCGGGTGATTTTGCCGCCTTGCAGGATGTAGTAGGCGTTATACAGCTTGTCACCATCGGCAAATGGCCCGCCAATTGCTAGTGCAGGGCCATCGGCACAATCCACAGCCAGTTGTTCGATGTGGCGCATTGCGTCGGCGGTAAATGCGGGCTTCATCACCAGATCCTGCACCTGATAGCCGGTAATGAACATTTCCGGCAGTGCAACCAGATCGGCACCCGCATCGCGGCCCTGTTCCCATGCGTCATGCGCTATGGCAGCATTTTCGGCCAAAGCCCCCACAGTGGGGTTCAGTTGGGCAAGGGTCAGGCGGAATTTGTCAGACATGCGTGCATTTCCTTTGTTCACACCGGATTTATTAGCAGAGTTACGCCCGAGGGGAAGCCCCGAAGCGCAAAAGACATTGTCAGGGCGGCGGTGCTCTACTAGGTTCCTACACAACAGATAGTAGGGGGCCGATGTGTTCAAGGTTAAAGCAGCAAAGATGCAAATGCAGGTCGTGATGGCGGGGGTGGCCCTTTCCTTTGCGATAACGGGCGCGGCATTCGCACAGAACACAACCGAAGTGATCACCAAACAATATGATGATGGCGGCATCTATGAAGGCACTTTTCTTGATGGCAAGCGCCATGGCACAGGCACTTACCGCCTGCCCAACGGCTATGAATATAGCGGAGAGTGGGTGGATGGTTATGCAAGCGGGCAGGGGACTGCAAAATTCCAGAATGGTGCAATTTATACCGGCTCTTTTGTTAAGGGAAAGCCGGACGGGTTTGGCAAGATACTGTTCCCTGACGGAAGCAGTTACGAGGGCGATTGGGCAGAGGCACAGATTACCGGTAACGGGATATGGGTTTACCCGAATGGCGCCCAGTACGAAGGCGGTTTTCGCAATGGCCTGCGCCATGGTGAGGGCACAATGAAAAGCCCCGGTGGGCTGGTGTATCAGGGTGAGTGGGCCAACGGTGTGAAAGAAGGGCAGGCGAAAATTGTTTACCCTGACGGATCGGTTTTTGAAGGCACCATGTCTAAAGGGAACCGCGAGGGTAAAGGAACCCTGAAAACTGCAGATGGCACCAGTTATAATGGGGGCTGGAAAGATGACAAGTTCAATGGAACAGGGGTATTAACCCTGCTGGACGGCACAGTTTACACCGGCGATTTCAAGGATAACAAGCGCGACGGCAGCGGAAAAGTTACTTACCCGGATGGGTCGCGTTACGAGGGCGCGTTCAAGGATGACCAACGACAAGGTAAAGGCACATTCACCAGCGCCGACGGGCAAGTATATACGGGTGACTGGGTCAAGGGTGTAATGGCAGGCAAAGGCGAAGAACACTATCCTGACGGGTCGGTCTATGTTGGCCAGTTCAAGAACAACCTGCCCAATGGTCAGGGTAGAATGACCTATGCCGATGGTGGTATCTACGAGGGCAATTGGCTGGATGGTGCACCGGATGGCAAAGGGGTGGCCCATTATGCCAACGGATTGGTTTATGAAGGCGAATTTCGCAATGGCACTTTTAACGGGCAAGGCAAGCTGACAACACCGGAGAAATACCAATATGAAGGCGGTTGGGTTGACGGCCTTCGGGAAGGCACGGGCAAGGAATTTACAAATGGCCAGCTTCTCTATTCCGGCGGGTTTCTGAAGGGATTGCGAGAGGGACAAGGCGAACTGACCCTGCCCAGTGGGTTCAGATATATCGGCAGTTTCAAAGCCGATAAATTCCACGGGCAAGGAAAAGCAACATACCCGAGCGGCGATGTCTATGAAGGTATGTTTGCCGAGAACAAGCGCGACGGACAGGGAACCGTTCGCTATGCCGATGGCAAAACGGCTTCGGGTATCTGGCGCAATGATGTTTTGACCAAAGAGGCACCGGTAGATGCTGTAACCGGGGAACAACCAACCGAGGATAGCTCGAACTAGAAGGTGTATTTGTGAAGTATTTCATTAGTTTAATGTTAGCAATCGGCGTGTCGTCACCAGTACTGGCCGATATCGAAGACCCTTGTGCGGACCTTTGGTTTTCGCGAAACGCGATGCTGGACAAGGCGGGGTATTGTTTTTCAACACCCTTGGGCAAGGCGTTGTTTGATAATAGAGACTGCACCACAAAACAGCCAAAATTGACGCCCGAAGTCAAAGCCCAGATTGCGGTTATTCGCAAACTGGAACAAGGGGATGAAGGTGGATTTTACGAGGCCTGCAATATTGATACAGGCCAGAAAAAACTGGATCTGCCAGACCTTGAATTGCGCAAACAACTGGATTTTCAACCGGCATCAGATGGGGACACTTCTTTTTGCCTAGGGTATGTAGGGCCGGATATTCCCCTTTACGCGGCCCCATGGAAAAGCGCGCGCAGAACAGGTGTGATCCACAACGGCGACAATCTGTCCCTCGCACATCTGGATTGGAAGGGCTGGAGTTTCTCAATCGTATTCCAACCGAGCAAGACATCTGGTCTGGGTTGGTATCAGACCCCGATTACAGATATAGATCAATGCAAGGCATGGGCCGGTTAATCAGCAAATAAAACGGGCCCCTCTTATCGGGGGAGTCCCCAGAGAGTCTGCTTCTGGGGTTTGGCCCATGCGGTTAAGGTGGGGCACTTGTTGAACCGGTCGGGGCATATAGGACAGCGATCTGGTTTCATGCCGCAACCTGCTCTCTGGCGCAGTGGCCTTTGCTTTCGAAACTCCTGATGGCCAGATAGATCAGCTTGTCGCGGTATGAATACTTGGAACAGCACCCCATCGGTCATACCGGCGTCAATCGGTTATTGTTCAGTGAAAACATACCGCCCGAAATGAAAAACACCCCGCAGCCAAAGGCAACGGGGTGTTTCAAACTGTAGGTGGGGGTTACCCCGCCAAAAGCTTAGTCAACCAGCGAAATCGCACCAGCGGACTGACGGCCGTCACGGCCCTCTTCCAGCTCGAATTCAACTTTCTGGTTGTCAGCAAGGCCGGTCAGACCTGCGCGCTCAACAGCCGAGATGTGTACAAACACGTCTTTGCCGCCTTCGTCAGGTGCGATGAAGCCGAAGCCTTTAGTAGTGTTAAACCATTTTACGGTGCCAGTAGCCATTCCCGTATCTCCTTATCAAAACACCGCCCGCGTCGTGCGGCGGCTTGGTGTTGCAGTCTCTTAGCATTCGTCCGGCTGCTCTTAGATAAGGTAGCGGGTAGAAAAAGTCTGTCGTCACAGGGGACACATGGGGGTATTCCCCCCAAGATACAAGCATTTCTTTTCAATTAATTGTTTGTGGCGGGTTTTTGCGCACCACCAAGGATGGCCCGCACTTGCAGGCCATCCGGGATATTGTTCGCGCTTATGTTTCTAATCGAGCAGTTTCAATTCACCTGCACTGGAGCGCCCATCGCGCCCCTCGACCATTTCATAGCTGATTTTCTGGTTGTCAGCGAGGCCGGTCATCCCCGCAGCCTCGACCGCAGAAATATGTACAAATACGTCATTCCCGCCGTCATCGGGCGCGATAAAACCAAACCCTTTTGTTGTGTTGAACCATTTTACGATGCCTGTCGCCATCCATCTTCTCCGTCAATTTAGCCCCCCACCCGCGAAATTACGGACAGGTCGTGCAGCCAGTTCTCCAGTCTTTCAGCCGCACCTAAGTAGGTGGCGTCGTCAAGAAACCTGTTGTCACGGGTAAAATCGTAGGGTGATTTTGACAAAAGGCAAGAAAAATGCGCTCGCACTCGGCAGTGGTCCGCTTATAGTGCGTAAAAAAACCGCGAGGATAAGATGAAACTGTACGGGTTAAAGAATTGTGACACCTCACGTCGGGCGCTAAAGGCGCTAAAGGCGGCAGGGCATGATGTGGAACTGGTGGATGTGCGCAAGGACGGGATCAGCCCCGAGGAACTGGAGCGGTTGTATCTGGTGTTTGGACAGGATTTGCTGAACCGGCGTTCAACCACATGGCGCAAGCTGAGCGAGGATGAGCGCAAGGAGGGGGCGGTGGCTTTGATGATCAAACATCCGTCCCTGATGAAGCGACCGGTTATATTGGAAGAGGGTGGATTGCTGACCCTTGGCTGGGGTAAGGATGAACAGAAGCATTGGGGAGTGAAAGATGCGTAACGCGGCGTTGATGTTAGGTGTGATTGGCGGGATCATTGGTATGATCGTCGGGTTCTTTAGTTATGCCTATACCCAAGCAATAGATATTGTTGGCGAGAAAGCCCCTGAAATATTGGATCAAGGCGTTCTGGAGCAGGTTGATAATGTCGGGCTGATCCGGTTTATGGCGCTGTTTGCGCCCTTGCTGGCGATTGCCGGTGGAGCAATGGCGCGGTCACGGGCACAGATCGGCGGCGGGTTGATGTTGGCATCGGCGGCCGGGATGTATTACGCGTTCCATTTCAATGCGTTCACCATGTTTCCGATTGCTATGTGTGCGCTGGGCGGAGTGTTGGCGATTGCTGCGGTGAAGCCGGATGAACATTAGATTGGTTGCATTCTGAACGGTTGCGCCGCCTGACGGCGTCGCCCCGCGCGCCCCTGTCGGGGCGCGATGCCTCCGGCGGAGGTATTTAGGGCAAGAAGAAGGTTTAAGCAGTTCGCCGCAGTAAATAGTCAAGCGAGAGCGGGCCGGCGCCGCGGATCACAAGGACCATCAGGATGGTGATCCAGAACAGACGTTGGTCCATGATCGTGCCATCCGAGGCGCGGTCGAACCATGCGCCGTATTCGGTGACCATATGGCCGTAGATGTCGGTCAGGCTTTGCAAGATTGCAAAGCCGATCATGCCAAGGGCGGCGAGGCGGGTGAATAACCCAACCACAATCAGCAACGGCAGGATGAATTCGGCCCATGTGCCGGTCAGGGTGACAAGCCACTGGAAGGTGGACATGGCGTCGCTGTCGTATCCTGCGGCCTCGAAGGCGCGCGGATAGATTTGGCCGTAGGCGTTGCTGATATCAAAGATGCCAAACAGCCCATCTCCGATTTTCAGGCTGGCGGAATTCCAGAAGTAGATCAACAATGTGGCGGCAAAGGTGAAGCGGGCCAGTGTGGGCAACAGCCACGGGCCAAGCCCGGATTCGAGTTTTGCGAAAAACGAGTTGTGCAGTGAAATCAGAGCGTTCATTATTTTGTCCCTTCGGATATTCTTGTTATTGCACCGGCGGTTAGCAGCAGACCGAGTGTTTCTGTCAGATCGAAATTGCCCGAGGTGATTGTGGCCTGTTTCAGGGCATCACCCAATGGGGTGTTGTTGAACAGGGCGTCAATGAAGGCGCCTGCGCCCGGGGGCAGGATGGTGACTCGGGGGTCAAATTCGGGTCGGGTGATGAGTATATCTTCGGGGTGCATTTCAGTAGGGAGGGCACCGCCTGAACTGTTGGCGTGGAAAATCGAGCCTGCGGGCCATTTTGAGCGGATCAGATGCACCGAAGGCGCCAGATGCAGGTGGGTTTTCAGCAGGTCGTCGGGGGCGATGGTTTGCAGTGCCGTGGGGTCCAGAGGCGGGGTATCGGCGGCGTGGTAGCTACGGCACAGGGCCAGCTCGATTCGTGCGACATCCGGCAGATAGCCAAGGTGGGTGACGGGTTGAAACCCTTCCAGAAACGCGGGCATTTCAGCACCATAGAACACAAGCACAGGGCTGTCCGGTTGGTGCTGGCGCAGGAACACGCCCGCCATCGCCTTGAAGAACTCGTCACCGACCAGTTTGCGGATGACGGGGAATGTGACTTCGAGGGCCTCGGACAGGCTGACGGCGACATTGTTGCGGTAGACGGAAAAGCGTTTACCGGCGGGCGCACCTTCGGGATTGCGCAGGCCTTCGGGGACCGGCAGATCAGGGTTCAGGATGGCCTGTGCGAAATCGGATTGGCGGCTCATGCGGGGGCCTTTTCCAGAATGGTTGCGGCGCGGGCGGCTTCGGCGGCCAGCGCGGGCCATTCGGGCACATTGGCATCCCATTCGATCAATGAGGGGCGTGCGCCGGTTTTGGACAGGGTGTAATCAAACAGCGCCCAGACCGGATTGGCCACCTCGCGCCCGTGGCTGTCGATCAGCAGAGGGGCGCCAGCATCATCGGTGTCCTGATCATGACCGCCAAGGTGAAATTCACCAACATGGTCCAGCGGGAAGGTATCGATATAGTCGATCGCGCCGGTTTTCTGGTTGGTGGCGGAAATAAAGACATTGTTGATGTCCAGCAGCAGGCCACAGCCGGTGCGTGCCACCACTTCGGCCAGAAAATCGGTTTCGGAATAGGTGGATTCGGCAAAGGCCAGATAGGAAGATGGATTTTCCAGCAGCATTTTGCGGCCCAACACGTCCTGTACCTGCGCCACATGATCGGCCACGCGGGTCACGGTTTCTTCTGTATAGGGCAGGGCGATCAGATCATTCAGATAGAACCCTTCGTGGGTGGACCAGGCCAGATGTTCGGAAAAGCTGGCCGGATTCAGCCAGTCGCAAAGATGTTTCAGTCGCTTCAGGTGATCGGTATCCAGCGGGTCGGCCCCGCCGATTGACAGGCCAACACCATGCACCGATATGGGGAAGCGTTCGGCCAGATGGCGCAATTGGGCGATCGGTCGGCCACCGTCACCCATGTAGTTTTCGGCGTGGATTTCCAGCCATTCAACAGGCGTTGGATTCTCCATAATCGCGGCAAAATGTTGGGGTTTGTAACCTACACCGGGGGCGTTGGGCAGGGTTTGAAGCGGGGTGCCTGACGTATCGAGCATGAAGTGGCCCTGACTTGAATTAAGAATTCCGGGTGTAAAAATGGCGCCTCCGCAGGTTGTGCAAAGGCGCCACAGATTGGGTTTAGGACGGGATGTCGCGGTCCAGTTCTTCCAGTGAACCCATACGGCCACCGGGCAGTTCAATCGTGGTGCATGTGCCTGCGGGAACTAACGAAAACGAGTTGCCCTGATAATCGACTTTCGAGGTGCCTGCGCATGTTGTGCCTGCGCCTGCCTTGCAATCATTTTGGCCAGCCAGCGCAACACCATAGCATTTTTCCTTGGCGGCGGCGGCGGCGGGTGTGGTCATCTGGGCGGTCAGAGCAGCAGCAATAGCACCGGCAACAGCGAGGGATTTTACGTGGTATGACATTTAGAACTTCCTTTGTTACGTTTCCAATTGATCGCATGTTCATGTTGGCGATGAAGGAAAGCTAACGAAAGGAAGTGCACACAGACCACTCACATCGGCGTGTGTCACGGGTGCGTTATGAAATGTCAGAGGTTTTGGGCGGAAAACGCCGGTTTTTACCCTCCTGCGCTGGAATGTTACAGCGCAGGAGGGGGAATTGTTACAGTTTTAGGCCAGATCCGGCGCTTTGGCTTCTTGGGATAGGCTGGCGATGGCTTCTTCCAGAGAAACGACCTTTGTCTGTTTTTCCCCAAGGCGGCGGACAGATACCGTGCGTTCCTCGACCTCGCGATTGCCGATGGCCAGGATGGCGGGGACTTTGCCAAGCGAATGTTCGCGGACCTTGTAGTTGATCTTCTCGTTGCGGGTGTCTGCTTCGGCGCGCACACCGGCAGCCCTTAGGGCTTCAACGACTTCATGCACATAATCATCCGCATCCGAAATGATCGAGGCCACCACCACCTGACGCGGGGCCAGCCAGAACGGCAGTTTACCAGCAAAGCTTTCGATCAGGATGCCGATGAACCGCTCGAAACTGCCCAAGGTGGCGCGGTGCAACATGACGGGGCGGTGTTTTGCGCCGTCTTCGCCGATATAGGTGGCGTCCAGACGTTCAGGCAGCACGAAATCCACTTGCAAGGTGCCGCATTGCCAGTCGCGGCCAATCGCATCGGTCAGAACGAATTCCAGTTTCGGGCCGTAAAATGCCCCTTCGCCCGGGTTCAGCGTATATTCGGAACCGGCGGCTTTGGTGGCGGCAATCAGCGCGGCTTCGGCTTTGTCCCATACCTCGTCCGATCCGGCGCGGGTTTCGGGGCGGTCGGAAAACTTGACGCTGAATTCTTCAAAGCCAAGGTCCATGTAGATCAGCGACAGGAAATCGATAAAGCGTTTTGTTTCTTCTTCGATCTGGGCTTCGGTGCAGAAAATATGCGCGTCATCCTGCACAAACCCGCGCACCCGCATGATGCCGTGCAGCGCGCCGGATGGCTCGTACCGGTTGCACGACCCGAATTCGGCCATGCGTAGCGGCAGGTCGCGATAGGATTTCAGGCCCTGATTAAAGATTTGCACATGGCAAGGGCAGTTCATCGGTTTTAGCGCATTCACCGATTTTTCGCGGGCATGTTCCTCGTCTACCTCGACGATGAACATATGCTCCTGATATTTTTCCCAGTGGCCCGAGGCCTCCCACAATTTGCGGTCCACCACTTGCGGTGTGTTCACCTCGACATAACCCGCTTCGTTCTGGCGGCGGCGCATGTAGTCTTGCAATTCGGTGTAGATCCGCCAGCCGTTCGGGTGCCAGAAAATCTGGCCTGGCGCTTCTTCCTGCATGTGGAACAGGTCCATTTCGCGGCCCAGTTTGCGGTGGTCGCGTTTGGCGGCTTCCTCAAGCATGTGCAGGTGCTTTTTCAGATCGTTCTTGTTCTGGAAACCGACACCGTAAATCCGCTGCAACATTGCACGGTCACTATCGCCGCGCCAATAGGCACCGGCAATCGACATCAGTTTGAAGGCATCCGCTGGCACTTGCCCCGTGTTTTGCAAATGCGGGCCGCGGCATAGATCCTGCCAGTCGCCGTGCCAATACATGCGCAAAGGCTCGTCACCCGGAATGGCGTCGATCAGCTCCACTTTATAAGGCTCATTATTGTCCTTGTAGAATTGCACCGCGCGCTCGCGATCCCAGATTTCGGTGCGCACCTCGTCCCGCTTGTTGATGATTTCCTTCATCTTCTTTTCGATCAGGGCAAGGTCTTCGGGCACAAAGGGTTCTTCGCGGTCAAAGTCGTAATACCAGCCATCCTTGATCACCGGGCCGATGGTGACTTTGGTGTCGGGCCAGATTTCCTGCACGGCCCGGGCCATGATGTGGGCGCAGTCATGGCGGATCAGTTCCAGCGCCGGTTCCGCGTCCTTCATGGTGTTGATGGCGATTTGGGCATCTTCAGCGATGGGCCACTGCAAATCCCAGTGCCGGCCGTTCACCGTGGCCGAGATGGCCTTTTTGCGCAGGGAATTGGAAATACCGGCGGCGATTTCGGCGGGCGTGATACCGGCGGGAAATTCGCGTTTATTGCCATCGGGGAAGGTGAGTTGGATTTGGGCCATGGTCTGGCGCTCCTCGTCGGTTTGGCGCCTACCAAGCGCCCGGTTGCGGGTATGGTTCGAAGGTGTGTTTCGCGCTAATGGGCGGGGATGTCAACAGAAAGGAGTTGCTGCGCAACGCTTTATATCTCGGCCCCGTGAAGGGGCCTCGGATTTGCCTGCGGCGCGGATATTTTTCGGAACAAAGATGGAGCTATCGTTTCAGGCGCTGGCGATATTGGGACGGGGACAGGCCGGTGTGGCGTTTGAACAGTTTGCGAAAGGCATTGGCGTTTTCATAGCCGACGGAATAGGCGATCTGCTCGATCGGGGCGGGGGTGCTTTCAAGGGCGCGTTGGGCGGACTGGATGCGCAGGTGTTGCACATAGGTGAGCGGTGTTAAGCCGGTGGCGCGCTCGAACCGGCGCAGGAAGGTGCGTTCGGTCAGGGCGACGGTTTTGGCCAGTTCGGCAATGCGGATAGGGGAGGTAAAGGTGCGTTCGATCAGGAATTGGGCCTGCTCGATCTGGTGGTCGCCGTGGCTCATTGGCGGGTTGAAGGCGCGGTAGGGGCGTTGATCGCGGCGGCCCGTGTCGGTGACAAAATGGCGCCCGACCTCGCGCATGATGGCGGGGCCAGAGAAATGCACGATCAGTTCCAGCGCCAGATCGATCCATGACAGTAGTCCGCCAGCGGTGATGATCCGCCCGTCGCGGATCAGGATTTCGCCGGTGTCGACTTTGGCCTTGGGAAATCGCGATTGCAATTGGTGTTCCAGCGCCCAATGGGTGGTGACGTTTCGCCCGTCCAGCAGGCCTGCCGTGCCAGGGTAAAAGGCACCGGCACAGGCCGAGGTGATCAGGCAGGTCTCGGGCAGGGCGCGCAGCCAATCGATCAGGTTTTGCGGCGGGCGCAGGTAGGCGTCATTGCCAAAGGCCGGCGGCAGGATCACCGCGTCGGGGGTGGTTTTGGGCGGCACGCCGGTGGTCAGGGTGAAGTTCGGTAGGCCATCACGTTGATGCAGCCGTGCGGTGTAGGTGAACATTTCCTGCAGGCCCGCAACGGCGGCAAGTGATGCGCCGGGATAGTCGAGCAGGGCAAGGTTGGGCATGGGTTGTCCTAAATGGCGCGGTTTATGTCAGATTTGACACTATTGGAGAATCGCCGAGCAAGGCAAGGTGGGCGCAGAAAACGGATTATGAAAGGAAAAACAATGGCGAACACGGCATTGCTGATTGTGGATTTGCAGAATGATTACTTTGACGGCGGGAAATTTCCGCTGGTCGGGATAGATGCGGCAGCAGAAAATGCGGCACGGGTTTTGGCGGCGTTTCGGGAACACGGCTTGCCGGTGATCCATATCCGCCACGAGATTTTGCGCGAACCGGCGCCGTTCTTTGCGCCGGATAGCGAGGGGGCCGAAATTCATGAAACTGTCGCGCCGGAAAGGGACGAGGCGGTGATCACCAAAAACTTCCCCAACAGTTTTCGCGAAACGGATTTGCAGGACAGGTTGCAGGCACTGGGCGCAAGCGATCTGGTGATCATCGGCGCGATGAGCCATTTTTGCATTGATGCCACCACACGCGCGGCGGCAGATCTGGGGTATCGCTGCACTGTGGCCCATGATGCCTGTGCCACCCGCGATCTGGAATTTGACGGGGTTGCGGTGCCTGCCGCGCAGGTTCATGCCGGTTTTATGGCCGCCTTGGCCGCCGGTTATGGCGCGTTATTGCCGAGTGATCAGGTGATTGCCGGATTGCAGGGCTAACAGGCGCGCGCTATGCTCCTTGTGAATTGAAACGGGGGGCATAGCGATGAGTGAGCCAAGCTATCTGGACTGTGAAAACGGGCGGCGGATTGCCTATCATCAGACGGCGGGTAAAGGCCCCGGTGTGGTGTTTCTGGGCGGGTTCAAATCCGACATGGAGGGCACCAAAGCGATCTATCTGCAGGATTGGGCCAAGGCACAGGGGCGGGCATTTCTGCGGCTGGATTATTCCGGGCACGGGCAGTCGTCCGGTGTGTTCGAAGAAGGGTGTATTGGCGAGTGGGCCGAGGATGCGCGCGCGGTGATCGAGGCGCATTGCGAGGGGCCGCAAGTTTTGGTCGGCTCCAGCATGGGAGGTTGGATAAGTGCAATTCTTGCCCGTGAAATACCGCAAAACATCGCTGGAATTGTTGGAATTGCAGCAGCGCCGGATTTTACCGAGGACAGCATGTGGGGTGATTTCAGCACCGCACAACGGGCCGAACTGATTGGCGAGGGGCGGGTGGCATTGCCTTCGGATTATGGCGAACCCTATATCATTACCCGAAAATTGATCGAGGACGGGCGCGAACAACTGGTGTTGCGCGCCCCGCTGGATTTCCCGTTTCCGGTGCGTCTGTTGCAAGGGACGGCGGATGCAGATGTGGACCTGTCGGTGGCGTTGCGGCTGCTGGATCATGTGACGGGCGATAACATCCGTCTGACACTGGTCAAAGGGGCGGACCACCGGTTTTCGACGCCCGAATGTCTGACCCTGATCAGGGAAAGCGTTGAACAGGTGATCGCGGCGGCAAGCTAGGCAGAAAACCGCGCTTTGGGCATTGGTTCCCCTATAGGCAAACGCGCGGCAATCGCTTATCGTGCCTGCAAAACAATAAATCGAGCGAGAGACCATGGCCGAACCCCTGCTTTTGATCCCAGGAATGATGTGTGACGCGCGGATATATGCACCCCAACTGACCGAGTTTTCACGCGAACGGCCGGTGCATATCGCCTGTTTGCAAAAATGTGAATCGATTGAGGAAATGGCGCAGGCCGTGTTGGCAACCGCACCGGAACATTTCGCACTGGCGGGCCATTCGATGGGGGGCATCGTGGCGATGGAAGTGTTGCGGCGTGCCCCCGAACGGGTGACGCGGGTGGCCTTGATCAGCACCAATTCACAGGCCGAGCCGCCCTCGATCGCAGCCGAGCGCGAGCCGCAGATTGTCGGCGTGATGGCCGGACGGCTGGACGAGGTGATGCAGGATGTGATGCGGCCCGAGTATCTGGCCGAAGGGCCGCGGCGGGGCGATATTCTGGCGCTGGTGCGCAA
>WFNH01000066.1 GCA_015488685.1 Marinosulfonomonas sp.
CAGAGCCAGAGCCAGAGCCAGAGCCAGAGCCAGAGCCAGAGCCAGAGCCAGAGCCAGAGCCAGAGCCAGAAGTGCCTGCGGGTACTCCGGCAGAGCCTGAGCCGGTTGTGGAGCCTGAACCTGTTGAAGAGGTAGCCGAGGTTGCACCCGAAGTGGTGGAGGCCGTTGAGGAAAGTGTTGTCGAGGTGCTTGACGCACCCGTGGTTGAGGAAGTTGTCTCACCCGAACCCGAACCCAAACCCGAACCCGAACCCGAACCCGAAGTGCCAGCGGGCACCCCGGCCGAACCTGTGGCAGAACCGCAGGAAGAGGTCAAAAAGCCGGGTCTGATCGGGCGTCTGTTGGGGCGCAAAGAAGGCAAACCCGCCAAGAAAACCGTGATCAAACGGGTTCTGGACGACGACATGCTGGAGCGGATCGAAGAGTTGTTGATCACCGCCGATATGGGAGTCGATACCGCCCTGCGTGTCACCGCCAACATGGCCGAAGGGCGGTTTGGCAAAAAACTGTCCACCGCCGAAATCAAACGTCTTTTGGCCGCTGAAATCACCCGCATCATGGAACCGGTCGCCAAACCCCTGCCGCTTTATGCGAAGAAACCGCAGGTGGTGCTGGTGGTCGGGGTCAATGGCTCGGGCAAGACCACAACCATCGGCAAGCTGGCCAGCCAGTTCAAGGCGGCGGGCAAAAACGTGGTGATCGCGGCGGGTGATACATTCCGCGCGGCCGCCGTGGAGCAATTGCAGGTCTGGGGCGAGCGCGCTGGCGTGCCGGTGCTGACCGCGCCCGAAGGGTCTGACCCTGCCAGCCTTGCCTTTGACGCGATGACCAAGGCCGAAGCAGACGGGGCCGATCTGTTGATGATCGACACGGCGGGCCGCCTGCATAACCGCGCCGATTTGATGGAAGAGCTGTCAAAAATCGTCCGCGTGATCCGCAAAAAGGACGAAAGCGCACCGCACAACACATTGTTGGTGCTGGATGCGACCACAGGGCAGAACGCAGTGACACAGGTTGAAATGTTTCAAAAGCTGGCCGATGTGTCCGGCCTTGTGATGACCAAACTGGATGGCACGGCCAAGGGCGGGGTGCTGGTGGCGCTGGCCGACAAATTTGGCCTGCCGATCCATGCGATCGGGGTGGGGGAACAGATCGACGATCTGGATGCTTTTGATCCCGAAGAATTCGCCCATGCCCTGACAGGGCTGGAGGATTGATGTAGAGTATTGTGGGGGCCGGAAAGGAAGTTGTAATGAAGTATGCGCATTTCAAGATGAGAAATTTGGCTTTGGCGGGGTTTGTCCTACTTTCCACCACAGCAAGTGGATATACGCAAAGCATTCTGCGGATGGATAACGCAGGCTGCATCGGTGGGTTGGAAGATCTGGCAAAACTGCTCAAAGTCGAGATCACACCAGCCACATCCCCCCGCAAGGTGATCGGAAAATGTGACGCCCAATCGGTGGATGTTGTCGCCAAACAGGGCGGGGTTACGCTAACAATCAAGCGGATAACCTGGAACCGCAACGGACTTGCCCCGCTAAGTGATGGGCAATTGCCTGACCAGTTACAACTGGAAATGAGTGGGGTGAAGGTGACAAATGCCCCCGCTAACGACCCGGCATGGGTTTATCTGGTGGATTATGGCCGGTTCGGGCGTACATTCGATGCGATGCTGGATTTTGGCTTTCAGGCTGACAAAGGTGTGCTGGAGTTGGCGGGTGCTTCGTTGGATTTCCATAATGGGAACTCTGCCAGATTATCGGCCAGACTTCGCGGGGTTACACCGGCTTTTCCCCAAAGTCCCGAAATTGGTGTTTTCCCTTTGATAATCGATAATTTGACCATCGCGATCAACAGCCGTGATACCCGAAAGAACCCACTGCTGGAGCTGGGGGTCGCCATGCTGAAAGGGAAAATCCCGAATGGGGATATTGATGGATTCAGATCATTGGCAACGCTGTATATAGCGACTGAACTGTCAAAGGTGATGGGTGGTAATGACCTTGCAGCTGTGAATAGGCTGGTTTCGGATTTGCCTGACCCAAAAGGGGATTTGTTGCTGCATCTGACGGCGGCCAAAGGGTACCCGATATTGCGCTTTGGACTTTGGACAACCGGCCAGAAACTGACCGAAATGCTAGAAGGTGTTACTGTAGAAGCCGGTTATAGCCCCGACCTGTTTGACGCCGTGAACTGATGCCACAGGTTTTTGGTGCGAGCGGATGACCGAATGGATCAACGCGCTGCATGGCACACCGACGGGCCACCAGATTGCGCTGGCGCTGGCGCTGGGATCGGCGCTGTTGCACGCAATTTTTGGCGCTTTGCAAAAGGGCAACCATGATCCGTGGCTGTCGCGCGGGGCAATCGACATATCCTATGGTCTGATCGCCATGCCCTTTGTGGTGTTCGTGGTGCCCTGGCCCGAGCCGCATATGTGGAAAATCTTTGCCATCACCTTTGTGATCCACTGTTTTTACAAATACATGCAGGCCATGGCCTATGAACGCGGCGCCTATACGGTGGTTTATCCCGTGGTGCGCGGCACCGGCCCATTGTTCGCGATCATCGGTGCCTGGCTGCTGTTTGGCGAACGTTTCAACGCGGTGCAATGGCTGGGCGTGGCGGCGCTTTTGGCGGGCATCTACGGGTTGGCGCTATATAACCTGCGGCACCTGACCGTGGGGCGCAATACCCTGAAAATGGCGCTGGTTCTGGCGGTGATAACCGGGCTGACAGTTTCAACCTATACCACCTATGACGCCTACGGTATCCGCGCCAGCACTGACCCCTTTACCTTTCTGGCGTGGTTTTTCATGATCGACGGGCTGTTCTTTATGCCCACCATCGCCGCCCTGCGCTACCGCGTGATGCAAAATCCGCCCGCCCTGCGCCCGCTGCTGCTGCGTGGTCTGATCGGTGGCATCATCGCCTATTTCAGCTTTGGCGGCATCATTCTGGCCACCCGTCTGGACAATGTTGGTCAGGCGGCGGTGCTGCGGGAAACCTCGACCGTGTTTGCCGCGCTGATCGGCTGGTTGATGCTGAAGGAACGGGTCGGGCCGCGCCGCCTGATACTTATGGCATTGATTGCGCTGGGCGCTGTGATAGTTGAACTGGGTGGATAAATTGAAAGGCAGCAAATGAGTGACGTGAAAAAAGTGAACCCCTTTGTCAAACTGGCGTTGGAGCTGGGGCCGATCGTGGTGTTCTTCATCGCCTATGGCAGGATGAAGGACCAGACGTTTACCTATAACGGCACGGACTATAACGGATTTATTGTAGTTACGGCGCTGTTCGTGCCGCTGCTGGCAATCACCACATTCATTCTTTACCGGCTAAGCGGCAAGATTTCGGTTATGCAGATCATGACGTTGCTGATTGTGGTGGTGTTCGGGGGGCTGTCGGTGTGGTTCAATGACGAACGGTTTTTCAAGATGAAACCGACGATGATTTACCTGCTGTTCGCGGGCATGCTGGGGTTCGGATTGATGCGCGGCCAAAGCTATCTGCAACTGGTGATGGACGAGGCGATGCCGCTGAAACACGAAGGCTGGATGATCCTGACCAAACGCATCACCCTGTTTTTTCTGGCGCTGGCCGTCACGAACGAAGTGGTCTGGCGCACCATGTCGACGGACGCCTGGGTGAATTTCAAGGTGTTCGGCCTGACCGCTGCGGTGTTCGTGTTTTTCATGACCCAAGGCAAGCTGATGCAGAAATACGCGATTGAGGAAGACGAGGCCTAGCCTGCCCTATTTTTGGCAAAATTAGTGACTATATTTCTGCCATGTGGAGAAAAATAGTATTGTATTTTCGCCTTACAGTCTTGATTCACGAGTGCTTGCCAAAGGTTTGGATGCCCGGCCTTCTTCGCCCTATCGTGTTTCTGCTTGTCTATATTGGGGCAAGGG
>WFNH01000067.1 GCA_015488685.1 Marinosulfonomonas sp.
GCCGCGCGCCCGATCCGGTCCTGATCGGGGTAGGCCGGACACCACGCATCTATATCCTTTGGCACCATATTGATCAAAGGCATCCCCACCCCCGAAACCAGATCCCCGATTGCGGTGCGAGTCCACAGCTTGCCCATCGGCTGGTGATCCCACCGTGCGGCAGGCAGATCGGCGTCCGCCATGGTGAACCAGACCGGTTCAGGCTCCAATACACCCCCGTCATCAGTGTTGCAGGCCGCCAGCGATAGCGGCAAAAACAGGGAAATAACCAAGGGGGCAAACCGCATCATATCAACTTTCCAACAACCATTTCGTGCAGTGATGATGCATTTATCCCCCAAGTGCAAATGGTGATGCCCCTTTTCAGCAACCACTTGCCCATTGTCCCCCCTTGCCCCCTGCCCGCCCCTGTTTTAGAAGGCTGGGAACAACCAACATCCGGATGGACAAGATATGCTCGACCTGACCTATACCGCCCCTGCCCCCAAAGTTATCGCCGGTGCTAAACACGACTGGGAACTGGTGATCGGTCTGGAAGTGCACGCACAGGTGTCCAGCAATGCCAAACTGTTTTCCGGCGCCAGCACCCAATTCGGGGCCGAACCCAATTCGAACGTGGCCTTTGTGGATGCGGCCATGCCCGGCATGTTGCCGGTGATCAACGAATATTGCGTGGAACAGGCGGTGCGCACCGGTCTGGGGCTAAAGGCCGACATCAACCTGTATTCGGCGTTTGACCGCAAAAATTACTTCTACCCAGACCTGCCGCAGGGTTATCAAATTTCGCAACTTTACTACCCGATCGTCGGCGAAGGCGAAGTGCTGGTGGAAATGGGCGAAGGCGTGGCCCGCGTGGTGCGCATTGAACGCATCCATCTGGAACAGGACGCTGGCAAATCCATTCACGACATGGACCCGAACATGTCCTTTGTCGACCTGAACCGCACTGGTGTCGCCTTGATGGAAATCGTCAGCCGCCCCGACATCCGTGGCCCGGAAGAGGCCGCCGCCTATGTTACAAAGCTGCGCCAGATCATGCGCTATCTGGGCACTTGTGACGGCAACATGCAAAACGGCAACCTGCGGGCCGATGTGAATGTGTCGGTCTGCCGCCCCGGCGATTATGAACGCTACATGGAAACGCAGGATTTCGACCATCTTGGCACCCGTTGCGAGATCAAGAACATGAACTCAATGCGTTTCATGCAGGCCGCGATTGACTTTGAGGCCCGCCGCCAGATTGCAATCCTTGAGGATGGCGGTAAAATTGATCAGGAAACCCGCCTGTATGATCCGGACAAAAACGAAACCCGCAGCATGCGCAGCAAGGAAGAAGCGCATGATTACCGCTATTTCCCCTGCCCCGATCTGCTGCCGCTGACCATCGAACAGGACTGGGTAGACGGTATTGCCGAAACCCTGCCCGAACTTCCAGACGCTAAAAAACTGCGCTTTATCAGCGATTTCGGCCTATCCGACTATGACGCCTCGGTGCTGACTGCGGATGTGGCCAATGCTACATTCTTTGAGGATGTAGCCAAGGGGCGCGACGGCAAACTGGCCGCCAACTGGGTGATCAACGAATTGTTTGGCCGCCTGAAAAAAGACGAAAAAACCATCAAAGACAGCCCGGTTTCCGCCGAACAACTGGGCGGGATCATCACTCTGATCACCAAAGGCGACATCAGCGGCAAGATTGCCAAGGAACTGTTTGAAATCGTCTACACCGAAGGCGGCGACCCTGCCGAGATTGTCGAATCCCGTGGCATGAAACAGGTCACAGATATGGGCGCGATCGAAGCCGCTGTGAACGAGATCATGGCCGCCAACCCCGCACAGGTGGAAAAGGCCAAGGAAAACCCGAAACTGGCGGGCTGGTTCGTGGGTCAGGTGATGAAAGCCACCGGCGGCAAGGCCAACCCCAAAGCGGTGAACGAAATTATTGCGAAAAAGCTGAACGGATAGCGGCGGCGGGAAATGGCCACAAGCGTTTGGACTTGGACAAATGAATTTGCTAAGACTAGCGTCTTGCGACAACCCAAAAGGTGAATCATGCCGAATTTCGAGTATAAAGTAGTGCCCGCCCCTAAAAAGGGCCTGAAGGGTAAAGGTATCAAAGGGACCGAGGAAAAATTCGCCAACGCATTGGCCACGGTCATGAACGAAATGGGCGCCAATGGTTGGGAATACCAGCGCTCGGATACGCTGCCTAGCGAAGAACGCTCGGGCCTGCGCGGCAAAACCACCACCTTTCACAATGTGCTGGTGTTTCGCCGTGCAGTCGCTGCCAAGATCGAAACAGCAGTGCGTAAACCCGTCACCCCGCGCCCTGTCAAAAAGGCACCTGAACAACACGCCCCGCAACTGGACAGCGTGATCGCCAGGGAATCCCGCACAGCCCCCGCCGTTGGCCCCGCCACCGAGGCAACCGAGGTCAAAGACCCGCGTCTTGGATCAGACGGGCAATAATCAGCCGTTGATTTCCAGCGCCAGTGCGTGAATCCGCCCGATCAATTCGTCCCCCAATGCCGCGTGAACCGCACGGTGGCGGGCAAGGCGATTCATATCATCAATCGCATCCGCCTGAATTATAACGCGAAAATGGCTCTCGTTGCTGCCATCATGGCCCGCGTGGCCCGCATGTTGGCTGCTTTCATTGATCACTTGCAGCGCCCTTGGCGAAAACGCCGCCTGCAATTTTTCATTTATCTGCGTTTCTACTGACATTTTTTTCCTTTGCCCCCTTCTATCCGGCGCGTTTCACGGTAAACTCTCTGGTCCGAGTCGAAAAGGTAGGAAAATGGTTAAAGACGATCCCTTCGGGTTTGATATCTCTGTGTCGTCAGACAAAAAGAAACGCACGCGCGGACGGCGCGGGATGTCGGGTGCCTTTGAAACCTCGACCCGGGTCTGCGAACACGATGGCTGCGAAGAAGCAGGCAAATACCGCGCGCCCCGTTCGCCCGATGCCGTGGACGACTACCTGTGGTTCTGCAAAACCCATGTGCGCGAATATAATCTGAAATGGAATTTCTTTGACGGCTCCCCCGAAGAGGCAGTTGCCGCACAAATGGACAAGGATCGTGTTTGGGAACGCGAAACCAAACCTTTCAAGAAAACGGACGAGGAACGCGCCTGGGCACGCCTAGGCGTAGATGACCCGCATCAGGTGCTTGGCGCCAATGCCACACAAAACCCCGGCCGCTCGATCACCGGCACGCGCAAACTGCCCCCCACCGAACGTCAGGCCATCGAGGTGCTCGAGGCCAAGGACCACTGGACCAAAGCCGAGGTGCGCAAACAGTATAAAAAGCTGATCAAGGTGCTGCATCCGGACCTGAACGGCGGGGATCGTTCGCAAGAGGAACAGTTGCAACTGGTGGTCTGGGCGTGGGAACAGATCAAAACCAGTCGCCACTTCAAAACCTGATCCGCGTCTTCTCTTTTGTGTAAATATCCGCGCCGCAGGCATCCCGAGTGCCCGAAGGGCGCGAGACATCAAGCGAGCCGAAGGCTCTCTTTTTGCCTAGACCCTGCGCAACGCATCCATTGCCACCCCAATGCCAAGCCCGCAATAAAGCGTGCCGATAATGGTATTCACCCGCCGTTGCCCCTTTTGCATTCGGCTCATCACCGCATCAGTGGAAAACAACCACACCGTGATGCAATGCTGCACAAAGGCTTGCGTCTGGCTGAACAGCAAAATCACACACCATACCCAGAACGGGGCACTGGCGGGTATGAACGCTGCAAAAATCGAACTGAAGAACAGCATCGCCTTGGGGTTGGTCATATTCACAATGAACCCCGTCCTGAAGGCTGCCCAGTTGGTGTAATCAACCTTGGCCAACGGCATCACAGCCCCCTGCCCACTCTTTGCATTGCGTAAATACTTCAGGCCCAACCAAATCAGATAGGATGCGCCCATAAGACGAAATGCAAGTACGGCTGAAGGGAATAATTCAAACACCGTGGCCGCACCCAAAATGGTGAGCGTCGCCCAAACCAGCCCTCCCGAGGCAAGCCCCAGCGATGTTGCAACACCAGCGCGGCGCCCCTTGCTGATCGAAACACTCGCAACAGCCAGCATATTCGGCCCCGGCGACAACCAACCCAAAACGTTGACAAAGCCGATACCTGCGAGTGTGATAACAAGATCATGCAATGGAAAACCCTCCGAAACCATGTTCCGAAGGGTTTAGCATGTTCTAGGTATCAAGTCAGCCTAGGCCGGAATAAATTTCAACGCGACCCCGTTCATGCAATACCGCTTACCGGTTGGCTTGGGGCCATCGTCAAACACATGCCCCAGATGCCCGCCACAGCGGCGGCAGTGCACCTCGGTGCGGCGTGAAAACAGGGTGTTGTCCTCTTTCATACCAACCGCATTTGGCAATGGTTTCCAAAAGGACGGCCAGCCGGTGCCGCTGTCATATTTGGTGTCCGAGGAATACAGCGCCAGATCACAGCCCGCACAGGCAAACACCCCTTTGCGGTGCTCGTCATTCAGCGGGCTGGTAAAGGCGCGCTCGGTCCCTGCCTCGCGCAGCACGTTAAAGGCCTTGGGCGAAAGCAGTTTACGCCACTCCGCTTCGCTGCGCATGATCTCGAATTTCTCGGTTGATGCATTGGTCCGCAGTGTGCCCAACCCAAAGGCCGCAGCTGCGGCAAATCCCGATGTCAGCATGGCTCGTCTGTTCATATCGTCACTCCTTTTGGGGTCCTGATAACATGATCCCTGCTGTCATTGGCAAAACACATGGTTTCACAGTTCTGTGTGATTCTGAAAATACCGTCGCAATACCAGATGGGCAGCAGCCATAACCCCCATCCACAACAATATTGCAACGGGGTGCTGGTCAAACATCATCATAATGAACCAAGGGCCAAACAATACCACAGAAGGGTCGTCCAGAATACCCTCTCCGCCCCATAGGCCCAACACCAACACC
>WFNH01000068.1 GCA_015488685.1 Marinosulfonomonas sp.
CCGCTATGAATTTGGGGCGTCAGCATGAAATGGACAAATCACTGGTCGACCCCCTGCTGGGCCGCCCGTTGATCGAAACAAGCGAGGCCATCCGCAGCATGGGGCAATCATTGATCGATCTGGGGCAGGTTTAGGGCAGGTCGCACCAAATTGTATTCATCAACCGAACCCATTCGCAACTGCGAACGCGGCCCCGGTCCGGTCGCTGAATGTTTGAATCCAATCAGACGCGGCACACTCTAGCAAAACAAAGGCGGCTGCATTGCCGCAACCGCCCGCATGTTCATATAGCCGAAAAAGCCGGGGATTGGCTTAAAGCTGCTCCAGCACCTCGTCGCTGGCTTCAAAGTTGGTGGTCACCCGCTGCACGTCGTCGTCATCCTCCAGCGCATCGATCAGTTTCATCAGCTTTTGCATGCCTTCCAGATCCAGCTCGGTTGTGATGTTGGGACGCCAAACCAGTTTGACGGTTTCCGCTTCGCCCAGCTTTTCCTCAAGCTCGCCTGCGACCGACGCCAGATCGGTGTCGGCTGTGACGATCACATAGCCCTCGTCTGTATCTTCGACATCTTCGGCACCGGCTTCCAGTGCTGCTTCGAATACCGTGTCCAGATCGCCTGCGGATAGGGGATACAGGATCTCGCCTTTGCGATCGAACATGAACCCGACGGATCCGGTTTCGCCCAGATTGCCACCTGTTTTGGTAAACAGCGAGCGCACAGAACTGGCAGTGCGGTTTTTGTTGTCTGTCATCGCCTCGACAATCACAGCCACGCCACCGGGGCCGTAACCCTCGTAACGGATCTCGTCGTAATTATCGCCCTCGCCCGCTGCCGACTTTTTAATCGCGCGCTCGATCACGTCCTTGGGCACGGAATTCGACTTGGCCTCTTTCACCGCCATGCGCAGGCGCGGGTTTTTATCGGGGTCCGGATCGCCCATTTTGGCGGCCACGGTAATTTCCTTGGACAGCTTTGAGAACAGTTTCGAGCGCAATTTGTCCTGACGCCCCTTGCGGTGCTGGATGTTTGCCCATTTTGAGTGGCCTGCCATGATGATACCCCGTCGAGTTTTCCAGATTTCACATCTCTATAAAACACCAAACAGGCCTGCACAACATTGCAAAGTCATAGAAGGTGATTTCTACGTATCCACATACGCACGCATCCAGCATTGTCGACAGCCCCGAAATCTTTCAAAGATTTCGTCCTGTTTTCTTTGCAAGAAAACAGCCGCGCCACCCGACAAAACATTGCAATACACGACAGTATAAGCTTCAACTAAACCCAGTCAAACAGGAGCCGCGCCCGTGACCAGTGACCAGATTATCCTTTTTTCCCTATTCGGAGCCGTATTTGCCCTGCTGCTCTGGGGGAAGTTCCGCTATGACCTTGTGGCCTTTACCGCCTTGCTGGTCGGGGTGGTGCTGGGCGTGATCCCCACCAAACACGCTTTTGACGGGTTCGGCCATCCGGCCACTTTGGTAGTCGCATTGGTGTTGGTGGTCTCCGCCGGTCTGGTTCGGTCGGGGGCCGTGTTCCTGATCACCCGCACGCTGGTCGATTCCAGTCGAAAACTGGGCGCGCATATCGCCCTGATGGGCGCCATCGGCGGTGTGCTGTCGGCCTTTATGAACAACGTCGCGGCGCTGGCCTTGCTTATGCCCGTCGACATTCAGACCGCCCGCAAGGCCGGTCGCAAACCCGGCCTGTCGCTTATGCCACTGTCGTTCGCCACCATCCTTGGCGGCATGGTCACCCTGATCGGCACGCCCCCCAATATCATCATCGCCACCATCCGCGAGGACAGTCTGGGCGAGCCATTTGGCATGTTCGATTTCGCCCCCGTGGGCGGGGTGACTGCCCTTGCGGGCCTGCTGTTCGTGGCCTTCATCGGTTGGCGCCTGATCCCACAGGGCGATGACTCGAGTGAAGCCGGCGATCCGATGGCGGATATGGCGCAATATATTGCAGAACTGACCGTGCCCGAAGACTCCAAACACATCGGCAAGCGGGTGCGTGACCTGACCGAGGTTGCGGATAAAAACGATGTCGCCATCCTTGGGTTGGTGCGGGATGGCAAGCGGCGTTACGGCACCGCCCAGAACGTGAAATTACAGGCGGGGGACGCGTTGGTTCTTGAAGCCAACCCCGATGCGCTGGATGAATTTCGTGCTGCCCTGTCGCTGGATTTCGCAGAAAGCAAACGCCAGGAAGCGCTACAGGCCGATGGGGACGGTCTGCAAATCGTCGAGGTGGTGGTGCCCGAGGATGCCCGCATCAACGGCAAGACCGCACAGGCTGTCGGCCTTGGATGGCGGCAACGCACGGTGCTGATGGGGATTTCCCGCAGCGGTAAACGGATCACCAAACAGGTGCGCAAAACCGTGGTGCGGGCCGGTGACATCCTGTTGCTGCTGGTGCCGCAGGATAAAGCGGCGGATGTCACCGAATGGCTGGGCTGCCTGCCGCTGGCCGATCGCGGACTGGCCGTGACGGACGAGAAAAAGGTCTGGCTGGCCATCGGTATGTTCGCCGCTGCCGTAGCCGCCGCCAGTCTGGGCCTGATCTATCTGCCGATTGCGCTGGGGCTGGTTGTGGTCGGCTTTGTGCTGACCAAAATCCTGCCGCTGGCGGATATTTACGACCATATTTCATGGCCTGTGGTGGTGCTGCTGGGGTCGATGATCCCGCTTGGCTCGGCCTTGGAGACCTCGGGCGGGACCGAACTGATTGCCGGATGGCTGATCAATCTGACCGGCGGGATGCCGCCCTGGGCGATCCTGACGGTGTTGATGATCGTCACCATGTCGCTATCAGATGTGCTGAACAACACCGCCACCACTATCGTCGCCGCCCCCATCGGTATCCAGATGGCGCAAACGCTGGGGGTCAATCCCGATCCGTTCCTGATGGCGGTTGCAGTGGCCGCATCCTGTGCCTTCCTGACCCCGATCGGGCACAAGAACAACACCCTGATCCTTGGCCCCGGTGGCTACAGCTTCGGGGATTACTGGCGCATGGGGCTACCGCTGGAAATTCTGGTGGTCGCCATCAGCATTCCGGCGATACTGCTGTTCTGGCCGCTATAACAGCTTCAGGCCGGATAGCCGTATTCACGCACCAGCGCCCAGAAATCGCGATTCAGATCCTGCAACCGCCCGATTGCCTTTTCGATGTTTTTGCTTTCCGCATCATCGACTGGCTGCATTTTGCCCACTTGAATGTCGTGTTTACGGTCCTGAATGCGCATCATGATGGTCTGGATCTGGCCATCCTCGGGATCAAAGGAATAGATGCAGTGATTGTAGCGGTTGCGCAACGCCGCCTCGCGCATCAGGGCTGTTGTCAGCTTTAACACCGCCTGTCGCTGATCGTCGGGGCAGCGCTCCATCTTGGCCAGACGATTCACCATATCCACACGCGCGCGCGTTGTGTTCAAGGTCAGGAAAATCACTACTGCGACGTCCTTGTCCACCCCGGCCAGTCCGGCGATGATATGGATCAGCAGGCTTTCGGTGTTGGTCCAAGTATAATTCAGCCGCCCGACCAGCAACAACACCTGCTGCAAGGCCGCTTCGCCCGCATCTTCCGGCATTATTGATGCATCGGGCGGCACTGATATCATCTGGCAGCACCCTTAAGGTTCATATACCGCATCGCCGCTTCGGTCCGGTTTTTCGCACTCATCTTGGAAATAATATGATGTATATGCAGTTTGACCGTATGTTCCGACAGCTTCAGCTTTCGGGCGATTTCCTTGTTTTGCATTCCTCCGACAACATGCTCGATCACTTGCGTTTCCCGTTTGGTCAACGGGTTTTCACGCTCCCTGTTCGCAACCTGTGCGGCCTGCGCTGCCGACATTTCGGCGGGTTCGGGAATTGCATCTTCAGCCTTGGATGCATCCCATTCCCGATAGAGCGCCTGGCGACGCACAACCACTTCGGGCGGAAAATAATCCCCCCCGCATATCAACAACCGAATTACAGATAGCCATATATCAATGCCGACATTCATCGGGACATATCCCTGAACGATCTTCCGTGTACTATCCAGCATCTGGGCTGAAAACCTCTGTGATAACAACCGGTCAAGATCCGCTTCCCAATAGGCAATCGCCAAACGTACGGATGGGTGTTTGCTGGCCATCGCATCCAGAATGCTTTTACATATCTTCTGATCGTGATGGCATTGCTGCGCTTCAACAACAACCAACCCGATAGGAGACTGGTTCCACTGGATATAGTTTTGAAAATCGGACAGTTCGTCAAATCGCACAGCTTGTGAATTGTTCAGTTCACCAGCAATTGTTCTTAACAGAACATCCGAAAAACATTGTTTGGACCCGACAAACACCAGAACATCGTTCTGCGCACCTGCCCCGACCGGGGTCCCCCCCGGGTCGTTCTTCATGATAATATTTCCCATTTCCCACCTTTATAAATTTACAGTTCCAAGCCAGGAATGGCGAATTCGATTTTTGAATACTCCGGTTCGGTGAAATAACCGAACTCCGATGGCTTGGGGCCTAACAAAAACAGGCCTAATTAATAAAAACAGTACATACTTAAAACAGTAACTACTCGCATCAGAGTTACAGTAGCATAAAAACTGCGGGGGGTGGTATTAACCATTTGATTAGTAATCTCGGCAACGCCATTAGATCGTTCCAGCATTGTTTTCGAACTGAACATCACACAATGGGCCAACCAGCAATCCAAAATATGATTCCACCTAACCCAATGGATAGCCGAGGCTAAAATCATCTATTCCTTTGGTCGGGTAAAGAGCCAGTCAAACCTATTTTTCTATTATGAAAACGATCAATACCATGTTGTTTTTGTGTCATTTTTTAGACACGCCCTTTCCCCAGAGAACTGAATAGACCCTATGACCAGCTATTTCTTTCGCTTGGTTATCGGCAATATGATTCCAGACGCCACAATTTTCGCGGTGTCACATTTACTAATGAATTTTTGATTTATCGATTGCTGTTTTTATTTGGAGCGTTCTTCCAACAACAAAACATTATGTTGCCAAAAACTGCTCAATGAAAGGGGGTGCTTAACCAAAAATATGATTCGTTACGGCGACTGAAATTTGTGCGCCGGAATTCTTAACCAAAATATTTTTCATCATACCCGCAATGGTCGTTTTGGATAGACTGGCGATCGACGGGTCCAATTAAAAGGAGTTTCGCCATGAGCGGAAATCGTCACGGAAATCTCTTCGCACTTCAAGGTCAACTGCAAGGCCAACTGCAAGGTCAGGGACAAGGACAAGGTCAGGGACAAGGTCAGGGCCAAGGCCAACATCAAGGCCAAGGCCAACATCAAGGCCAGGGACAGCACCAAAGCAGTGACAACCTGAACCTGAATGGCAATGCCAACGGGAACCTGAACGCAAACGGAAACCTGAACTATAACGAAAACTACTCTGGCTCCCAAAGCGATTCTGATGCTGGTTCCTGGGCTGACTCAGGGTCCTCATCGAATTCAGGCTCGGCCGCTCAGGCAGCGTCTGATTCCAGTTCAAATTCCAACAGTGACTCGAACAGTTCGGCCAATGCCGATGTTTCGAATGTTTCATCAACTGACGTAAGCAATTCGTCAAATACAGATGTGAATGTCGATGTCAGCATGAATCTGGACGGGTATGAGCCAACAGATAACGACTTTGCCGATCTGGACCTGAATATGACAAACAGCAGCATCGGGAACATCGTCATGTCTGATGGGCCGATGGCATTTGATCCCGGCAATGACATTGATCTGGGTTCGGTGTTGAATGATGCTTTGACAGGGGCCGGCAACGATGTCGGAACTGTTAATTCGCAGAATAATACGCTGTATGACAACGACGAACTTAGCAATGCGACCGTCAGCAACGACGCCGCGTTTTACCAAAACGGTAATGCGGATGGGGGAACGGCAAATGCCAGTGAAGGCATCGGCAATTCCGGCTACGGTGGCGATGGTGGCGGCAGCGCCGACGCTAACGGCGAAGACGGCTATGCCGAAGCATACGGTGGTAGCTCCGATGCAACCGGTGGTTCCTTTGGCGAAGTCGAAGGTGGCTCGAACAGTGCCGGAGACGGTGGTGATGGCGCAGGCGCCGGTGCAATGTCGGCAGGTCTTGGTGGACTTGGTGGCGGATCCGGTTCAGGCGGTGACGGCGGTTCGTCCGATGCAGGCGACGGTGGCGCAGCCACTGGCGTAGGTGTTGGTGTCGGACTTGGCCTGATCGCAGCCGGGCTGGGCCTGGGTGCCGGCGAAGGTGGTAATGGCGGCGACAGCGGCGACGCTGACGGTGGCAATGGACCTGGTGTCGGTGTTGGTATCGGTGTCGGTGTTGGCGTTGCAGACGCCATGGGCGGCATGGGTGGCATGGGTGGAGGCGCCATTGGCGCAGGAGCCAGTGCAGGTGACGCAACAGGTGGTATTGCTGGTGGCAACGATGCGG
This sequence comes from Marinosulfonomonas sp., assembly GCA_015488685.1. Lineage (GTDB taxonomy): Bacteria > Pseudomonadota > Alphaproteobacteria > Rhodobacterales > Rhodobacteraceae > Profundibacter. The sequence goes on from WFNH01000068.1 coordinate 6,465, forward strand.
CCGTTTACGGTGGCAACGGTGGTGATGGCGGCATGGCCTGGACAGGCGCCGGCGGAAACGGGACCTCTTCCGGCAGCTGGGGTTCAGGCAATGGCCATGACGGTTATGTAACCGGATCCTCGGCAGCCGATGCTTCGGCACTGGTCAACACGACTGCCTTTAACCAGAATATCGTAATGGGTGCCAACGTGCTTGGTAACGCGGTCGATATGACAGTTGTTGGCGGATCACTTGACTCGACCATGATTGGTGACGACTCAACCAGCTAATCGGGTCAACCCAAAACACCGGCCTGCGCGGCTGACCTCTTTCGCGCAGGCCACAATTTCAGAGATACGAAAATCTATTTTCATCGTGACCATGGGCAAGTCACTGATTTACCTCATATTTGCAGGACACGAAAATGGCCTTTGACGATAAATCAGAAATCATTGCACATTTCATCGGGTTATTTGAAAACAACTCCGAAGCCGCCCGTTTACGCATGGACTATGATAAATTCCGCGCTGAAGTTAAAAAAATAGACGGGCCGAATGACCTTCTGAATGTCAATGTCAAGGTGACAAGCCCTTACTCGGAAAACGGGTTTGAGCCGGGATTGAATATCAACAGCTATTCCCACTCAACGCAAATCAATATTAAATCCCCCGTTCGCTCGATGCCGGATGCCGGTGCGAAAGCGCTTAACGTCGAGAAAATCGCATTAGGCACCCTGCCCGATCTGCCGCTGGATTCACAAATCGGCGGATTCGGAGTTTACAGTTTTCAATTCATACTCCACCCGCCATCGTCAGTGGCCACTATAAACATTCAGCAAAATCTGCTGGTTGACGATGATATATTCGGCAATGTCGATCTGGGTGTCGATTTCGTGCCCACGTCCGTTTACCATACGGCTGTTAATGCACTGGCAAATACTGCAGACAGCTTACAGATTGTGCAGATACCCGATCTGCCGGAAAACGGAGACGCCATCGCGCAGAATGCAATGGTTGCGGTTGAAACACTTGCCACCCTTACTGCCCCTGAAACGGAAGGTGCCACGATCAACCTGATGCATGGGCAGGATGCGGTTGGTATTGTCGAAAACGGCGACTACACAGAGGTCATTAGCAACCTGAAAGACGCCCTGCCCGAAGTGCAAAAGCCAAGTGACGACGCGGAACCGCAGGTGGGCGAACCCGAGCACATTGTCAATACCGGTTCGTCAATCATGGTGAACCAAGCCGTTATCACAACGAACTGGCTGGACGCCCCCGTCATTGCAGTGATGGGCGATTATGTTTCCGTCACTGCCGTTGGTCAGGTCAATGTCTGGAACGATACCGATACGACAAACATTGCAGCGGGCGTTGTAATCTCCTCCACAACTCACGGACTTAACAGCTCGGCGATCACCACCGTTGCCAATGCCGTCGCCGAAAGCGGATATACAGGTGGGCCTGAAAACGTTGTCGTCACACGAATTGATGGGGATGTGGTCAATGTAAACTACATCCAGCAATACAATTTTGCCTATGACAATGATGTCGTCAGCATCACCTTTTCAGCGGCGGAAACCTATCTGGATCTGGGGGACAATACCCTGATCAACATGGCTTCGCTCGAAGAGCTGGGGTTCCACTATGATCTGATTGTTATCGGCGGCAATATGATTGACCTGCGGGCGATCTCGCAAACCAATGTGCTGTTAGATACCGACAACATCCATGTTGAAGGCGGCTTTACCGGCACGATTGAAGGATCGGACAACCTGCTTTGGAATCAGGCGACGATCTATCAAAGCGGTATTAATACGCTGGAGGAAATGCCGGATTACTATGCAAAAACGGCCTCTTTGCTTGATGGTGGATCGGACAATGTGGACGACGCGGTTCTGAACGATGCAGCATTGGATGGCACACAGGTTCTGCGGGTTTTGTATATTGATGGTGATGTGTTGGATGTGCAGGCAATCGAACAGGTCAATGTTCTGGGGGATGCCGATCAGGTCGCTTTGGCCAGTGAAACTGCGCAGAGCATGGATGGCGCGAATATCAAGGTCATATCCGGATCAAATGCGCTTATCAATGATGCGTCGATCATAGATCTTGGCGTGGATTCAACCGTTTACGTCGGTGGAGATCAATATTCGGATGCCATGCTGTATCAGGCAGGGCTTGTCTCTACTGATGACCCCCTCGTCGTTAGCGACACTGCCGGATTGGCCAACGAGGCCGTGTTGTTTCTGGCAGATGACATGATTGAGACCCCTCAAACCGGCGGCGACGGAGATCTGGCGCCGGTAATATCCGATGAGCCACCTGCCGATGTGATGCAGTCGGTCTTGGCCTAGAAAAACAAACGGGCAGGAAAGAAGGGTGGAACAGTGAAAGATACAAATGATTACCAAACGGGTGGCGCAGACGAAACACCACCGGTGTTTCGTAGCAGTCGCGCGAAGGTGCCGCTTCGGCTAACCCCTGCGCAACGCGTCGTTCGTGACCCTGACACGGCCCGCAAGGGTGGAAATGATCAGGGCGGTTCGACCGGCAAGCATGGAACCACAATCAGCGGCAAGGCCGGAGTGCCCGCCGCTGGAGCGGGTGGCAGTGGTGGCGGCGATAACCGCAAATTCCACAAGCGCACCGATCCGGCCGGGTTTGAAAGCAGTCTTAAACGCGGCATCCGCGCTGTGCGGCGCAACCTGCTGCTGGTCGGTCTGTTTACATTGGCCACCAACATTCTGGTGCTTTCCATCCCGATTTACCTGTTCCAGATTTCCTCTCGTGTTCTGACCAGCCGGTCACTGGATACGCTGGTGATGTTAACTTCGGTAATTGTAGGCGCCATAATCCTACAGGCCATCCTGGATGCTGTGCGCCGGTTCATTCTGATGCGCACTGCGGTCGAAGTGGCGGTTCAACTTGGTTCGCCAATCCTGAGTGCCGCCGCCCGCGCCGCCCTGCACAGTTCGGGACGCGAATACCAGACATTGGGAGACCTGCAACAATTGCGCGCCTTTCTGGTGTCGGGAACATTGCTGTCCTTTCTGGATGTCCCGTTTGCCCCGTTGTTCATACTGGCCATTTTCATGGTCCATCCGCACCTTGGATATATCGTGGTTGTCACAGCCCTGATCCTGTTGGTGATTGCAATCATCAACCAAAAGGTAACGGCCAAACCGTTTGCCCGTGCCAACATACACCTGTCCAAAGCCAACCTTCATCTGGATTCCATGTCGCGCAACAGCCAGATCATCAACGCGCTGGCCATGATCCCCGAAGCGGTCTCGATCTGGGGCCGCGACACCGCCGCATCTCTGAAGGAACAGGTGCAGGCACAGGACCGCAACATCATCGCATCCGCCCTGTCCCGCACTGTGCGCCTGTTAACTCAAATCACCATATTGGGCTGGGGTGCCTATTTGTCCCTCGAAGGGGAACTTACCGGCGGGATGGTGATTGCGGCGTCCATCATCGCAGGCCGTGCCCTTGCTCCGATTGAAGGTGCAATAGAAGGCTGGAGTCACTTTCTGTTATCGCGCAGCGCCTATGACAGGATTGCCTGTTTGCTGCGCTCGTCCCCCCTGAATCACGAACGGCTGATCCTGCCACGCCCCGAAGGGCACCTGAGTGTCGAGCGCCTGTTGTTTGTTCCGGCGGGCACTAAAACCGTTGTGCTGAACGGATTCAGCTTTTCGCTGCAACCGGGGGAATCCCTTGCTGTGATCGGCAATTCCGGCGCGGGCAAAACCACACTTGGCAAAATGCTGGTTGGCTCGATCTTGCCCACATCGGGCTGTGTCCGGTTGGACCTGATGGACCTGCGCAACTGGGACCAACGCCAGCTTGGTGAAAACATCGGTTACCTGCCGCAAGACGTCCAGCTGTTCCCCGGAACCATCAAAGACAACATTGCCAGAATGCGACGCAATGTGCCGGATGAACAGATTCATCAAGCCGCCGTTCTGGCCGATGTCCATGAAATGATTGCCAGCTTCCCGCAAGGATACGAAACCATCGTTGCCGCGGATGGCGCGCCCCTGTCGGGCGGGCAAAAGCAACGCATCGCGTTGGCACGCGCCTTCTTTGGCAACCCGCGCCTGCTGGTTCTGGACGAGCCGAACTCGAATCTGGACACCGCCGGTGATCAGGCTTTGGCCCGCGCCCTGAAACACGCGAAATCCGAAAACATCACCGTTGTTGTCATCACCCAGAAACCTTCGCTTCTGAGTGTCGTGGACAAGATCATGGTGATGGCAGGCGGCAATATTGCAATGTTTGGCCATCGGGTCGAAGTGCTGAAAGCCCTTGCCAAGCGCCAAAAAGAAGAAAACGCCGGACAGATCGGGAACCCTTGATTTACCGGCACAACAGGAAATGACCAATGACCGAGCTGCAACTCTATGAGCAACCCCTGGACTGGTACGAGGAAGTCCCCCGCCGCATAAACCGCATCGGTACGTTCGGCCTTATGCTGATGCTGGTTGCCTTTGGTGGTTTCGGGTATTGGGCCTTTCGCGCGCCCCTGGCGGCCGCCGTCATCGCACAAGGCAGTTTCGTGGCAACCGGCAGCAACAAGGTGCTGCAACATCTGGAAGGCGGGATCATCGAGGAAATCATGGTGACCGAAGGGGACCATGTCGAAGCGGGTCAAACGCTTGTGCTGCTTGATGACACATCCGCCAAGACCCGCAAAACCGAACTGGTTCTACGGTTGGCCCGGCTTAAAGCGATCAACGCCCGCCTGTTGGCCGAGTATCAGGGGCTGGACAACTTGCCCTTTCCCGCCGACCTTCTGACACAAGCCAGTGATCCCAAAGTGGCCGAAATCATTCAAGGGCAGCGGATCAACTTTAATATGTCCAGCGCCAAAAAAGCCAATGATATCCGCCTGATCGAGGCCAATATAAAAGCGCTGGAACAACGCATAAATGGCTATACCATCCAGCGGGAAACGCTCCAAACCCAGATCGATATCCTGAACGAGGATTACACAGCAAAATCCGAACTGTTCGACAAAGGTCTGATCCGCAAACCTGAAATAAATGCCCTATTGCGCGCCAAAGCCGAAGGCGCGGGTCAAATCGCCCGCCTGACCGCCGAGATTGAGGAAAGCACCACCCTGATCAGTAAATACGAACGTCAGATTGACCAGACCAAGCAGGCCTATTATCAGGCCGCGCTGGATGAAATCCAGTCGGTGCAGGCCGAAATGGACAGTGTCACCGAAAAGGTTTTGAATGCCACTGATATTCTTCACCGCACAAAAATCACAGCACCGGTATCCGGCACGATTCTGCGCCTATATTACCACACACCCGGCGGGGTTATTGCAGGTGGTAAACCCATTCTGGAAATTCTCCCCGAAGGCGCTGCCTTGATTATCGAAGCCTTGGTTCGGCGCACCGAAATCGATAGCGTCACTATTGGCCACGAGGCCACTGTGCGTCTGGTCGCCCTGAACCGGCGCACCACGCCGGTGCTGTATGGCAAGGTGTTTTATGTCTCGGCCGATGCGATACCCGACAAAACCGCAACCGGTCGTCGCCGCGAGGTCTATCTGGCGCGGGTCAGCCTGTCGCCCGAACAACTGGCCCGCGTGCCGGGATTCACACCAACACCGGGAATGCCCGCCGAGGTGCTGATCAAAACGCAGGAACGCACGTTCTTCCAGTATCTGACCAAACCGATTGTGGATTCTATGTCGCGGGCGTTTCGGGAAAATTAGAACGGGTAATATTGCTGTGCCTGCCCAGCCCATAGCGCAGGCACAGCCCGATCACCAGTAGCGAAATCAGCAACCACAACCCGCCCCACATCATCGTCGCGCCGCCAAACCGGTCGGCCATCATATAGGCATCCGAGCGCAATTCAGAGCGCGCAATCGTGTCGCTGAATATGTCCATCGGCACATAGATCATGCTGGTCAGCCCGACCACCCGAAGCACAAGGTCATTCACATCGCGCGATAAAAACCGCGCGGCGACCAGCATCAACGCGCCCCCGCCCAGAATAAAGGCCAGCGCAAATCCGTCGCGGATATACAGCGCCGCGATCAACAACATAACAGCCCCCAGCCCTGCCATCATGATGCGGTCTGCATGGCTGCGCACCGCGCCCAGAAACAGAAATACCCCGATCAGCAAAGACCCCAGATACCCCGCCGACATCTGCAAAAACACATTGCCCCCGCGCGTCACCGTCACCCCGCCCTGCTGTGGCGAAATGCGGATGCTATCAACCGACCCACCCGTCATCCAAGCGGCCAAAGCATGGCTTAGCTCGTGAAAAAACACGATCAGTATTTTCAGCGGGATGATCACGGGGGTGAACCACAGCAAAAGGATCGCCGCCGTGATGACAAGCATTTGCCAATGCCCGCGCACCGCCTTCATAGCGGCCACATAAACGGAATGATTAGGCTGGCCAGCAACCCGACCGACAGGTTCAGCGGAATCCCCACCCGCATGAAATCGGTAAACTTGTACCCACCGGGTCCGTAAACAAGCATATTCGTCTGATAGCCGATCGGCGTTGCAAACGATGCCGAGGCCGCCACCATCACCGCCACCACCAAGGGCCGCGCATCAATCCCCATTTCGGTGGCCAAGCCGATGGCAATCGGCGTTACCACCACGGCCACGGCATTGTTTGAAACCAGTTCGGTCAGAACCGAAGTCAGCAGGTAGATCGCCCAGACAATCAGGAACGGCGGCAATGCCCCCATATAGGGCGCCAAGGCCCGCACAATCAGTGCCACTGCGCCGGATGTTTCCAGTGCCGCGCCTATTGCCAGCATCGCGAAAATCATCGCCAAAAGGCGACCATCGACAAAGGAAAAGGCCTCGTCCGCGTCAATACATCGGGTCACCAGTACCAGCGCCACCGCCAGTATCGCCAGCAGGAATATCGGCGCAATGCCCAGCGCCGCCAGCCCGACGATCAACAGCAGTGACAACACCGCAATCGGTGCATGTGCACGGCGAAACGCGCGGGCAGAAGGATGGGAAATATCAACCAGCCCCACATCCGTCGCCAACCGCTGAATGTCTTCGGGTGCGCCTTCCAGCAGCAGGGTATCGCCCACCTGCACCACCAGATCATCCAGTTGCCCGCTGATGTTCTTGTCCCGCCGATGCACCGCCAGTACATAGACGCCATAGCGCCGCCGCAGCCGTAAATCGCCCAGCTTGCGCCCGATCATCTTGCCCCCCGGCGTGATCAGAACCTCGACGGTTTTGGTCTCGACCGCGCTTAACTGGTCCACCCGCTTTAGGCTTTTGTTGCGCTGCAATGACAGCAATTCCGTCATCGCTGTGCGCAATACCACGCGGTCCCCGACCTGCAAAACCACATCCTTCAGATTCCGCCGCAAGGATTGATCGCCACGCAAAACGTCGATCAACCGCACCCCGTCGCGTTTGAACAATTGCACGCTCAACACCTCGCGCCCGATCAGATCACTTTCCGGCGGGATCGCGGCTTCGGTAAAGAATTTCATGCGGGATTTATCGGACAGCAGGTTCGCCAGACTGTCCCGATCCGGCAACAGGCGCGGCGCGATATAGCGCAGGTAAATCATGCCCCATATCACCAGAATAATGCCCAGTGGCGTGACCTCGAAAATCGAAAACGCCTGCATCCCGTTGGCCCGCGCCACCCCGTCCACCAGCAGGTTGGTCGAGGTGCCGATCAAGGTCAGCGTGCCGCCCAGAATTGCCGCATAAGACAGCGGGATCAGCAGCTTGCTGGCCGAAACATTCATCTTTTTGGCCAGTTGCACGAACACCGGTATCATCACCACCACCACCGGCGTATTTGACACAACGGCGCTGGCCACCACCACAAAGGCCATTAAGGCCCCAATCGCCACGGCGGGGCGCGTTTGCGCGTTTCGTTCGGCAATCTTGGTGAACCAGTCCAGCGCGCCGGTGCGCACCAAAGCCCCCATCACGATGAACATTGCCGCAATGGTCCAGGGTGCCGGGTTCGACAGAACCGCAAGCGCGTCATCATAGGGCAATATCCCAAGCGCCAGCAGCACCGCTGCGCCCGCGATTGCCACCACTTCGGTCGGAAATACCTCGCGCAGGAACAGCACGAACATGCCGGCCACCACCATCAGGGTGATCACCGCCTGTGCGGTCTGGGAAAAGGTAAACAACGTCATTTCCATGCGCCAAGTGTCGCCCAATCAGGCCGCTTTGTCACGCGGCTGCACCAGAAAAATACCCAGCAGCATCAGCGCCATCGCCATCCAGACAAACCAGGAATAGCTCTCGCCCAGAAACACCATCGAAATCAGCACACCAAACAGCGTCACCAGATAACCGACCTGCGCCGAAAACACCGGCCCCGCCTTGCCGATCAGCCAGACATATCCGGCATAGGCGCTCCAGTTGATGGTTGACGCCGCAAGGATCGCCCAATCCGGCGCCCCCCACGGATGCAACGGGCTGATGAATTGCCCACTGCCCAGCGCCAAAGGTATCGCCAAAACCAGCCCGATCACCGAAGCCCCGAACAGGATCTGCAACGCATCCAGCCCGCGCGAACCATACCACGTCAGGAAATTGCCCTCGCAGCCATACAGAAACGGTGCCATCGCCGCGACCAGCACATAGATCACCTTGGTGCCTTCGGGCAGGCTTGTGTCTGGCCCGATCAGTAAAAACACCGCAATTGCCCCACAAAATGTGCCAAACAGTCGGATCACCGACAGTTTCTCGAACCCCAGCAGCAGCGCAATCGGCATGGAAAACAACGGCACCAGCGCGATGATCACCGAAATGACGCCTGCGGGCAGTTCTTTGGCGGCGGTGATGGAAAACCAGTTCGGCACCACCGTGCCCAGCAGCGCAATGCCCAGAAACAGGATGAAATAGCGTGGCGACAGCGTTAACCGGCGCCCCCGCAATACCGTCAGAATTCCGGCCAGCAGCAGGCCAACCAGCATTTGCCAGACCAGAATGCCAAACGGTTTATAGCCGGTGGAAACCGCAATCTTGGACAGCGGAAACACCGCCCCCCATGCCGCGCCCATCAGGACCAGCACCAGATAATACAGCGTTGATGGCTTCACCCCGTTGGCCCTGATTGCTGCAACCGCCCGCCAACGCGCACCATCTGCACATCAGTCGCCTTGCCGGTCTTGTCATCGGTTTCCACAAACAGGCCCGACAGCGTTGCCTCGCCCTTGGCCGGTTGAAACCTTCCCTTGCCCATGCCGGTGATAAAGCGACGCAGGGGTTCTTCCTTGTCCATGCCGATCACCGAATTATAGTCACCGCACATCCCCGCATCGGCTTGAAAGGCGCATCCCTTGGGCAATATCTGCGCGTCCCCCGTGGGCACATGCGTATGCGTACCAACCACCATACTTGCACGCCCGTCGCACCAGTGGCCCATGCCCATCTTCTCGCTCGTGGCCTCGCAATGCACATCCACCAGAATGGCCTGCGCCATCCCGCCCAGCGGGTGCGCTTTCAAGACCTCATCGACAGCCGAAAACGGATCATCAAACGGGCGCTTCATAAACACCTGCCCCAGAACCTGTGTCACCAGTATCTTGCGCCCGCGCGCATCCGAAAACAGACGCGCGCCCTTGCCCGGTGCGTTTTTGGCAAAATTCAAAGGCCGGATGATGCGCGGTTCCTGATCAATAAAGGTCAGCATATCGCGCTGGTCAAACGCATGATCGCCCAGCGTGACACAATCCGCACCGGCCTCAAGCAACCCTTTGGCATGTGCTGCCGACAGTCCGGCCCCGTTGGTGGCGTTTTCACCATTCACCACAACGAAATCCAGCCGCCAGTCATCGCGCAGCCCCTTCAGCCGTTCCGCCACAGCATTACGCCCCGCGCGGCCGACCACATCGCCTAAAAACAGAATTCTCATATGTCCTGCCTATTGTGACGACACCACAAGAGCAATCCCCAGTTTCTCTTTTGCCCAAATATCCGCGCCGCAGGCAAATCCGAGACCCATTTTCGGGGTCGAGATACAAAGCGGCCCGCAAGGGCCACCATTAAACAGCCCTACCCGAACACCAACGTCTCGCGCTCGGTCACGATCGCATCCAGCGGCTGGTCGGTCGGCTCCAGCGGCAATCCATCTGCCTCTTGCCCCGCATAGGCGAACCCCACCGCCACCGTCGGGCGGCGTTCCCGCAGCATCTGCAAGGTACGGTCATAAAACCCGCCGCCATAGCCCAGCCGCCCGCCGCTACGGTCAAACGCCACCAGCGGCACGATCAGAACTTCCGGCTCCAGCCACGCGCCATCCGCCGGCACGCGCGCCCCGAACGGCCCCGCCACCATCTCGCACTCCGGAGTCCATTGCCGAAACTTCAAAGGCTTCCCTGCCCCCTCGATCACCGGCACCACCACAAAGCCGTTTTGCGCCATCTTGGCCATCACCGGCAGCGGATCAATCTCGGTGCGGATCGGCATATAGCCCGAAATCGTCTGCCCCGCATGTGGCTCTAAAAACTCCAGCAACCGCGCCGCGGCCAATTCCCCCTGCGCCGCCTCATGCGCCGCCTTGCGTCGTTCAAACCCCGCCTTGCGTGCCGCCGCTTTCACATCCTTCAGATCGCTCATAACAACATCACCGATGCCAGTCCCAGAAAAGCAAAAAATCCGACCATATCGGTCATTGTCGTTACAAATGCCCCCGATGCCAGTGCCGGATCAATCCCAATTTTATCCAGCAGTACAGGCACAACCACCCCGACAAAACTGGCCACCAATAGATTGATCACCAAAGCCGCGCCAATCACCACGCCCAGCATCGGCATCCCGAACCACAGTGTGCCAATCCCCCCTATCACCACGGCAAATACCGCGCCATTGACCAGCCCCACCATTATTTCCCGCCGGATCACCCGCCAGACGTTGGCACTGGTAATGTCTTTGGTTGCCAGCGCCCGCACCGCCACGGTCAGCGCCTGTGTGCCCGCATTGCCCCCCATCGAGGCCACAATCGGCATCAAAACCGCAAGGGCCACGAATTGGGCAATCGTGTCGGAAAACTGCGAAATCACGAACGAGGCGGCAATCGCAGCAAACATCGTCACAAACAGCCACGGCAGGCGGCGCTTGGATGTCTCCAACACCGGATCAGACAGGCTGCTTTCACCAACACCGGCCAGACGCAGCATGTCTTCCTCGTGTTCTTCGTCCAGTACAGCCATCGCGTCATCAATGGTGATCACCCCGACCAGACGGTCGTCATCATCCACCACGGGGGCTGAAATCAGGTGATACTGGTTGAACGCATAGGCCACATCTTCTTCGTCCTGATGAACGGAAATGGTTCGAAAGCTGTCTTCGGTGATGTCCTGCAGTTTCGTGTTGCGCGGGCTGCTCAGCAACTTGCCCAGCGTCACATATCCCGTCGGGCGCATTTTGGGATCGACCAGAATCATATGGTAAAACTGCTCTGGCAGATCCTTCTGCTTGCGCAGATAGTCAATCGCCTGCCCAACCGTCCAGTGTTCCGGTGCCACCACCAGTTCGCGCTGCATCAGACGACCGGCAGAATCCTCGGGATATGTCAGCGCCCGCTCGACCGCAACACGGTCGGCATCCTCCAGTGCGTCCAGAATCTCGTCCTGTTGCGGCGCATCCAGATCTTCCAGCAGGTCGACCACATCGTCGGTTTCCAGATCGCGCACCGCTTCGGCCAGTTCCTCGGGGGCAAGGCTTTCCATCACCTCTTCGCGCAGGGATTCGTCCAGTTCGGACAGAACCTCGCCCTCAATCCCGCCTTTCCACAGGCGCAACAGGGCACGGCGCTGACCGGCGCTGATCTGTTCCAGAATATCGGCAATATCGGCCGAGTGCAGCGGCTCCAGCAAATGCGTCAACGTTACGCTATCGCCCTGTTCGACCGCCTCGATCACTTCATCGATCAAACGGTTGCCCAGCGCGAAATCCTGATCCAGTCCGTCGCGGTTTTCTTGCTGTTCTGCGGTCATATCCTGCCCCTGTCCGACGTTCTTCGCTCTACATAGCCGGTCCCGCCTGCAAAAAACAGCGAAAATGGGGGCTTCCCCCGACGCTTTGATGCGCCTAATCTGGGGCGCTGTGAAAACTCGGAGAACCACATGACCACCGCGCAACTTTTGCTGGGCCAGACCCTGACATTTACCGCCGATCCGTTCCATACGCCGGTGGGCGATTCCACCCGTCATGAGCGGTGTGGCGCGGTGCTGGTTGAAGGCGGCAAAATCATCGCCACCGGAACGGCGGATGACCTGCGTACGACCCATCCGCAGGCGAAGATCACCGATTACGGAGATGCCCTGATCATGGCCGGTTTCATCGACGCCCATGCCCATTATCCGCAAACCGGCATCATCGCCAGTTGGGGAAAACGGCTGATTGACTGGCTGAACACCTATACTTTCCCCGAGGAAATGCGCTTTGCCGATCCTGACTATGCGGCCAAAACCGCTACCCGCTATCTGGACCTGACAGCGGCCAACGGCACGACCACCATTGCCAGTTTCTGCACCATCCACCCCGCCAGCGTGGATGCCTTGTTCAAGGCTGCCGCCACACGGGACCAGCGCATCGTGGCGGGCAAAACCTGTATGGACCGCAACGCGCCCGATGGCCTACTGGATACCGCCAAATCCGCCTATGACGACAGCCGCGCCCTGCTGGAAAAATGGCATGGGAGGGCGCGCGCGTCTTACGCCATCACGCCGCGTTTTTCGCCCACATCCACGCCGGAGCAACTCGAAGCGCTTAGCGCCCTTTGGGCCGAGCACCCCGATTGCCTGATGCAGACCCACCTGTCCGAACAGGTCGATGAAATCGAATGGGTGCAACGGCTGTTTCCCGAGGCGCGCGATTATCTGGACACCTACGAGACCTTCGGCCTGTTGCGCAAAGGCGGGTTGTTCGGCCATGCCATCCACCTGACCGGGCGTGAAAAAGCCCGCCTGCGCGAGGTTGACGCCGCCCTGATCCACTGCCCCACCTCGAACACCTTTATCGGGTCGGGGCTGTTCCAGATGGGCGCTTTGATGGCTTCTGGTCACCGCATCGGCCTTGCCACCGACACCGGCGGCGGTTCCAGTTTTTCCATGCTGCGCACCATGGCGGCGGCTTATGAAATCGGCCAGTTGACCAGCACTACGCTGCATCCGGCGCAATTGCTGTGGCTGGCCACCTGTGGCTCAGCCCGCGCCCTGCGACTGGACGATAACATCGGCAATCTGGCAACGGGGAAAGAGGCTGATCTGGTGGTGCTGGATCTGGCTGCCACACCGGCAATTGCCCAGCGCAGTGAACGGGCCAATGATTTCTGGGAACAGGTTTTCCCGACCATCATGATGGGAGATGATCGCGCGGTCGTGGCAACGTGGATCAACGGCAAACCGATGCTGCCCCGCACCTGATGCGGGGCCTCTTGCGGCTAAGACAGCAGGCCCCGGATCAAGTCCGGGGCAGCGGAGTATCAC